>JADGNO010000261.1 GCA_017883405.1 Occallatibacter sp. | reverse complement strand
GCTCCTGGGTCTCGGCCGCCTTGTTCCTCAGTCTTCTTCCTTTCGCGCTCGGCGCGCTTCTTCCTGACCTCATTTGTGGCGACCACGATCAGTGCGGTAAACGTGACGGCCAGCAGGGCGATGGCTGGAATGCCGTGCAACTGATCCAGTCCCTCCTTATTCAGGTCGCCATAAAGGAGAGCCAAACCGGCAAACACGAAGAAGATATGAGCGCAAAACACCTTGAGCGAGGCCTTGCCAAGGGTCAGGAATGGCTCAATCGCGACCAGTTTGATGAGGTATTTTCGCAACCAGTAGACGACAATCGTGAATGCGATCAGGTTCATGGCGCGGAGAGGTCCTATCTGCCATTTATCGAGTTCAAGACCGAGAGCTTGCTGGGTGAGATGTGGTCCGAGCCAGCCGAATCGAATTCCAATGAAAAACATGCATGCTGCGGCGGCTGCGGCGGCGAGCCACCCCGGCACCCTGCGGAAGATTTCAGTTTGGGTTGCAGACTTGGCGCCGAGCCACAATCCCACCGCCCAAACCCCTTGCCAGGCGAAGAGATTGAAAGCCCCGCTTTCCTGAAGAGGAATTTTCAAATGAGTCACATGCACGATCCAGCTGTGCACCACGTCGCGCAAGCCGTACTGAGCCAGAATCCAAATCAATCCGCTGACGGCCAAAATCCATTTCCAACCCCAGCGCACCGCCGCCGACAAGACCGCCGGCGTGAAGAACAGGAATGCTACGTACATGGGAAGAATGTCGAGCAGCGGCGGGCAATAGATCAGCAGCACCGAACCCACGATCGCTACCACGGGATGTGCGAGATAGAAATCAAGCAGATTGAGGAGAGCCGCCTTGTGTGTATGGACTGCGAAACCGGCAACTACGGTAAATGCAAGTGCAAGCATCAACAAGTGATAGCCGTAAATCTTCAGGGATCTTTTCCAGAGGCGCGCGCGTACGTTGGCTGGATTTTGTACCAGTTCGCGGAAATAGAGGCGCCCTACGAGCAGCGCCGAGACAAAGACGAAGCCCTCAGCCGAAGAAACAAACCCCAACGGCTGGTTCACAAAATCTGCAAAGCGGGTCGGCAGGTGTGTGAGCGTCATCCACACCAGGAATAGCCCGCGGAGTGCGTCCAACTCCGGCCGCCGCTCCAGCTTTGGCAAGTGCATGTGTGGCAGATGCAAATTTTTGGGAAGATGCATATGCTCAGGCAGATGTAGTTGCAAACGCGTCAATCGCCCCCCAACCTCACTTCGTTAGATGCATAGACGCAATTTTGAGCTGAATGATTCACTGTGGATTGCACGCGTCCCGCGTGAAAGACCGATGGCAAAAACAAAATCCCGGAGGCCACAATATTCCGTTGCTTCCGGGCATTTGAAGCGAACTTCGGGTCAGGCAGCTGGTTGGCCGGCTTCGAGTTGAGCTATGAAGTCCACAACGGTCTCGCTCCAGCCGTCGATATGATGCCACGCGCCATACCCAACTCCGGCCATGGGAAGATCGAGCGCCGTACGGGATGAGAGGCGCGGCGGATCTAGGCCTCTGCGGCCTCTTCATCCTGATCGTCGTGATCTGCACCGGTCCGCCGAAGGGGCTGGATCGTGGTGACCGCATTGAAGCCGCGCGTGCGCGAGGAGACGCGGGTTGGATCCACATCGATCGCCAACTTCTTCATCTGCTCCCAATCCGGGCGGTTCTTGTCGTTGAATTCGCTGCAATCAAAGACCGGGAAGGGAACGGCGATATTTGGATTGCTGTTGGTGCAGATCACCAACAGGTCCGACTCGCGATACCCAGTCATGAATTGGCCCCAGCTGCAGCTCTTGCACAGGTGGGAAGTGCCCACCGGCGTGCCGTTTTTCACATTTAGCTTGCCCATGTCTGTTTCGTTTCTAATCCGAATGAACGGAAGGTTGGGCCGGGGAACAAGCGGTTGCGGAACATTGGCGCTCTGACCATTGAGCTACCTGAACTAACGTTCTGGGCAGGAATCGAAGCTGCATCTCTCGCGTGTCAGGCGAAGTATCCGTAACCTACACCACCGGCGCATCACTTATCAGTGCAACTTAGGACGCAGTTATAGCGGGCGCAGGCGACTAAGTCATCGTCGCGCGGATAGAAGTTGGACTAAGTGAACCGAAGTTATCCGAAAGGAGGGCTGGTGACGATCGCTAAATGCGATGTACCTGGCCTGTTCGCCACTAGGGAAAGTCGAGGACGCGTCAAGAGTCAAAGAAGACGCGGCTTACCTTCACTTCGATTCAAATGTCAATGTGCATGCGCTTTGCGTAGGATGCAGATACCAGCGGGCTACTGGAAATTGAGAAACCACGCCCGATCGCTGACTCGGCCAATATCCAGCCGGAGCAGCGTACGCATCGAGATTTGCGTTATGTGTTTCATTGGGCGTTCTCCTACGCACTTAGTACTTTGCCATAGGTTACGAGGAAAAGGCAAGCTGTTTGAGAATATTTATTGGTGGATTCTAAGTCAGGGTAGCAAATGGATTAGTCAGAGTGTCAATCGATCTAATCGATAAGTATCTGTGATATAAGTCTGGCCAGGCACAACCGAATCTGCGGGCTCAATGGTTTACGCTGTAGACGCGGACGGCGCGCGATTGCGGCCGGATCAAACGGAGGGAAAGCAGATGGTGGGCTTGGCGCTGCTGGTGGGTCTCATCGTAGGGTTGGTGTCAGGCGTGGTGGGGATTGGCGGCGGCATTCTGTTTGTGCCCGCGCTGGTGTGGCTGTTTGGCATGAATCAGTTCAAGGCTCAGGGTACTTCGCTGGGCGCGCTGCTGGCTCCGGTGGGGATTTTTGCTTTTCTCGAGTATTACCGCAAGGGTAACGCCGACCTGCGCATTGCGCTGTTGTTAGCAGCGGGTTTTCTAGTTGGCGGCTACTTTGGCGCGGTGGGCGCGCAACATATTCCCGAGATTTGGCTGCGCCGCATCTTTGCACTGACCCTGATACTTGTCGGCGGGCGGATGTTTTTTTCGCGCTAAGTTTTGCGGGCGCGCGCAATGAAGCGCAGGCGAACGTAATCGGCGATCCAATGGCCGTCTTCATCGCGCAGTACGGGTTCAAGCAGAGAGCAAGTTTCATTGATCACGATGTCGCGCGTTGGTTCTGGAATTTGCTCCAGCACGCCGCGACGAAACGTCTTCAACCATTCGGACATACCGCCTGATTCAAGAGGCGTGGGACGTGGAATGAGGGCGATGCGCTCGACTTCAAATCCATGACGCGCAAGGCGCCGCGTGTAGGATTCGGGCGTGGGATAGTAGTTGACGCCTTTTTCCGCGGCGGCAAAGCCATAACGTTCGAGAACTGCCATGAGTGCAACGAGGATGGCGGCGACGTTGCCTTGGCCGCCCATCTCGGCGACGAAACGCCCGTCTGGCCGGAGGACGCGATGAACTTCAGATATCATGGCGTCTTGTCCCTGCACCCAGTGGAGCGCGGCGTTGGAGAAAACGGCATCGAAGGAGGCGTCCGTGAGAGGCAACTGCTCGGCGGGGGCTTGCGTTGCGTCGATTGCACGTGCGCACGCAGCCTCGACCATTGCCGAGGAAGCATCGATGCCTTGCACGTTTGCTCCGGCTGCGACGAGACGAGTGGTCAATTGGCCGTCGCCGCAGCCGAGATCGAGGATGTGCTCGCCGGGCTGCGGCGCGAGCCATTCCAGCACTCCGCCGGCAAGGCCGTGGACGAAGGCGCCATTTTTCGCGTACGCGTGCGGATCCCAGGTTTGAGTCACGGTGTCTCCCTGTGTTCAGTCTCCACCCAAACATGATATTCGACCAAGTTATTAAAATTGTGATTGCGATAAGTAATGCTTATGATGTGTACGGCGCGCGTTCGATGCTATAGTTCCTTCACTCCCGGCTCCTGGTGAAAAGGACAAACTATGGCGGCGCAGCTTCCCAACCCGTCTCCGCGTACCAGCCTCCAGATTGTGATTGGGATTTTGATCATGATCGCGGTGCCTGCGGCGCTTACGCTTCATACGGTGCGCGTGCCGCCGGCGGTCGATGTCACGGCGCGAAATCTGACTCCTTATGGGTACACGATCAGCCTGTTGCTTTTTATCGTGCCGATTCTCGTGATCGGCATCTGGTTTGTGCCCAAAGAAGGTGTGCATGTTTCGAGGAAATCATTTTTGCGGACCATCGCGTTTCTTTTTCCAGTGGGAGTGATTCTCGATTTCTTCTTTGCGCGAAGATTTTTTACGTTTCCAAATCCTGTGGCGACATTGCAAATCAAGGCTCCTGCGCTGGGCGGAGGCGTGCCT
>JADGNO010000260.1 GCA_017883405.1 Occallatibacter sp. | reverse complement strand
CAATCGACGAAAGATCCTGCGGAATCTCATTCTTAACTAGACCTACAATGTTTTCGTCTGAAAGCATCCGATCATAGATGCGCAACTCGTCTATGTCGCCCGCGCGGTCGTAGCTGTACGAGCTCTCCACGCCGGTTGGCGCAATCAATCGCGAGTGCGGACCAAACTGATCGAGATTCATATCGAACAGCCCCGTAGCCTGCTTCGTCGCCATCAGCTTGCCGTCAATGTAAAAGCGAATGCCGCTCGTCTCATCCCACGCCAACGCAATGTGCAGCCACTGGTCAGGCTTTGGCGTCTCCGGCAACTTGACTGACACGCGGGTGCGCCCCAGGTTTACGTCCGTCACAAACGCGTCGAATCCATGCCCGTTCCAGTCAATCCGCATCCACACCATGTCCCAACTGGAGTGGTCCGCATACCCCACGCGAAAAACAGGAAACTCAGTCTCATCCAGCGGCGTGCGCGCGCGCCAGAAAAACGACAGTGTGCCGCGCTGCGCATAAATATTCCCCGGCGCCCAATAGGACAGCAACTGCGTATCAGCGCATTGAATGTAACTGCCACGCACGCCGTCCGGCATAATCTTCACGTCCTTCACGTAGTTAGGAAAAGGGTTTCCGCCCGCAGCATAATCAGCGTTCAAACTGCTGTCGCCTGAAAGATAAAAAATCAGCCCCGGCTCTCTTGCATGCGCATTCGCCGTCAGTAGCGAAACCGTGCTCGGCGGCGCGTACTCCTCGGCAACCTGTGCCCGCGTCCGCAACGCAAAACCAACCCCGGCAATCAGGCACAACAACAGCGGAACACGCATGCAAATCATGGAAAAGGCTCCTCGTCTTGAATCAAACAGCGACTCTCTCAGGGTTTCAGAATCCCCGGCGCACTGGTCAGACCACGCCGAGAAATTGTTACCGCTCATGCGTGCATTTGGCAAATCCAAAAGCAGCAAGGTCGAGCAGTTGGCGACAAAAATCTCAGCTGCTGGAGTATCCTTATGCATGGCCAACACCATGAAAGCCGCTGTCTTCTACGCTCCAGGTGACGTGCGCGTCCAGTCATTCAGCAGCCCCGAACTCGAGCCCGGCATGGTGCTTTTGCGCATTCGGCGCGTCGGTATCTGCGGATCTGACCTCCACTATTACGAACAGGGCCATTGCGGAACCTCCGTGCCCAACGGCCCGTTCATTCTTGGCCATGAGTTTTCCGCAGAGGTCGCCGAAATCGGCGATGGCGTCACCAGAGTGGCCATTGGCCAGCGCGTCACGGCCAATCCAGCTCGTGCCTGCGGGTTTTGTGATTTCTGCAAAGCGGGCCGCGGCAATCTCTGCCTCAAGACCATCATGCTGGGCAGCGGCGGTTCCATTCCGCCTGTCAACGGTGCCATGGCGGAGTTCGTCACGGTTCGCGCGGACCAGTGCCACGCGCTTCCCGACGAAATCAGCGACGAGATCGGCGCAATGCTTGAGCCGCTCGCAGTCGCACTGCATGCTATCAGGCGCTCCGGCGGAGTATCAGGCAAGCGCGTTTTAGTTTTAGGTGCGGGGACCATCGGCCGCCTCGCCGCAGCAGCGGCCAAGGCGCACGGAGCAGCGCCAATCGCCATTACCGACATTGTGCCGCAACGCCGTCAGATGGCAGCGGACAGCGGCGTTCCTGTCGTATTCGATCCGGAAGGTGAAAACTTCATCGACGAAGCACTTGAACTTGCCGGCCTCGGATTCGACACCATCATTGAAGCATCGGCATCGCCAAAAGCCCTGCGGCAGGCCTTCGAAGTTGTGCGCCCAGGTGGAACCATTGTGCAGATCGGAACCCTGCCCACCGAAGACATCGCGCTGCCCGCACTTCGCATTATGAGGAAAGAAATTAATTACATCGGCTCGCAGCGCTACGGGGATGTGTTTGACGAAGCCATCCGCCTGGTAACATCGGGCCGCATCAATCTGCGCCCAATCATGAGCAACGAATTCCGCGCCGACGAAGCAGCAAAAGCCTTCAAGGTGGCCGCCGACCGCGCACACTCATTAAAAGTTCAACTGCGGTTCTAGCGCAATTTAGTAGTGGACCGAGTATCCCCCAGGTCAGCGCGAACAAATCGGGTGCCCCAGGGCTCGATCTTGAGACCTGGGATATCAATGCATTTAGCCTTCGCAAGAGAAAGTTAGAAGCTAAAAGGTAGGAGCTAGAAGCTGCTCCTACATCGCTTCCGGACTTTCAATCCCCAGCCACTCCAGCGAAAGCACTAACTCGCGCAGGGCAACAGCCGCCGTCGCAAGCAGAAACGTTTTCTTCGCCCGGTCTTCTTCGGTAAGAATGTGATGCCGGTGATAGAAATTGGCAAACTCCTGCGCAAGCTGAAACGCATGCTTGGCGAGATACGCAGGCTCTGAAGTAGCGATGCACTGCTCAAGCACCAGCGTGCGCCGCGCGGCGCGCAGCCATAAGGCCCAGATGTCCTCGTTCTCCTCGCCGGCAAAAAAAGGGGCAAGCCTTGCCGGGTCTGACGCCGCTAACTCCGCATACTCCGCCAGCGCGGCATCAGCCGTCGTATTCCCCTTGCGGAAAATATTCTTGATCCTCACCGACGCGTACTGCACGTACGGCCCTGTCTCGCCTTCAAAACTCAATGCGTCTTTAAAGTCGAAAGCAATGACCGAGCCGCGCGTGTACTTCAACATAAAGTAGCGCAGCGCGCCAATCGCTATCTGCCCGGCGATCTTATGACGCTCGACGTCATCGCGTCCCGTCTGCCGCGCATCAGTCTCCGCGCGCGTGGCCGCAATCAGTTTGTCAATCAGGTCATCGGCCTTTACGCCGAACCCCTTGCGCCCGCTCACTTCAATGTAGGAACGCGACAAATCCTCTTCCGCCACATCGTAGCCAAGGTCCACCGCGCAGCGCGGAGTAAGCGCCACCATCTCGTAGCTGAAGTGCGTGTAGCGATCCGCCTGCTCCGTATACCCCATGCCGCGCAGCGCCTGAATCACGTTCGCCTGCGGGTCCGACTGGCGCGAGTCAATCACGTTGTAAATTGCCTGCGCGCCGCCAAAGTGCGGATGCGGCTCAACGCCGTGCTCGGTCGAAATCCAGCAGTCGCGATCGGCGTATTTGAAAAACGGCTTGTAGCCAAAGTCCTTGCCAAGCAGACCGAACTTCCAAAGGTGATAAGCAATGTCCTTGCCCACATAAGTCACGGTGCCATTCGAACGCACAATCACCTTGGCGTCTTCATCCACGCCCTCGGTCTCCGCTGCGCCCGGCCTGGTCATCACCCAGCAGCCCTTGTTCTTGCCTTCATTCTCGAAGTACAGAACGCCCGTTTTCTTCAACTGCTCAAATGCAGCGTCCCAGAACTTAAGGTGCAGAATCTCGCTCTCGCGCGGCAGAAAATCGTACTCAATGCCGAGCCGCAGCATCGTCTCCAAATGCCGCCGCAGCACCGAAGTCGAAATCAACTCGGACATTTCAGCCGTATCGTTGCCGCCGTGTTCAATTTCATGCAGTGTGTCGAGCCGCAGCTTTTTGTGCGCGGCTTTCTCTTCTTCAGTGCCTTCACCGTACCACTGCGAAGTGCGCGCATACAGGTCCCAGCAGTAGTAGTCGAACGCGCCCGCATAATCGGTGCTCTTCTCGCATGAGGCAATCAGAGCACGAACTTCGTCAAGGCTCTTTCCCTGCAAATGCTGAAAGCCCACCACCACATCGGCAACCTGCACGCCGGTGTTATCAATGTAGTTCTGCACATCCACTTTTTGCCCGGCAGCGCGCAGCAGCTTTACAAACGTGTCGCCCAGGATTGCGTTGCGCAAGTGCCCGATGTGCGCGGCCTTGTTGGGATTGATGCTGGTATGCTCCACCAGCGCGTGCAGCCCTGCCGAGGAACTCGTCGAAGTCACCCCGCCAGCCACAGCTCGCGTAGCAGCAGTTCGATCGAACCGCGCATTGATGTACCCGGCGCCCGCCACGTCGAACCCGGCAAACCCTTCCAGCGGACCAATGGCTTCCACAATCTCCTGCGCAATCACCTTGGGTGCCTTGCGCAGTTTGCGGGCCAGTTCAAATGCGATTGGGCTCGACAGCTCGCCAAATTTCAGGTCCGGCGGAATCTCCAGCGGAATGTTTTCGACGTCGAGATCGTACTTCTGCTTCAATACCGCGCGGAGATGGTCGCCGAGCTTCTTCTGCAATTCCAGATACACGTAGGGATGCCTCAGAAATCCTTGATTTTCAAGGTGATTTTATCATCTGAGACGCGCATCCCCTTGACCATCTGCGCATTCCGCATCCTGCTCTGCGCAACCCGTGTTCGCTCTGCCCAATGCCGTAAGATGGAGATTGATCGCCGCAGCGTTACCCAGGTCCATGCGCGCGAACGAAATGCGCTTTTCATGACTGATTCAAGCTCAAAATCAAACCGCTATTACCTCACCACGCCCATCTACTACGTGAACGCGCGGCCGCACCTGGGCCATGCCTATTCCACAATCGTTTGCGACGCCATCGCCCGCCGCAAAAGGGCGTTTGGCATCGACACCTGGTTCCTGACAGGTACTGACGAGCACGGGCAAAAGATCGAGCGCTCCGCCGAACTCGCCGGCTGCACGCCCTCCGATTTCGCAACCGCCATCTCCGCTGAATTTCGCGGACTGTGGGACAAGCTCGGCCTCACCTACGACGACTTCATCCGCACCACCGAGGAGCGCCACAAGCGCGGCGTGCAAAAACTCTTCGCCACCCTGCGTGATCGCGGGTTTATCTACAAGGGCTATTACACCGGCCAGTACTGCGTGTCCGACGAAGCGTATGTTGACGGCCCTCCCGGCACTCCCTGCCCCGATTGCGGACGCATTACCGAGACCGTCAGCGAAGAAAATTATTTCTTCAAGCTCTCCGCCTTCGAACGCAAGCTGCTTGAGTTTTACGAGGCCAACTCCAGCTTCATGGGCCCGGAATCAACGCGCCGCGAAGTTGTATCCTTCGTCCGCAGCGGTCTCAAAGACCTTTCCGTTAGCCGCACCAGCTTCTCCTGGGGTATTCCGGTTCCGGGCGATGAAAAGCATGTCGTCTATGTGTGGCTCGATGCGCTGGCCAACTACGCCACCGCGCTCGGCTACGGGTCAGACGATCCCGACGACCAGGCGCGCTTTAAAAAATTCTGGCCGGCCGACATGCACCTGATCGGCAAAGAAATCAGCCGTTTTCACTGCGTGTACTGGCCCGCGTTCCTGATGGCCGCAGGCATTGAGCCGCCGCGCTCCGTGCGCGCCAACGGATGGCTATTGTTCGATCAAGGAAAGATGTCGAAATCGCGCGGCAACATTGTGCGCGCTGAGACGGTGATGGAAGTGCTCGGCGCCGATGCGCTGCGCTACTTCCTGTTGCGCGAAATTCCGTTTGGACAGGACGGCAACTTCAGCTTTGATGCTCTGGTGCAGCGCTACAACGGCGACCTCGCCAATGGCTACGGTAATCTCGTCAGCCGCGTCGTCAACATGGTGCACAAATACTTCGGCGGAGTCGTTCCTGGAGCAGGCGAACCGGCCTCTGCTGAAATTGCATTGCGCACCAGCGCTGAGAATGCGCTCTCTGCCTTTGGTCCTCTGTTTGACGAGCTGAACTTCTCTGAGGCTTTGAAATCGCTTTGGACTTTGGTCGCCGAAACCGACGGTTACCTTACCGCCAATGCGCCCTGGAAGAAGCCGCCCGATCGCTCCGACGCCGATCACGCAGCTTTGCAAGCCCGCGTGCTGGCTACCGCGGCCGAGGCTATTCGCATCATCACCGCATTGGTATACCCCATCCTGCCCGACGCGGCCGCCAAGGTGTGGCGTCAACTGGGCCAGGGCGAAATTGCCGATGCCGCAAAAAATTCATTCCTGGACAATCTCGCGTGGGGCGGATTGAAAGCCGGAACTCAATTTGGCGAACCAGCGCCGCTGTTCCCCCGCGCGGAAAAGGACGCAATCGATCGCATGCAGAATCTAGAAGACGAAAACAATCGCAGCGCTGTTGAAGCAGCGAGCCAGGGCGACACCACCGCACCAGGCCGCGCTCCTGCAGCCACGTCCGTGGCGCCCACACAATCCACCGGCGCGGGCCAGGGTACAACACCCACGACCTCCGCTCCCGTCAATCCCTCAAGGCCCATCGAGACGGCCAAGGTGGACCAGGTACCTGCGCCGCTGGCCAGCAGCCGCCTTGAATCAACGCCGCAGCCAGCTCCCGCATCGGCACCGCTTACACCGTCTGCAACGGGTGAGGCCGCGCCGTCAGCGCAAGCTCCCGCTGCAGGTCCGGCTTCCGTTTCTGAAGTCATCACCATTGATGATTTCGTCAAAGTCGATCTGCGCGTGGCACAGAT
>JADGNO010000004.1 GCA_017883405.1 Occallatibacter sp. | reverse complement strand
GCGGCACTTATGTTGTACCAAGAACTCATACTGAGTGGAACGCGAGCCGTTGGCCGATACAGACAAAGTGGACGGTCATCGACGAGTGTCCACTCATATGGATAATCGCTAAAAAGGAGCACCGATGACGCTCTCTTGAGCACAGAATCGACAACCCCAGGCGGTAGTGACCCGGCTAGGGCAATCTCCAAGGCTTGGAAGAGTTCACTGCTCTTCTTGCTATTGTTAGCAAGCGCATTCATGAAGTCTCTGAAGGCGCTAGGAACATTTCCCCGGAAGGGTCTCAATTGTATCGGAACCCGATCGTCAATCGATGAGAGCCAAACTGCTTCGCATGCGAGCAGCCTCTGTTCCTGAAGGATTGTGTGTTGACTGGTTACATAGACATCTTTAGCCTCAGACGAATCGAACTTAGATCGCTCTTTCCCTCTTAGGAAGTCTGACATCGCATTTGCCGCCATCCTGCGATGCAACGGCTTGATCAAGTCGGGATTCATTCCCTCAGTTGGTTGTCTGAGGGTGTCTAATCTAGGAACTGGCACAGTGAGGAACGGCCGGCTGATGTCTCCCTGACCAGAGACCTTTCGACCGATATTCATGAAGTGATCGAACTTCTCGTCGGACGGAGAGGGACTCCGAAGCAGTTTTGCTAATTGATTCACCTCTCGTGGCTTAACACCTGCAGTCCGCGGAATTCCAACTCCGTACTCTCTAGCCATAAGCACGCCACAAGCGGCAGTAGCCCAGTTCAGCATTGCTGGCGCAAGCAGCGGTTTAACATCGAAGGTTGGATCAAGAAGCGGAGTTTCTTCAGCGGCATTCGAGAGCCTATTGTAGAGTATGGCGGCGCTTCTGCCAGCCCACGGTTGCGGACTAGGAAGGTAATCTATGAAGTCAAGTCGTGGTCTCAGAGCGAGGAGGTCCGAAGTCTCGATCGTGAGCAATCCCTCTGGAATCTGGGCGACAAGTGGTGGAACCGCTTTGAGCCGCTCTATCAGCTCACCAATGACTCGGTAGAACTCGCGTATGTCTGAAAACCCCTTTAGTAAGCCAGCAGAGACGCTTGTTAGAGACTTCGATTTCTGCAACGTCCGTTGAGAAGACGTCAGCAAGCCAACTGGTCGCATTTCACTTAACTTCGCAAGCCATTCTGGTATGGCGTTCCCAGTCATGATGATGACGGCTGGAGTCTGAAGCATCTCTTCCCAATAAAGAGGATGCACCGCAGTCGGCGAAATTTTTCTAAATTGTGGAAGTCTCCTCCTTCGTTCCATTGCGGCGCTGAACGGCTTGTCGCTTTGGAGCAAGTCAAGGAGAGAGGACGGAAAATACTGAAGGGCCATGAACGCGCGAAGCAAAAGGAACTCATCGCTGTCAATAAGGTGAAACTGGGAGATGTGTTTGATGTCCACATCTGGTCGCTCTTCAATAAGAACGTACATGAACGACGTGCGGCGCATGAGGGTGGTCTCGGATCTAAAAAAGTCTTCCTGCCTCTTCAATTGTCTCCCCAGAACAGGGCAACTTGCATTCGAGGTATCTCGCCCGTCGCGCTGCTAAAGACACACAGGGACGAGATTGCCACTCCTGAATGTCGGAGGGGCGCAACGGGATTTATATCCCCGAATCGGCAGTCACCCCAAAAACTGGCCGTTATCAAGCCTGACCGGGGCAAAAACTGCTCTACAGCTTGTCCGCTTCCCGCCACTGCCGCACTTCATCGTCGACAGAAAACACTTGTGATGCGTTCTGGCTGAAACGATCTCCCAGCGCGTACGCATGCGTTTCAAGCGGAAGCTGTTCGTAGCTCCCGCCCTGGATGAACCCGTTGACATAACGCGTCGCAAATTCCTTGACTCCCATCTGAGAGTACTGCACTACGTGCACCAGTTCATGGAAGATCAATGCAGCTGTGAATTCCTGATGGGAAACAATCATGTCCACAAAGGTGATTGCCGCCATGTCAGCGAAATCCGGAAGGTTGCGGATCCCCATCATCCTGGCCATGGTGTACATGGACGGATTCGACACGCGCGTACCGCGCAAAACGCAGAGCCGCGCTGAATCGAGCACCGCGAGCGAGAAGAATGGCTGCATGGCGCTGCGCTGTGCATCCGCCAGCGGGACGGCCTGAGGCGCGTATTTTTTGCGGCTGCTGGTAATGTAGTCCTCAACCATGCTGGTGAGTTGAGAAGCCATTGCGGGCGAAAGATTTTTAAGGTCCATGGAAAAATTTGGGTAAATGATTAATTGGGTAATTGAAGAGCTCAGCAGATGACAGCTTAGCAGACTGAAGGTCAGGCCTTTCGGCAAGAAGCCACACATTGCGAGATCGTGGCAAAAAAGTAAGGGTCCGGCTTGCGCCGAACCCTATTACAAAATTACTCAATTACCAATTTGTCTTACGCGACTCCCATCTCCGCGGCGATGCGCTCGGTCACAAAGGCCTCAATCACGTCGCCTTTCTTTACATCATTGAAATTTTGGAGGTTGATGCCGCATTCCATGCCGTTGCGCACTTCGCTGGCATCGTCTTTAAAGCGCTTGAGCGAACCGACTTTGCCTTTGTAAACCTGCACGCCATCGCGCACCAGGCGAACGTCAGAATCGCGCTTGATGATGCCGTCGAGCACGTAGCAGCCGGCGATGGTGCCTGCCTTGGGAACGCGGAACGTATCGCGAACTTCGGCGCGGCCCTGGTAGGTTTCCTTGATCACCGGATCGAGCAGTCCCAGCATGGCTTTCTTGATCTGGTCCTGGAGTTCGTAAATGATCGAGTGCAGGCGGATATCGATCTTTTCCATGTCCGCCAGTTCCTGAGCTTTGCGCTCCGGCCGGACATTGAAGCCGATGATCACCGCATTTGAGGCCGACGCCAGCAGCACGTCATTTTCATTGATGGCGCCAACACCGGTGTGAAGAATCTTGATCTTCACCTTTTCATTGGAAAGCTTGGTCAACGTATCGGCCAGAACTTCTGACGATCCCTGCACATCGGCTTTCAGGATAATCGGCAGCTCCTTCATGCCGGCAGTCTTGATCTGCTCGGCGAGGCCTTCCAGGGAAAGTTTGGAGCTCTTGGCCAGCGTGGCTTCGCGGGCGCGCTGTTCGCGATACTCAGAGATCTGCCGCGCCTTCTCGCGATCGGCCACCATCAGCACGTCGCCAGATTGCGGCAGGCCTTCAAGGCCCAGCACTTCGACCGGAGTTGACGGCGGCGCTTCTTCCACAGCCTTGCTGCGATCGTCAAACATGGCGCGCACTTTGCCAAACGTGTTGCCGATAATGAAATTATCGCCTACGCGCAGCGTACCATTCTGTACCAGGACGGTAGCCACAACGCCGCGTCCGCGGTCCACCTTGGCTTCAACCACGGTACCCGTTGCCGGACGCTCCGGATTGGCCTTGAGATCCTGCAGATCAGCCACGAGGCAGATCATTTCCATCAGCAGGTTCAGGTTGGTGCGTTTCTTGGCGGAGACATCCACAAACACCGTGGTGCCGCCCCAGTCTTCCGGCATCAATCCGCGATCAGCCAGCTGCTTCTTCACGCGATCCGGCAACGCCTCAGGCTTATCGATCTTGTTGACTGCAACAATGATCGGGACCTTCGCGGCTTTGGCGTGGTCCATGGCTTCCAGCGTTTGCGGCATCACGCCGTCGTCGGCTGCGACGACGAGCACAACGATATCCGTAACTTTGGCGCCGCGGGCACGCATGCGCGTAAACGCTTCGTGACCCGGAGTATCCAGAAACACGATTTGCCGACCGAATGCGGGCGAATCTTCCTTGGTGATCTTTACCTTGTACGCGCCGATATGCTGCGTGATTCCACCGGCTTCGCCGCCGGCGACGTCGGTTTCGCGGATGGCATCGAGCAGCGACGTTTTGCCGTGATCGACGTGGCCCATGATCGTAACCACCGGCGGACGCGTTACCGCGGCCAGAG
>JADGNO010000259.1 GCA_017883405.1 Occallatibacter sp. | reverse complement strand
GAATCCCAGCGTAAGCGTAACCGCCAGCCGCCGCGGCGAGATGCCTTGGCGCAGCCAGAGCACGACCTTCAGCTTGAGCGTTTCGAGCGTCTCAACGGATGGACTCATTTTTCCCCACCTATCGTCTATAGATGCATTGCGAAGTGAACTAGATGACGAATCTTAAGTAGGAAACCCATCCCTACAGCTAAAGTTGTAGTTTTCAATCCGTGAAATTGAGTACAAGCCCCCTGCCGCGCAATTCCGTAAGAACCCGCTCCACTTTCCAATCGAGCGCCCCCGTCCCATCCACCGTGAGATCGGCATTCACCGCGGACGGCCTGACCCAGGCCAGGCTTGAAGGACGAACCGTGGCCTCGTATTGCTGCAGCACAGACTCCGGCGTGCGGCCGCGCTCTTCGATATCGCGCCGCATGCGACGGTCAAAGCAAACATCGTCAGGGGTATCGACGTACACCCGCAGATTGTATTGAGGCAACAACTCCGGGTAGAACAACGCAAAAAGCCCTTCCACGATCAAAAACATGCCGGCACGTATCGGCTCCGTGCGATCGGGAATCCGTGTGTAGGTGGAGAAGTCATAGAGCGGACGTTCGATGGTTTCACCGCGTGCCATCGCGGCGACATGGGCCGTCAGCAACGTGCTCTCGATCAAAGCCGGATCATCGAAGTTCTGACGCACGCGTTCATCCAGAGGCAGGTGAGACAGATCGCAATAGTAGTTGTCGAGCGGAAAGTGAATGCCTCCGAGCGTCCGGGCCAGTTCGGCTGCCAGTGTCGTTTTGCCGGAACCGGAACAGCCCGCGATCCCCAGCACAACCGGCGGAAAGGGCAGGCGCTCAGAGTGCGCTTCGGCTTCGTTCACGGCTTTCGATCCACTTTCGGCCGGGACTCGGTTGCCGCTTCGGTCTTCAGGCCTGCGGCGATTTTGGGCACCAGGCGCTTGAGCAGCGCGGCAAGCCGATTCTCCACCTGGCGGCCTGCCTCAAAGACTTCTTCGTGGCTCAGCTGCGTCTTGCCCAGTCCGGCGGCAAGATTCGTCACACACGAGAGGCCCAGAACCTCAATGCCCATATGGCGGGCGACGATGGTTTCAGGCACCGTCGACATGCCCACCAGAGTGGCGCCCAGGCCACGAAAGGCGCGAATCTCGGCGGGCGTCTCAAAGCTGGGGCCAGGTGTGGCGAGGTACACCCCTTCCTTTAGCGCGAAGCCCTCTGCTGATGCGGCCTCTTTGGCGCAATCGCGGAGACGCTTGCTGTAGGCCTCGGTCATATCGAAAAAGCGCAGTGCGGCTCCCGGAGTGAAGCTGAACCGCGGCTCGTTGGGGCCGGTCAGCGGGTTCCAGCCCATGAAGTTGATATGGTCGGCCAGGGCCACGAGTTGGCCCACGCGGTAGCCTTCCTCAATGCCACCTGCGGCGTTGGTCAGGATCACGGCGCGAATTCCCAGCGCGCCCATCACACGCATGGGAAAGGTCACTTCCGCGGGCGTATAGCCCTCGTAAAAGTGCACGCGGCCCTGCATCACGATCACAGGCACACAGCCCAGTTGCCCCGCCACGATGCGGCCCGTGTGGCCTTCCACGGTGGATTGCGGAAAGTGAGGAATGTCGGCATATGGCACGATCACGGCGTCGGTGACGGCATCCGCGACTGCGCCGAGACCGGAGCCGAGTACGATGCCGATGCGGTGCGGTTGCGCGGCCGATGACGCGGCGATCCTCGTCCGCAGGAATGCGGCTGCCTTGGAAACTTGCTCAAAGTAATTCATGGAAGAGACCTGAAGAACGCTTTGGACATTCTACAGGTTGGCGGCGGCCGATTTAATTGACGCGGGTCATGCAGCGCACGGCCATCAGACAAAGCAATCCAGCTGGAGCACTGGCGAGCAATGTCTGTTTAGTGCGCGCCGCCCGCTATGGGCTGCGAGGGCAAAGCAGCCGTTGACGCTTCACGTACCGGCTCGGGCTTTGCTTTGCGCACCGAATGACGACCGCAAGACGCGGGCACGTTGGCCATCTGCTTGAGGAAGACTTTGAAGCTCATCGTGTCGGGCCGAAGGGTAACCCAGTAACTTGTGTTGCTCAGCAGCGGCTTGTGCTGGTCAATGATTTGGTTGTGCAAAATCTTCACGCCACACATGAGATTATTTTTGGGCTGCAGAATCGTCTTGGCTGGATCATGCTCATCCAGTTCCTTATCCGTGTCCCAATCGAACTCGCAGCCATAGCGCTGCGAATCCATATAGGTCAACTGCAGCAGGCCTTGCTGGCGCACAATGCGGTGCGTGACATCGTCTTTCACTGCCACTTCGGGTTCAGTATGACGTACATTTGTAGTGGGCTTCAGACCTGCCTCGGCCCCTGCCAACGCTTGAAAGAAATAGGCCCAGAACGCACGCTTGTCTGGCTCACTCAATGAGCTGAATCGGGGGCAGAATGGCTTGACAGCACGCGACACCCGCGGAGTGAGAAACTCGGGAGGCAGCGCCTCTTCAACCAGAACATCCCATTCGGGATGCCAGGTCTGGTCGTCACCCAACTCTTCTTTCTTTTCAGCGATGGGCGTCTGAGGTGCAAGCTTGAGCTGCGGCTGAGGCTCAGTCGCGGGCTGAGTTGCCGGCTGTACCGCAGCAGCCTGCGTCTGTTGTCCTCCATTGGTGAAACCCGTAAGTGATATGAGCGCTACCACTGCCAGCGCCGCACACCCTGCAATTACCACCGAATTGGGAATCTTTAAACGCACTGTACCTAAGATGCGGGCCTGGTTGCTATAAGTTGTGTAAGGGAGTGTTTGCTAACTTTAAGTCTAGCCCCCAAAATGCCGAAGTTCCACGTTTGCTATAACTTCGCCCAATGTCGATTGATAATTTAAAAACCCATACATGCGAAGATATAGCGATAAGTCATGGGGGATAGTGCAGAAATGAAGCAGATAGTTGCAGTGATTTTCGGGTTGGGGCTGCTGTGCAATGCACTGCTTTTTGTGCCGCAGGCCCTTGCCGTATGGCGCAAAAAGACAGATGAAGGCGTCTCATTGATTACATTCGGCGGCTTCAGCGTGCTGCAGGCGATCGGCATTGTGCATGGCGCTTATCAGCACGATATGTCGCTCATCTTAGGTATGGCGGCAAGCTTGCTAAGTTGCGGCACAGTAACACTACTGACGTTGATCTACCGAATACGCCGTACGCGCGGGTTCACGGCGCACTAGAATTCCCTTCGCGTAAATCGCAACTTACTCTCCGCGCTCCTAGTTATCATGCGAGATATCCTGGCTGACCTTGTAGCTTCCGGGGCTCCCGGTAACTACGATCGGAACCACTGCGCCTGCGTTGCGCTTCTTGAAGAATGGAGCGAGCGGCTTCAAGAGAAACGATTTGAAACCAGTAGTGGTATGCGAGATATCAGACTCCATCTTGAGGTCGCCAACCAGGTGAGCAACCTGCCCATGCAACGTGAACGTGCCGCTCAGATCGGCCTCAGCACCGGCGACCTGAAAGACAAGGTGTTGCGAACGGATGATGCCGTTGCGAATCTGCGCCATCCCCTTGATCGAAGACAACGTATCGGACTCCTCGTCTGACTTGTCTCCGTGGCCCTGCGATTTTCCCTGCGCGCGCTGGCTAAACGCTGAAAGATTCTTTTCGGTTTTCTTGTCAGTGAGGCGCTCGGTCGGCACATCGAAGACTCCCTCGACGCGTAGTCGCTCGAGAAAAGGCTCTCCCGATGGACCGATGTAGGCATGGCTACGAAGCCGCACAGGGCCCACAATCGGAACCTCTTTACGCATGAAGGGTTGAAGGACATCTTCGGCGCGCCCGCCGTCAACCGTGATGTCGAGATTGGTGATCTTGGGAGAGCCCGCAATCGCTCCAGCCGCATGAATCGTGGTCTTTCCGACTTTTGCCTCAATGCTGTGAATCGCCAAATTGCCGTTCATGCCGTTCACCGTGCATTGAATCGATGCACCAACGGCTGTAGCCTTCCCATCGTCAACGGCAAAGTCAGGCGTGTTCGATGTTGCATCCGCTTCCATGGCTGACAGCGTGCCCTTGAAGCGCCCCTTCGAGAAAAGCGTGCCGCGAATATCACCCACGTCGTGCAGCGAAACGGAGTGAAACGTGAAGTCACCGGAGACTGGCGTTTTGCCGAGATCCTTTGCAGTGATGGGCCCCAGGGTGCCGTGCGCCTGAATGCGGCCCGAAGGCTTGGCGTTACCCATATCAACTTCGTACTGCATCGCCTCGCCATGCTCGAAGTTGTCCAGATCAAGCTCGCGAATTGGAAATGACAGCCGGCCGCCGTCCTTCCTCATGATGTCGAGCGCTCCATTATGAATAAGAAGATGCTCGATGGCTGTTTCTGGTCCGTCGAAATCCGACGCGCTTCCTGGTGGAAAGTCCTCTTGATTGGCGCGGCTTCCGATAGCTGGCACGACAATGTGCAGGCTGGTAATATCCACTCGTTGCACTCGCCGGCGCAGCAGTAGAAGGTCGGTCCATCGGCCTTGCACCACCAGCTTCTCGACGGAACCGAGCGGTGGAAGATCGGGCGCAGTCTTGCGACGCAGCGTGAGCCCGATCGCTACGAAGCCGGGATGAGGAAAGTACGTTCGATGATACTCGGATATCTTGACATGGCTGGAAAGCACATCTTCGAGCAACGCATGAATTTTGCGATAGCGATAAGGCCAGTTGGCCCTGACATAAGCGCCGCTCGCGGCCAGCACGGCGATCAAAGCAACGGCAGCACAGATCCATAGCTTGCGATTTCGCGACGGTCTGATTGTGGGCGGTCTATCGGCAACCGGTGGGACGGGAGCAACCGACATCGTGAACAACGGCCTCCGCAGCTTTCATCGAGCATGACGACTTTTATGTCTCGCGGCGAAAACAGCATCCAAAACACCGCAGGCTTCTGCTTTGAAGCAGGGTTGCTGATGAAACGTTGCTTGCGCTGCGCTCATGGTTTGCTTATGCACCCTGATTGCAACAAACAGCCGCAGCCACGCTACAACTCGTGGACTCTCGAGAACGCCGCCGGGGATGACGCAGCCGGAAAACTCCATCTGAAAACAACGGCCCCATGCTATTCGCACGGGGCCATTACCCAGTCCGGATTGTCGTATGTGTCGACCCCTTTTTGAGTGCGGGGGAGAGCCGAGTTTGCGTCGTCAGCGTCCCAAGCAGGAACAGGGGCCCACGACAGAGGTTACGGTGCAGGGTAGCTTGGTGAAGGGGCACCACCGTATCGTTTATAGAAAACGTCGCCCATTTCCAGGCGACGTTTTCTTCGATTTACAAGACAGGAATTAGTTGCTTTCCTTGGAGTCGATCCGCATTCCATAGAACGATTTCCGAACAAAGAACACCGACACCAGGAAGAATGCGACTGCCAGTACGTGTGTCAGCAGCGGATTGGTCGAACTGAGCGTCACTGCAAGCTCGACAGCAAGTAATCCGAACAACGTCGTGAACTTGATGACCGGGTTCATTGCCACCGACGAGGTGTCCTTAAACGGATCGCCGACGGTGTCTCCGATCACGGTTGCGTCGTGCAGAGGTGTCCCTTTCTGTTTCATATCGACCTCTACGACCTTCTTCGCGTTGTCCCATGCGGCGCCGGCATTCGCCATGAAGATCGCCTGGTACAGTCCGAAGATCGCAATCGAGAACAGGTAGCCGACAAATAAGAACGGCTCCATGAACGCGAACGCAAGTGTAGAGAAGAAGACGGCGAGAAAGATGTTGAACATCCCCTTCTGCGCGTACTTGGTGCAGATTTCAACGACCTTCTTGCTGTCAGAGACCGACGCCTTTTCGGAGCTTTCCAGGTTGATGTTCTGCTTGATGAACTCGACTGCACGGTAGGCGCCGGTGGAAACCGCCTGTGTGGAAGCGCCTGCAAACCAGAAGATCACTGCCCCACCGCAGAT
>JADGNO010000258.1 GCA_017883405.1 Occallatibacter sp. | reverse complement strand
CGGATTCTGGGCTAGACGTTTTCCTGGAGTTCGTAAGGATGCATTGCGCTATCCCACCCTTAAATCAAAAGCAATTCAAGGATGGGGCACCCTAACAGGAGTGCGGAGCCATAAGTGAGACCAAGGGGGCTACTTGATGTAGCCCCTTTCCTTGTAGTACTTGATAGCGCCGGGATGCAGCGGCACCGTTGCGCTCACCGCTACCTGCCGGATGTCGTAGTAGTAAGGTTGCGCCAGCTTGCGGAATTCGTCCTGGTGTTCGTCGAGTGCCTTGGCGAGCGTGTAAGCAAAGTCGTTGGGCGCATCATCGCGTACATAGATCACATGGCGATCGCGAACAACGGTGGGAATGCGATGATCGACACCGCGCATAAAGCCCATGGGGATGATGCCGCGCGTGAAGCCGGGAAGTTTAGCCAGTTGATCGATGAGTTGATCGTCCATCTGCACAAAAACAAGATCGCTGAGCTGCGTTACTTCGTACCATGTGTGCTGCTCCGGCGTGTTGACCAGCAAGCCGCCGCCGATGTAGACGTCAGCTGACGCGCGCTCCTGGCGTTCAAGCATCAGCGGATGAATGAAGCCGCCGCCCTTGCGTTCAAGTTCCAATTCGTCGATGCCGTAGTACTTGAGAATCGCCTGCAGAGCAGGGCTGTTGCTGTCGACCCAGATGCGCGTTGGTTCTTTGCGGTCTTTGATATCCCACAAACTCTTGATGCCTGACTTTGCCGAAACTGCGGTGAGCAGATAATTCTGCTGCAGCACGGTGGCGACGACGCGATAGTTTTGTCGCTGCTTGTGATCGCTCGCGTACGCGCCTCGGCCCAGGTAAGCGTCGGTCAAGTTCATGTCGCTGGTAATACCGAAGTCGGGCACACCGTCTGGCGGCGGCTCAAGATACCACGGCACATTTTCACCACGCGGCATCACCGGCTTGGTTTTGTCGGCCACTTCACGCGGACCGTAGCTCGACCAGCACACCCAGCAGATTTGCACGTCATATCCGTAAGGCTTCATCGCATCCACAACCGCGTAGCCAATTGCGCCCCATGGGCAGCCTTTGCAAGCGGCGGCCAGCAGCGGGCGTTTTATATCGATTCCGTAAGGCGGGCGCGCGGTAGGGTCGGGCGGTAAGGGAGTGATGGTGCCAGGAGTTTGCGCGTGCGTCGCGACAAACGCGGCGGCAGCAAGGATCGCGACGGCGATCAAGTGGGACCAGCTAATTTTCAAACTTTTCATTTTGGGTGTGACTCCCTTTGCGTGTGACTTCATGGGCGGAGCGAAGGACCTAAGCAAAATAGCACGTTGAGCGAAGCGCGGGCAGGCGATACTGAACGGGCCTATTTGTGATTGCGGAGCATGGCTGCGGCGACGGCGGCCTGGCCATAGCTGAGGCCGCCGTCGCCCGGACTCACCTGCAGATGTTGCAGAACTTGAAAACCCTCGGCTTCGAGGCCCGTGCGCAGTAAGCGCACGAGACGGCGATTATGCATGCAACCGCCGGATAAGGCGACCTGCCGAATGCCTGTAGCACTGCGGGCCAGAACCGCGGCGCTAACGAAAGACGCAGCTACCGCCGCGTGGAATTGAGCTGCAATTTGCGGCGACGGTCTTCCGGCGCGCAGATCGTCGACAATCGCGCTCCACAACTTCGCCGCGGAGATTGTTGTTGGAACGTGATTGGCCCAGTCGCCGGAGCACAGATCAAGCGCGTAGCTGGCATCGCGCGCGACGTCATACGGTTCGTCAATAGCGACGCCTTCAAGTTCGATGGCGGCCTGCGCTTCGTAGTCAACATGCGTACGCTTCAGTACCAACTCTGCGACGGCGTCGAAGAGACGACCGCAGCTTGATGTGAGCGGCGTGTTGATGCCGCGCTCAATCATGCGGCTGAGAACCCTTGCTTCTGCCGGCTTGACGCCGAGCAACTCCGATACCTCGGCTGATGCGATGTCGAAGCCGGCTGCGCTCATATGTCCGAGCGCCATGCGCCATGGTTCGCGAATGGCCGCTTCGCCGCCCGGCATCGGCACGTAATCCAGATGCGCAAAGCGTTCGAAGCTGCCGGCATGTTCACCGTTCAAATGGCCGATGAGCACTTCCCCGCCCCAGATGCGCCCGTCTGTGCCGTACCCGGTGCCGTCGAGCGAGAGGCCGATGAAATCCGAATCGATGCCATGTTCGGCCATGCATCCGGCAACGTGCGCAAAGTGGTGCTGCACGGCTATCAAGCGCAGGCCGCGCTCGGCTGCCCACTCTTGGGCCCATTGCGTGGATAGATAGCCAGGATGCAGATCGTGGACGACTACTTCAGGTTCGATTTCAAACGTGCGCATGAGGTGGTCGAGCGATTCACGAAAGAAATCGAGGCCTGATATGTTTTCAAGATCGCCCAAGTGCTGGCTTTGATAGACGAAGCGGCCGCGAGCCAGAGCGAATACGTTTTTAAGATGACCGCCGACGGCAAGCAGCGGCGGTGCCTCGATCGGCAACGCAATTCCCAGTGGAACGTAGCCCCGTGCACGGCGAATGATCTGCGGCGCGCCATCAACAACGGCCGCAACTGAATCGTCGCAGCGCTGCAGGATCTTGCGGTTGTGCAACACAAAGGCGTCGGCGATTGCGCCAAGCCGCGTGCGAGCTTCGTCATTGTCGATTGCGATAGGCTCCTCGCTGAGGTTGGCGGAAGTCATGACAAGCGCTGCTATTCGCCCATCGGAAAACAGCAGATGGTGCAAAGGCGCGTATGGAAGAAACACGCCAAGCCAAGGAATGCCGGGGGCGACGGATGCCGCGATTGGACTATCCGATTGGGCGCGACGGCGCAGCAGAACGATGGGGCGCATGGACGTGGTGAGCAACGTTGCTTCGGCGTCGCTGACTTCGCAAAGGCTGCGCGCAGCATCAAGATCGCGCACCATTACGGCGAGCGGTTTGCCGTAACGATGTTTGCGCTGCCGAAGGCGCATCACCGCGGCGTCGTTGGTTGCGTCAACGCTGAGGTGAAAGCCGCCGATGCCTTTGATGGCCAGGATTTCGCCCGCGGCGAGACGCGCGATCACGTCGCTGACAACGTCGGCAGATGGTATCGCTTCGCCTGCCGAGTTGGTGAGCGTGAGCTGTGGACCGCAGTCCCAGCATGCATTTGGTTGCGCGTGAAAGCGGCGATTCGCCGGGTCGTCATATTCTGCCTGGCAGGCCGGGCACATTTTAAATTCGGCCATCGAAGTCTGCGGGCGGTCGTACGGAATACGTCGCGTAATCGTGAAGCGCGGACCGCAGTTGGTGCAATTGAGAAACGGATAGCGATAGCGGCGATCGTTGGGCGCAAGCAATTCGCGCAGGCAGTCGGAGCAGGTGGCGGCATCTGCGGGAATGCCTGTAGAAACGCGCCCCAGCACTTCGCTCGCGATAATGCGGAAGGTCGTGTCACCATTGGGTTCGGCATCGTCAATGTCCAGGGAATCGACGCGCGAAAGCGGCGGCGCTTCAGAGAGCAGTCGTCCAATAAAAGCGTCCAGAGACGCGGACGGGCCTTCAATTTCGATCAACACGCCATCTGTATCGTTGCCGATAAAGCCGGAAAGGCGCTCTTCCTGCGCCAGACGATAAATAAAGGGCCGAAATCCCACACCCTGGACGACGCCGCGAACGCGTATCTGGCGTCTCACGGCCTTATCCCCTTCGGGTTGAGCGTTACTTGCCAAATATTTACCTCGCACCGGAATTCAGCATATCGCAGGCAACCGTAACAACAGCGCGGAGTTAATGGTTAATCGCCGCGGAGCAACCAAAAGAACCATCTATTACTCCAAACGTAAGCGAAGGGTATGGGCCGCAACTGTGCGCATTTGCGCCACCCTCCAAAGCACCGGATGTGAGTGACTGCAATCGCAGGCACAGAATGGAGATTGACATGAAAAAAATGATGACAGTGGCGGCACTGTTGGCGCTTGCCCCTCTCGGGTGGGCAGGCTCGTCAGCAGATACTACGGACCGTTTGGAAAACGCGGCGAAAGTAATGCATGAAATTATGGCGGCGCCGGATAAGGGCATCCCCGAAGAAGTACTCGATCACGCCAAATGCATTGCGGTAGTTCCGCACATGGTCAAGGGCGGTTTTGTGGTTGGCGCTGAGCACGGACGCGGCGTTGCCAGTTGCCGGACGGAACATGGCTGGAGCGCACCGGCCTTTTTTGCGATCACCGGCGGCAGTTGGGGATTGCAGATTGGCGTTGAGGGCGTTGACCTGGTGATGGTTATTCAAAATGAGAAGGGCATGCAACAGCTACTCTCAAGCAAATTTCAGATCGGCGGAGATGCATCCGCAGCAGCCGGCCCCGTGGGACGGCATGCCTCTGCAAACACAGACTGGAAGATGGACGCAGAGATACTGACCTATTCGCGCGCCAAAGGAGCCTTCGCAGGGCTCGATCTGTCCGGTTCAGCCATCCGGCAGGATGACGACTCAATGAAAGCCGTCTACGGTCCCGATGTTAACCAAAAAGCCGTCCTGAATGGAGAAGTAAAGGCGCCGCCGGAAGCCGCTCCTTTCCTTTCGGCGATCAGGGGAGCCAAGGAGCAGGCAGCTGGTCAATAACAACGGATCGATAGCAACAGGGACGTCTATACTCCATCCTTATCGCGCTCTGGCCGTTGTAATGTAGCAGCGGCTGGAGCGCGATTGGTGTGTCCGCAAGGAATAGGTGCGTGCCCTGCTAAGCTTTAAATGGTGAGATTTTTCGATTTGGCAAGCCTCAAAATTGTCAGTAAAAGTGCAGTTCTACTGTGCACCGTGTTCACCTGCGCAGTCTCGCGCGGGCAGCAGGTCGACAACCCCATCGCCGTTAGCAATGTTGACGCGGCAGTAAAGGCACGCATCGACCATATTGCCGGGTACACCGACATAGAACACTACAAGGTCTTCAGAGGCGGTGATAAGACCCAGCCCGCCGCCGAAATGGTTGTGAAGACCACTTATCGCCCTGAATCTGGCAAGGACTATCAAGTGCTCTCCCAGAGTGGTTCGACAATCCTCTACAAGCTGTTGCTGCGGCCTTTGCTCGATAGCGAGAAGGATGTCAATAACCCTTCCAAGGTGGGTCAGTCGCTGATCATCTCAGCCAACTACGAGATGCAGCTCAAGCCTGGCGGCACGGTGCAACAGGACGGGCGCGAGTGCTGGATGTTGGCGCTTGTGCCCCGGCGCAAAGCTCCCAATCTGTTTGAGGGAACACTTTGGGTGGACAGCAGGGATTTTACGATTGTGCGGATTGAGGGCGTCACTTCAAAGAGCCCATCCTTCTTTGCTTCGCCTGCCCATGTGATGCGTCAATATATCAAGGTCGACGGTTTCTCTCAGGCAGTCCATGCCCTTGCCGAATCGGACAGCTTCTTCGGCAAGGTCGTAATCTCCATCGACTACGATGGCTACCAGATTCAATCCCGGTAAGTTACGCCTAACCCCATCCCAACACATGCCGATTGAGCACTTTCTGCTCTATACTGTGCCTTGTGACCCCTATGATCGGTGACTGGAAGCTTGACGCTGCGCTGGGCTCCTGCCTGGTGCTGGGGCTGCGTCATGGGTTCGATTACGATCACCTGGCCGCCATTTCAGACATCACTGCCGTGCAAAAGAACTGGTGGAGCGGATTGCGCCTTGGCATGACCTATGCACTTGGCCACGCGTTCACGGTGGTAACTCTCGGCGTTCTTGTGCTGCAGATGCATATGGGGCTTCCGCAGGGGCTGGATCACTGGACTGAAAAGCTGGTGGGCCTGACGCTGATCGTGCTCGGCCTCGGCGTAGTCGCGGGCATCCTGCGCAGAGACGCACATGGTCACCGACACACACGCATCGAAAGCCGCCTGGCAATTGCGATCAACGGCGTGCTGTGGGCAGCTTGGCGCGTGCGGCGCATGTGGAATCCGGAAGCGCCCCGGCCGGATCGCTTTCAGTGGATGTATAACGGCAAGTCAGTCTTCGCCATCGGCGTCCTGCATGGCATAGGCGCAGAAACTCCAAGCCAGCTCGCGTTGTTTTTTCTGACGGCAAATCTGGGCGGAACGTCGCGCGGAATGCTCGGCCTGGCGGCATTCGCAATCGGCCTGGTAGCCATGAATGCGCTCATGACTGCATCCATGAGCAGCGCGTTCAAAGCCGGCGGGCACCATCCGCGCTTTTATCATGTAATTGCGTGGACAGGCGCCGCCTATAGCTGCATCCTCGGTGTCATCTTCCTGTTCGGAATCTCCGATCGCCTGCCGTCGCTGGGGTAAAGCAGCTTTCAGCTCCCAGCTCCCAGCTTCCTGACATCCCGAAACCTAGTTAGGGACCTGCGACTGTTCATTACCTACGGCAGCCGCTACTCCGCAAGCTGCGTACGGCTGGTTGCATCAGACCCATGCTGCTTGACGAGCTTGTTGTAGATGCCCAGCAGCAAGAATGGCGCAGCCCATTGGCCGACGAAGAGAGCTGGGTGCTCTTTTTTTGCCAGATGGAATCCGGCCGAAATTGCGATGGCTCCCAAAGCGGCCGCCAGGTAAACGCTCGATGGGATCTGCGACGTGTGTTTCTCGATGGATGCCGTTATTTGATCTTCCTGAACCTGTCCTGGTGAAACGCGATAATCAACCATGATTCTTCATCTAATAATGTATTGCGCCGAAGCGCACTCACCCGTAGATGCGCAAAACAGCCGATTGGAAGCGCGTGTTGGCAGGATGAACAGTTTTGGCTCGGGATTGCGGACGGGCCAATTCGAAATGAGTAACAGTTGCAGAAGCGCAACGAACGGGGCTTCGCGATTGCCCTTCTTCCCCTCAGCATTATTCGCTCATTTCAAATCATCCACGGTGGTGATCGGAGGAAAGCGGGGTCAAGATCGATGGCCTTGACAGGAATAAGAGTACGTGCGTACTCTTATGCTGTGCGGTACTCAAAGGAACACAAAGCGCAGAATCACGAGAACATTCTCTCCGTAGCCGCTCGCTCTTTTCGCGAGCACGGCGGTGACAGCAGCGGAATAGGGACGGTGATGAAGAAGGTAGGCCTGACGAAAGGGGGCTTCTACCGGCATTTTAGGAGCAAGGACGACCTGTTCGTTGAAGCGGTGGCCCGGGCCTTCGACGAGATGGGAAGAGGCATGTTGGAAGTTGCGAAGTCCGCGCCCGAAGGTCAGGCTCTGCGAGCCATGATCGAACACTATCTGAGCCCACGTCACGCCAATTCGCCAGGAATGGGTTGTGTGGTTTCCGCCCTCGGACCAGAGCTCGCACGAAAGCCCTTGTCCGTGCGAAAACGGATTGAGGTGTCGCGAGAGGCGTATCGCGAGCGCATACTCCCTTTTGTTCCAGGCAAAACCCGCGAAGAAGAACTGGCGAAGTTTCAGCTGTTGTTTCCGAGTATGGCTGGAGTGCTGACTTCGGCCCGCATGACCCTGTCCGCCACAAGACGCGAGCAGTTGCTGATGGAGGCGAGGAATTTTTTTACGAAGTGCTTCGCTGAAGAATAAATTTTTTGCTCCATTAGAGTACGGTCGTACTCTAACTGATGAACGTCACTCTACAAAACTGAATGGAGAGGTCAACCCGATGAATCTGAAGAACGCTCTTTTCATGGCGATGCTACCGATAGTATCGGCAGCACAAACTCAGTCCCCGGCCAGCCCGGCATTGCTCAGCATAGCTGTACCTAAAACCACCGACGTCCTGGCCATTCAGACTCCCAAGCGGGGCGTGACCTTTCAACAAGTCATGGACGTTATCCCGGCAGAGATTCGGGCAACCGTGAATCTCTAACTCGACGGGAAAATCCGCCAGTGGTATTCCCGCGGCGATGGCAAAGGCATCGTCTTCCTGATCGACGCCAAGACCGAGGACGAGGCACGAACCATCATGGAATCACTGCCCCTCGAGAAGGAACAGTTGATGGATACCCAGTACATCCCGGTCGGCCCCCTGATGCCCCTGAGATCATTGGTCGGCCCTGGAGGGATGGCCCCACAGCAGTAACCATGCCGGTGATAGCACGGCTGCAAGAAGGCAAGCACTCCATCTCCCGGGCCCGGACCAGCGGGCCCCACGTTAATGCGAACGCAGGCTCAACACGCTCCGGTGTGGAGAGCCTGCTATTCAGTGTGGGCCTGCAATCAAGCCGGCACGGTGCTTCCAGCTAATAAACAGGATCAGTGCGTTGGAAACTCGAAAAGGAGAATTGAAATGACGCCGGTAATCATTTTCAACCTGCATCTCGTGCTGGGTTATGTCGCGTGGTTGCTATGCACGAATGTGTATATCCTGCCCAGGCTCAAGGCAATGAGTCTGATCGAGGCTCAACGCGCAATTGCCACGCTGCACAGTTTTCGATTTTTTGGGCTCGTATTCATTCTCCCTGGCGTCGTCGGTCACAATTTGCCTGCCGGCTTCGCGCCCTTCGCTGCGTACGGCGACTTCGCAACTGGTTTGTTGGCCATTCTGGCGCTTCTCACCATACGGTTGCGTTCCCTGTTCTGGCCTCTCGTCGTCTGCTTCAACCTGGTAGGAGCCATCGACATCATCGTCGACTACTACCATGGCGCCACATTGGGACTACCGCCCGTGTCTGGAGAACTGGGTTCGACCTACGCGATCGTGATTATTTATGTGCCGCTACTGATGATTACGCACATCATATCGCTCTATTTGCCGCTCCGCCGTCGATCGGAACTAACTCGTGCCGCTACGGTCTGAGTAGCTTCCTGGAAAATGCCCTGTTGTCGGAGTTCCCAGGGGGTTCTTCTCAGCACCGTAAGTTAGTTCGAATGTGCAAGAATTCCCGACGAGTGATCAAGCTCACTCATCCCACAGCGAAAAATCTGAAACCGGTGATCTAAAACGACATAGCCACACCATCGAGTGACCACTGTCACGGTTGCCAACTCCTCTTGCGCGTACAACAATGTTAGGCACCGTCGGGACAGGTCCCAACAAATGTTCCGCGCGATGTCTCCAATTCAGGAGGGTATCGTGCCAGCATTCACACCTCCGCCGCTTCCGAGCGACGACAAACGATGGAAGATTGTGAACGGCACCATGCGCAAGAACGGCTTTGCCCGTCATGCGCTCATTGAAACGCTGCACACCGTTCAGTCTTCGTTCGGCTATCTGGATGACGACGCTATCCGCTTTGTGGCCCGCTCGCTGCGAGTGCCGCTGAGCCAGGCCTACGGCGTGGTCACGTTCTACCACTACTTCAGCTTGAAGCCGCCGGGCAAACATACCGTTACGGTATGCGCCGGAACCGCGTGCTACATCAAAGGCGCGGACGCACTGATCGCCGCGGCTGAAAAGCGGTTGGGCATTGCGCAAGGGCAAACCACGAAGGACGGCAACATCAGCCTGATGACAGCTCGTTGCGTGGGCGCCTGCAGCCGCGCTCCCGTCGTGTTGTGCGATGGAGAAGTGGCCGGAGAAGCGTCAGTGGAACAGGTGCTCGAGCAGCTTGAAAGGTGGACGGTGGAATGACAGTCGAGGAACTTGAACAAATAGCAGAAAGCGTTCGCCTTGAAAACGCTAAGTACGACCATGAGATACACGTCTGCATGGACCTGGCCTGTGCAAGCCAGGGCGCGGATAAGCTTCGTGATGAGCTGGTCAAGGCCGCCGAGGCAGCGGGTAAGAATGTTTTGGTGCGCCGCACCGGCTGCATGGGGCCCTGTTCGTCTGGTCCGCTGGTTCGAGTCGATCCGGAAGAGACGCTCTACGCACATGTAAAGGCGAAGCACGCCGAAGCGATCGTTGCGAGCCTGGGCAGCTTGCCGGTTCCGGAACTGCAGTGCGATCTGAGCAGCCACTTCGACAAGCAGGTTCGCGTAGTGCTTGAGAACGCGGGCCACATCGATCCGGAAAAAATTGACGAATACATTGCCTGCGAAGGCTACAAGGCGCTGATGACCGCGCTGATTGAAATGACACCGGCCGGCGTGATCCATCGCATTACGGAAAGCCGACTGAGAGGTAGAGGCGGCGGCGGTTATCCGACCGGCCTGAAGTGGAGCACGGTAGCCAAGGCCAGCGGCGACCAAAAATACATAGTCTGCAACGGCGACGAGGGAGACCCCGGCGCGTTCATGGATCGCAGCGTAATGGAAGGCGATCCACATCGCGTCATCGAAGGTATGGCGATCGCGGCCTACGGAGTGGGCGCCAACAAGGGCTTTATTTATGTGCGCGCCGAATATCCGGTTGCCGTAGCTCGGCTGACCATGGCGATTCGCGAAGCGCGGCGGCGCGGCCTGCTGGGCAGCAACATCGGCGGAACTACTTTCAATTTCGACGTGGAAATTCGCCTGGGTGCAGGCGCGTTTGTTTGCGGCGAAGAAACAGCACTGCTGGCATCGATCGAGGGCCGGCGCGGAACTCCAAAGCCACGACCGCCCTATCCAGCGGTGAGCGGACTCTGGGGCAAGCCGACGCTGATCAACAACGTTGAAACCTACGCCAACATTGCGCCAATTATTCGCAACGGCGGCAAATGGTTTGCGGATATGGGCTCCGAGCGCAGTAAAGGCACCAAGGTATTTGCACTGACGGGCAAGATCACAAACACCGGCCTTGTCGAAGTTCCGATGGGCATTAAGCTGCGCGAGATTATTGAAGAAATCGGCGGCGGCGTACCGGACGGGCACACGTTCAAGGCTGTGCAGACCGGCGGCCCTTCCGGCGGCTGCATTCCGGCTGAAATGCTGGACGTAGGCGTGAGCTACGACGCACTTATGGCGATGGGCTCCATCATGGGCTCCGGCGGCATGATCGTCATGGACGATACTTCGTGCATGGTCAACGTGGCGCGATTCTTCATCGAGTTTTGCATGACCGAGTCGTGCGGCAAGTGCATTCCGTGCCGTGCTGGTACAGCACAGATGTATACGCTGTTGAGCAAGATCTGCGACGGTACCGCAAGCATGGACGATCTGGAACTGCTGGAGGATTTGTGCTCCACGGTAAAGGAGGCCAGCCTTTGCGGACTTGGACAGACTGCTCCCAACCCGGTGCTGAGCACGTTGAAATACTTCCGCAACGAATACATTGAGCACATTGCGCACAAGCGCTGCCCGGCCGGCGTTTGCACCATGAAACCGCAGGAGGTTCTGGCATGAGCGATGCCGTAGAGGTCAAAACACTCATCATCGACGGCGAAGAGGTAAGCGCTCTGCGAGGCCAAACTATCCTTGAGGTTGCGCGCGAGAATGGCATTGACATTCCCACGCTCTGTCATCTGGATGGGCTGAGCGACGTGGGCGCATGCCGTATGTGCCTGGTCGAGATCAAAGGTAGCAACAAACTATTGCCGGCGTGTGTCGCCACCGTGTTTGAAGGCATGGAAGTGACCACCAAATCCGAACGCCTGCAAAAGCATCGCCGCACGATTCTGGAAATGTTGTTTGCCGAGCGCAATCACATTTGCAGCGTGTGCGTATCGAACGGCAATTGCGAACTCCAGTCGCTGGGCCAGGAGCAGGGACTGACGCATATTCGGCTGCCTTATCGAAATCCTGAGCTGCCGGTGGATGCATCGCATGAGCGGTATACCGTTGACCACAACCGCTGCATTCTTTGCACTCGCTGCGTACGAGCCTGCGCCGAAATTGAAGGCGCGCATGTTTGGGATGTGATGGGACGCGGCATCAACTCCATCGTGATCACCGACCTGCATGAGGAGTGGGGCAGTTCAACCTGCACCAAGTGCGGCAAATGCGTGCAGGTATGCCCCACCGGTGCCTTGTACGACAAGAGCAAGATCGGCGTCGATCATCCTAAAAATCCTGATTTTCTGCCTTATCTGAACTTGATGAGGGAGGCGCAATGAGCAAACTGAAACTGGCAACAGTGTGGCTTGACGGTTGTTCCGGATGTCACATGTCGTTTCTCGACATGGACGAACGGCTGCTTGAACTGGCGGAACTTGTCGACGTGGTCTACAGCCCCATCGTCGACACTAAAGAGTTCCCCGATGAAGTGGACATTGCGCTGGTTGAGGGCGCGGTGGCCTCGGTGGACGACGAAAAAAAAATCAAGAAGATTCGCGCCCACTCAAAAATGCTGGTGGCGATGGGCGACTGCGCGGTGGCCGGCAATGTGCCTTCCATGCGCAACCCGATTGGGCCGGAGGCCATTCTGCAGCGGGCTTACATTGAGAACGCCAGCGCACAGCAGCAGATTCCGTGCGTGGTGGTTCCTAAACTGCTTAAGGTGGTGCGCCCCATTCACGAGTTTGTGAAGGTGGACGTATTCCTGCCCGGCTGTCCGCCTTCCGCGGATACATTTCACACAGCGCTGACGGCGCTGGTAACCGGGGGGCCGGTGGACATTCCGGCGCTGACCCGTTTTGGTGCGTAACTTACGACGCGCCAAACATGGCTTTGAAATGGCGCGGCTTCAGCTGCGCCGATGGGCCAGGAAAATCTACGGGCTTTAGCCACTGAGGGATTTATGAGCCAGACAATCACGATCGATCCGGTGACCCGCCTTGAAGGACACGGCAAGGTCACCATCCAGTTGAATGACCAGGGCGAGGTCACGGATGCTCACTTTCACGTAACCCAGGTGCGCGGTTTTGAGCGCTTCTCAGAGGGTCGGCCCTTCTACGAGATGCCGAGCCTGATGGCGCGCATCTGCGGCATTTGCCCGGTCAGCCACCTCATCGCCTCTGCCAAGGCCTGCGAAGCCATCATGTCGGTGCGCATTCCGCATACCGCGGCCCAGTTGCGCCGCATGCTGAACCTGGCGCAGATGGTGCAGTCGCACGCGCTCAGCTTCTTCTATCTCTCCTCGCCCGACCTGATACTCGGCATGGAAGCGGACCCGAAGGTGCGCAACATTCTCGGCGTGGCCGCTGCCAAGCCGGAACTGGGACGCGCCGGTATCGGACTGCGTCGCTTCGGGCAGCACATCATCGAGCTGCTCGGCAACAAGCGCATTCATCCGGGATGGGTTGTCCCGGGCGGCGTAACCGAGCCGCTGGCGCAGGCAAAGCGCGATGAGATTCTGGCCATGATTCCTGAAGCCTACGCAAATCTCGGCCTCGGCATCGGCTGGTACAAGCAGGTGGCGGAAAACTTCAAGCCGGAGATCGATGTCTTCGCCAATTTCCCGTCGCTCTACATGGGCCTCATCAATGAAGACGAGTCGATTGAATTCACCGACGGCGCACTGCGGTTGATCGATGCCCAGGGCAACACCATCGACGAGGGCATTACGGCGAGCAAGTACAACGAAGTGATTGGCGAAGCGGTCGAGCCTTACAGCTACACCAAATTCGCTTACTACAAGCCGCTCGGTTATCCAGATGGCAGCTATCGCGTCGGCCCCCTGGCTCGGCTCAACATCGTCAAGAGCATGGGCACGCCCAAGGCCGAAAAGGAATTGGCCGAGTTCAAACAGCTGGCAAACGGACCGGTAGAAAGCTCGTTCTACTATCACCACGCGCGCCTGGTCGAGATGCTCTACGGCATCGAAAAGATCGAACAGATCCTCAGCGATCCCCTGATTCTTGACAAGCATGTGCGGGCAACCGCGGGCGTGAACCGGCTGGAAGGCTCAGGCCAGGCCGAGGCACCGCGTGGCACGCTGAACCACCACTACAGGGTGGACGAAAACGGCAAGATGACGTGGGCCAATCTCGTCATCGCAACCGGACAAAACAACAACGCCATGAACAAAGGCGTGGCGCAAGCGGCCAAGCACTACATCAAGGATGGAAAATTCTCGGAAGGCATACTGAACCGCGTTGAAGCGGTAGTGCGCACTTTCGATCCATGCCTGAGCTGCTCGACACACGCGTATGGACAGATGCCGCTGATTCTCACCCTTGTCTCTTCACAAGGCGAGGTTGTCGATCAAGTCGTGCGCGGTTAGGCGTTTGAGAACGATGATTGTGCTATCCCACCCTTGCGACAAGAACAATAACGTCGCAAGGATGGGGCACCCTCAAAGTTGTGCAGTGAGTCGTGCGCCAGGTACGATGGAAGTATGAAATCCACCAGGGCCCGATGCCTTCTTCTTGCCTGCGGAAACACGCTGCGCGGGGATGACGGTATCGGGCCTTGGCTTGCCGACTGGGCAGAAGAACGCTTTGCCGACGAGCCGGGCCTGCATGTGATCAGCCGTCAGCAGTGGACGCCGGAACTGGCCGCCGATCTTGCTGAAGCATCGGCCGTCCTCTTTGTCGACTGCTCCACCTCGTCTCAGGCCGGCTCCGTCGAACTTATCGAGGTACATCCCGCACAACGAACAGAAGGCGTCGGCACCCACCAGGTGAGCGCGGCGGAGCTGCTGGGCTTGGCACAGGAGCTTTACGGTTCCCCGCCCCGCAAGGCGCTACTGCTGACAATTGGCGCGGGATCAACGGAGCTGAGTGAAGAGTTCAGCCAGGCCGTTCTCGATACAATTCCGCTGGCCTGCGAACAGCTCCAGTCAGCTGTCGAGAAAATGCTCGCCTGCTGCTAGACCTTCGCGTGACCCCGGCCTGGCAATTCAACTTTTGAAACCAATACTGGCCGGCTCAACCCCTCCAAACTATTTAGCTGTCTCAACTAAGCGGGCCAGAGTATGCTTGCCACACGCTTCCCCGCGCCCACTTCCCAATTCATCTTCAATAGTCACGGAGGCGAATCGCCACTAAAATTCGAAAGGAGAATCACGATGAAGTACATGATCACTTGGAATGAACGTCCCCAGGGAACGCCCCTCGAGTACGAGAATGCTCAGAAGCGAATCCTGGAGGTCTTCGGCCCGTGGAAGACGCCCGCCAACTTCAAAATCGAGGCATTCGTTATCCGCGTGGGTGATTGGGGCGGATACATGTTAATGGAATGCGACGACCCGCTCGAAGTGCATAAGTTCTGTTCGATGTTGCCCGCCTTCGTCTTTGAAGTTCACCCCGTCGTCCCGGTCGCTGACGCCATACGCGTAGAACTCGAAGCGATGGCATATCGCGATGGGCTGAAGAACAAGTAGGGCCTTGTCACAAGAAAAGGGCGGAGGCAATATTGTGCCGCCGCCCTTAAAAAGTAAGTTTGAGAATTTAGAAAGCTGGTACGGTCCGGCGAAGGCTGAAGGGTCTTAGCGTCTTGATGTAGTTGTCGCGATCTAATTGCGACATGGTAAGCCTCTATGGGCGTCAGCTGACTAGTCTACGACTCGGCCCGAGAGCGATCCTCATGGCCAGGGAAACAGCAACTACGCCGACTGCGACTGCAGCTACGAAGTTGAACCCGTTGCCGTCGTGTCTGAGCTTCTGATTCCTCCCCTTGTCTTGGCGTTTGTTGAGACTCGAGGTCTCTCCAAACGTTCTCAACCGCCGTTCGACGGGCACGAACGAAGCGCGTTTTTCAACAAAACGAGCACCAAGCTCGCATTGAGGAACGGGGAACTTGGAGATGCAGGTGTTTATAACTTCGTCGAACGCGGGGAAATCGGATTGCGCAAACGGCAACGTGTCAAAGAAACTGCGCCTAGTGGATGCGTATTCGGGCTTCAGAGCGACTCGGCGTTCAGCGCACCGAAGAAACTCAAGTTCATGAGCATTCAGAGGTGAATCGACTACGATGTGCTCGGTTTCAAGTTCCTGTAACGCTTCAAATATCAGGCTCATCCTTGCCCTCTTGAAACGAAGGTAGTTCACCTAATGTTCCATACCCCAATATTGCGGTAAATAACCCTTCGCCGGCTTTCGAAACTCAAAAGTTGTAGCTGGGGGACCGGAGTTGGTACTAACCCGGCCACGCTCTGAGCACGGAGGTGAATGCGCCTTAAAGCGGGATTTGAAGAAAAAATGGCGGCAGCATTTTCATGCTGCCGCCTTAGAAAAGGAAGAATGAAGACCCACAAAGCTGCTACAACTAGAAGGCTGCTACAGTTTGGCGCAGGCTGTACGAGCTTAGCGTCTTGATGTAGTTGCCGCGATCGAATGGTGATGTGTCGGGAACCGAGCGGCGGCTCAGGCAGCCACGCGTTTCGGCCAGCGACGTGTACTCGCGCTTCTCAAGCCAGTAGCACATATCGGAGAGCACGCGGGCAATGTGGTCAATGCCATGGATGTGAATGGCAGAAACCATCATGGCGCAGTTGCCGCCGGCCATAATGCACTTGAGCACGTCTTCTGCCGAATGCACGCCGCCGGTGATGCCGATGTCGATGTTGAGATGCCCGAAGAGGATCGCTGCCCAGTGAAGCCGCGGCAACAACTCCGAGGGCGTTGAGAAGTGCAGCGTGGGCCGCACCTCAAGTGCCTCGATATCGAAATCAGGTTGATAGAAGCGGTTGAACAACACCACTCCGGCTGCGCCAGCTCCCTGAAGCTGCTTCGACATGTTCGGAATGCTGGTGAACGACTGCGACAGTTTGACCGATACCGGGAGCTTGACAGCCTGGCAGACGCTCTTTACGAGGTCGAGTAACTGCTTCTCGAGATCGCTGGATGTCTGGCCGGCGTCGGTTGCCAGGGCGTAGGTGTTCAGTTCAATTGCGCTTGCCCCGGCCTGCTCCATATCTCTGGCAAAGCGTACCCAACCGCCGGTAGTTGCACCGTTCAGGCTGGCCATGATGGGAATGGCGACAGCTTCGCGAGCCTTGCGCAGGTTCTCCAGATAAATCTCGTGCGTCATGCGGTAGTCTTCGAGATCGGGCAGAAAACCAAGCGACTCGGCAAAAGAGTCGGTACCGCGGGAAAGGTCATCGTCGAGCGCCCGCGATTCGAGAGCCAACTGCTCTTCGAAAAGCGACGTAAGAACAACCGCTGACGCGCCGGCATCCTCCATGTGGCGGATGTTATCGATCGACTCCGAAAGCGGAGTGGACGCCACCACAATGGGTCCACTCAACTTAAGGCCGAGATACTGCATTGACAGGTCGATCATTCTTCACCTCCGGCAGCGACCGCCGCCAGGTTCTCTTCAGGTTTTTCAGCTGGAGCGATGTGCGGTGTCTCGCCGCGGCCGGGCATTGCTGCACGTGCGGAATAGACGCGCCACTGACGCTCTACGTCGTCCTGAGCTTCTTTCAAAAGTTGTGCCGCCATCTCCGGGTTGCCACGCGCAAGCATGGTGTAACGAGCTTCGCGGTAGGCATAATCCTTAAGGCGAATGGACGGCGCCTTGGAATCGAGTTGGAACGGATTCTTGCCCGTTTCGCGGAGCGCCGGGTTGTACCGCATCAGCGGCCAGTAACCGGATTGCACGGCGAGCTTCTGTTGCTCGAGTCCGTGAATCAGGTCGTAGCCGTGGGCGATGCAGCTTGAGTACGCGATGATGATCGACGGCCCTTCGTGCGCTTCGGCTTCCTGGAAAGCCTTGATCACATGGCTGTCGTTGCCGCCGAGCGCCACCTGCGCCACATAAACTGAGCCATAGCTGACGGCTTCCATGGCCAGATCTTTGCGGCTTACCGGCTTGCCCGCTGCGGCAAACTTGGCAACCGCACCGCGCGGTGTGGCCTTGGACATCTGGCCGCCGGTGTTGGAGTAAACCTCAGTGTCCAGAACCAGCACGTTGACGTTCTTGCCGGAACCGAGCACATGATCCAATCCGCCAAAGCCGATGTCGAATGCCCAGCCGTCGCCGCCCAGTATCCATACGCTCTTGCGAACCAAAGCGTCAGCGATTGCCAGCAGGTTTTTGGCATCGGACGATGTGTCGTTGGCAAGCTTCTCGTGCAATTGCTCAACACGCTTGCGTTGTGCGTTGATTTCCGGTTCGGTCTTCTGCGAGGCGTGCAGCAGTTCGGCAACCAACTCAACGCCAATCTCAGTAGCCAACCGCTGTACCAGCAATTCAGCGAATTCCTTCTGCTGATCCACAGCGGTCCGCATGCCGAAGCCGAATTCCGCGTTGTCTTCAAACAACGAATTCGACCATGACGGACCGCGGCCTTCGCGGTTGCTGGTGTAAGGCGTAGTGGGCAGGTTGCCGCCGTAGATCGACGAACATCCGGTAGCGTTGGCAATCAGCAGGCGGTCGCCAAAGAGCTGGGTAAGCAGCTTGATGTATGCTGTCTCGCCGCAGCCTGCGCATGCGCCAGAGAACTCAAACAACGGCTGCAGCAGTTGCACATCTTTTACTTGCGTATGCGAAAGTTTGGAGCGATCAACTTCTGGCAGTTCAAGGAAGAAATCCCAGTTGTCGCGCTCGGCCTCGCGCAGCGGAGCCTGCGCCGTCATGTTGATTGCCTTCTTGCTGGCGTCGCTCTTGCTCTTTACTGGGCATACGTCCACGCAAACCGCGCAGCCGGTGCAATCTTCGGGCGCGACCTGGAGGGTGTAACGGTCGTTCTCCATGCCCTTCCACTTGGGCTTGGCCCACTGGAAAGTGGAGGGCGCGTTGGTGGCCTGATCGGACGAGTAGACTTTGGCGCGGATCACTGCGTGCGGGCAAACCATAACGCACTTGCCGCACTGGATGCAGAGGTCCTTGTCCCACGCCGGGATGAACTGCGCGATGTTGCGTTTTTCCCACTGCGCGGTTCCAGTCGGGAAGGTGCCGCCGGCCGGAATTGCGCTTACCGGCAGCAGATCGCCCTTGCCGGCTGCAACCTGGCCAAGCACATTGCGCACAAACTCGGGCGCCTTGGGCGAGATGGCCGGCAGGATATCGAAGTTGGACGAGACAGTAGCGGGCAGCACAACCTTGTGCAGGTGTGCGAGTGCCGCATCCACCGCAGCAAAGTTTTTGGCGACGACTGCTTCGCCGCGCTTGCCGTAGGTCTTCTTAATGGCCTTCTTGATCTGTTCAATGGCTTCGTCGCGCGGAAGCACGCCGCTGATGGCGAAGAAGCAGGTCTGCATGATGGTGTTAATGCGCGTGCCCATGCCGGCTTCGCGAGCCACAGTGTAGCCGTCGATTACGTAGAACTCGATCTTCTTGCTGATCATGGCCTGCTGCGTGTGCCGCGGCAGGTGGTCCCAAACTTCCTCGGCCGTGTAAGGCGAGTTGAGCAGGAACACCGCGCCGGGCATGGCCGCTTCAAGCACGTCCATCTTCTCAAGGAAGCTGAAGTTGTGGCAGGCAACAAAGCTGGCCCGCGTGATGAGGTAGCTCGACCGGATCGGGTTAGGCCCGAAACGAAGATGCGAGGTAGTCATCGAGCCGGACTTCTTTGAGTCGTAAACGAAGTAGCCCTGCGCGTAGTTCGGCGTCTCGCTTCCGATGATCTTGATTGAGTTCTTGTTCGCGCCCACGGTGCCGTCGGATCCAAGGCCGTAGAACAGCGCGCGAACCGTCTTGGGATCTTCGGTCGAGAAATCGGGATCGTAGTCGAGGCTCGAGTGGCTTACGTCATCCACAATGCCGATGGTGAAATGGTTCTTCGAAACCGGCTTTGCCAGTTCGTCGAAGATGCCCTTGACCATCGCCGGGGTGAACTCTTTCGATGACAGGCCGTAACGCCCACCAACCACCTTCGGCATAGCGAAAGGCAAAGTGGTGATGTTCTCGGCGAGAGAGGTGATGATGTCCTGGTACAGCGGCTCGCCAACGCCGCCGGGCTCCTTGCAGCGATCCAATGCGGCGATCGCCTTGACCGTCTTCGGCATGGCGGCAAACAGCGCGCTCGCGTCGAACGGACGATACAGCCGAACCTTGACCATGCCGACCTTTTCGCCCTGCTTCACCATCAGGTCAACCGCTTCTTCGGCAACTTCAGCGCCTGAGCCCATCACAACGATGACGCGATCCGCATCTGGTGCGCCGTAATAGTCGAACAGTTTGTAGGCGCGGCCAGTGAGTGCGGCAAAGCGGTCCATGACCGACTGCACAATTCCAGGAACTGCAACGTAATACGGTGTGCAGGCCTCGCGCGCCTGGAAGAAGAAATCAGGATTCTGTGCTGTGCCGCGAAGAATGGGGCGATCGGGGCTGAGTGCGTTCTTGCGGAAACGGATGAGGTGTTCGTCGTTCACCAGGGCGCGGATCGTTTCGTCGCTGATGGGAATGATCTTTGAAACTTCGTGCGAGGTGCGGAAACCATCAAAGAAGTGCATGAACGGAAGGCGTGCTTCAAGAGTGGCGATCTGTGAAACAAGCGCGAGATCGGCAACTTCCTGCACGGAGTTTGACGCCAGCATGGCCCAGCCGGTCGCGCGGCAAGCCATCACGTCAGAGTGATCGCCAAAGATCGACAGCGCATGCGTTGCCAATGTGCGCGCGGTTACATGCATGGTGGCCGGGGTCAGTTCACCGGCAATCTTGAACATGTTGGGAATCATGAGCAACAGGCCCTGCGAGGCGGTGAAAGTAGTTCCAAAAGCACCGGCCTGCAATGCACCGTGAAGTGCGCCGGCGGCGCCACCCTCACTCTGCAATTCCTCCACGATGGGCAATGCGCCCCATATATTTTTCTTTCCCTCTGAGCGCCACTGATCAGCCCACTCGGCCATCGGCGACGAGGGGGTGATGGGATAGATAGCGACCACTTCAGAAAGTCGATAGGCAACCGAGGCAGCCGCCTCGTTGCCATCGAGAATTACCATTTTGTCTGCCTGCTTAACTTCACTCATTCCGTTTGCCTCATTGGGCGGCGCGAGGGTGTTCAACCGCTAGCTTGAGTGTCGTTTTGCTGGTGCATAGAGGGCAGTGATGGGTGACACAGGGGGGCGGCGTTTTCCCGCATTGTGAAATACGTTTCATGGAGTGAACAGCACACAGGCGCTGCTAATGCCGAGAATTCACCGTGGTTTGTTCACGGTAGCAACCTATGCGCGGTCGATGAGCGCTCTCAACTCAGCAGTACTGAGACCTTCGTCATCCATTTCGGTATTTCGAGCTTTTGCGGACACAGCGGTTCGCAACTGCCGCAGCTTGTGCAGTTGGTCGAGCGTTGTGAGTCATTCATTAGAACCTTGAAGCGGAAGCGCGCACTCACCGCGTCATTGTACTTGTGGGAGTAATTAAAGAGCTCAAGGTTGCCGGGAATGTCCACTCCGTTAGGGCAAGGCAGGCAGTAGCCACAGCGCGTGCACGGAACAATAGTCCGCGCCATGTACTTTTCGCGAACTTCTGTAATCAGTTCCGATTCAGCAGGACTGAAATAACCAATACGCGAGTCCTCGGCGAAAGCCAGGTTCTGCTCCACCTGCAGCATAGTGCTCATGCCGCTCAGAACCACCGACACATCGGGTTGATCCCACAGCCACTGCAAGGCCCATTCGGCTGGAGTTCGCTCGATGGGAAATTCCTCAATGAACGCGCGGATATCCGGTGGCGGATCGGCAAGGCGGCCACCAAGCAGCGGCTCCATGATGACGACGGCCAGATTCTTATGGGTTGCCAGATGTAGTCCGCGTGTGCCGGCCTGATTGTCCGTGTCCATGTAGCTGTACTGGATCTGGCACATCGACCACAGGTCGCTGCCGTTCACGATTTCATAGAAGGCTGAGTAATCGCCATGGAAAGAGAAACCGAGATGACGGATGCGGCCGTCGGCAAGCGCGGCCTCTGCTTTGGCCAGCAGATCGTACTTCAGAACAACGTCGCGCCAGACTGACTGATTGAGCGCGTGCAGAAGATAGAAATCGACATGATCGGTCTCGAGCTTCTTCAGTTGCTCATCAAGGTACTTGTCAAAATCATCCGGGCCTTTAACGAGCCAGACAGGCAGCTTGGTCGCAATCTTGACCCGCTCCCGATAGCCATCCTTGAGCGCCTTGCCAACCACCACTTCACTTTGCCCTTCATGGTAGGGATAAGCGGTGTCGAGATAGTTCACGCCATTGTCGATAGCGTGACGAATCATGCGAATGGCTTCCGGTTCATCAATGTTGGCGCTGTTCAGTTTCCCATCCAGCGTGGGAAGGCGCATACAGCCAAAGCCGAGGGCCGAGGCCTTCCAGTCGAGCGTTCCAAAATCGCGGTATTGCACGTTCTTGCTCTCTTCAGGGATTCGGAGAGGATTCTACTCCAATCCGGACTTCTTGATTGTCGCCGTCGTCACGAATGTATTGGCTCTCAATTCCCCACCGGTGATTCATTGCCCTCCTTACGAAGCATCTCCGCAAGGTCGTCCAACTTGTCGTCCAGCAAATTCAACTTCCGCGACAGCCCTTGTATCTCTGTCTCCGCACGCCGATTCACGTCAAAATCCAGCTCGGAGCGCAGCCGGTCTTTGGTGTCCTGCCGATTCTGGCTCATCATAATGACCGGCGCCTGCACCGAAGCCAGCATGGAGAGAAAGAGGTTAAGCAGAATAAACGGATAGGGATCCCACGACCGCTTGTCCAGCACCACGTTCAATGCCGTATAGCCTATGAGGACAATTGCAAACCAAATAATGAAGGTCCACGATCCGCCGAACCTGGCCACCGCGTCGGCAATACGCTCACCGGATGTGGCTTCTGTTTCGATCAGTTCATTCGGATTGCGACTGGCTCGAACTCGTACCAGCCCCTGGGCAGCATGAACCTGGCGGCCCAGAGTGGTGAGCAAATCCATCCCAGCCATCGGCTTGCGGCTCAGCAGAACGGCGATGTCATCTCGAGAAACCTCAAGGCACTCGGATTCCTCCTCAGCCACGGCGCTTGTCTGGTGAGGCGTCTTTTCAAGCATGGATGCGAATCCGAAAAACTCTCCGTTCGCCGGTTCGTCGATGACCACTTCCTGTTGATCCTCGTCCACGGTGAATACCTTCACCTTGCCTGAGATCACCACGTAGGCCTCCGCGCCAAAGTCGCCGGTTTTGTAAATGCGCTCGCGCGGCGCAAACGTCTTGAGCTCCACCTGGCTTGCCAGTACAGACGCCTCTTCATCGTCCAGCAGGGCGAATAGAGGAATATTTCTGAGTACTTCCGGTTTGCACGCCATGTGATTCTCCTTTAATTCAAAAAAAACTGATTGGAAGTTTCGGCTGCAATTGCGCTACGGCCCGCCACTCCGGCGTCGAGCAGAAGTCCAGACGTCAGGGAAATCCATCGAGAACCCAATCTGAGCGCCTAGACGTGGACTGGCAACGTATTTGCCGCCCAGCAAACCGAAGCAAAAATTAAAGCCATCTCGGATCTCGTATTGTCCGCCGGCCATTGCCTGAAGCTGGGTTCTTCCCAGGCTCCCGTTTTCCGCGTAGGCGCCGTAAAGCTCGCCACCCAGAGTAACCCGGCGGCTAAAATCGTGCAGCAGAGAAAGACCACCCGTGTAAACCTGGCCGCGCGTATTTTCTGTTCCGATCACACCGGTGCTGGTGTTGCCGGCAAACAAGGTTCCCAAATTTGCGGTGACCCTGGTTTTTTCGGTGAAAGGCTCTTGAGCAATAAAGTTGAGCCAGTAGTCCGTTAATCCCGAGCCGAGCTGCTGACTCGAATCTCCGGTTGGAAATTCGATATACAGGCTAGCCGCAAGAGCAGGAATTCGTGATCCTACAGACCCCTTATGAAAGCTCCACTTGATTCCCAGGT
>JADGNO010000257.1 GCA_017883405.1 Occallatibacter sp. | reverse complement strand
TGGAGAAACGCGGCAGAATTCGCAACCGTTGCCGTTCCTGCGCGTCCAATGAAATGTATCCTTAAGGTTAGGGATGGTCAATTGACTGGATTTCAGACGCAAATGAGCGAAGATCGCCGCCGGAAGCCTAGCGCTTTCAGAGCAGCAGCTCTGGTGTGTCTGGTCCTGCTGGCGCTGCTGACCGTGGTCCAGGTGGCCCACATCCACGCGGTCGACAGCGATGCGGGCCATTGCCAACTGTGCATCACCATGCACTCGGCGGCGCCGGTCGCGGCTGTTGCGGCCGTGGTCGTTCTGGTCCGGATGCAGAGTGAACCCCGTGCCTTTGAGGCGCGCGCGGTCGTCCGGCATCGGCACCCAAAGCTCTTTACACGCCCTCCACCAACAGACTGCTAGAGCCTTCTTCGCGATCTTCCATTTACAGATTGATTCCGTTGCCCGATGTATCTTATGCAGGCGCAGCACTGTAACTACCCTTCAATCTGACTCTGGAATCGGCGAGATGGCTCTCTTCCAAAGAGAATGCCGCGGCGCATGACGCCACAGCCACTTTCCGCATATGCAGATCAGTTTCCGGAGGTTTTCTATGCCGTTCAATCGCGGCCATGTCTTTCGCATATTCTCTCTACTTATCTTGATCGTCACCTCGATTCATACGCTCGCCGAGAGCGGCAGCGGCGGTAGCAACGCCGGATCGTTGCGCGGCACTGTTACTGACCCATCCGGCGCTGTGATTCCCGGCGCGACGGTCCACCTCACCAACCAGGTCAGCGGGCTTGACCAGACCGCCACCACCGATGAAACCGGTCAGTTCCTGTTCGCGAACATTCCCTTTAATCCCTATCAGGTTCAAGTCTCGGCCAACGGCTTCGCTCCCGTGAGCAAGAGTCTTGAAATTCGCTCGATCGTTGGAGCCAGCTTGAACCTGGTCCTTCAGGTGGCCGGAGCCGACTCTACGGTCACCGTCGAGGCAAGCGGCGAGCTGGTCGAGACCGACTCCACATTCCATACCGATGTGAACCGTGAACAGTTCATCAAGGTTCCGCTGGAGAGCGAGTCATCCGGACTTAGCTCGCTCGTCACGCTTTCCACGCCCGGTGTTTCCGCCGACTCAAACGGCCTCTTTCATGGGCTCGGCGATCACGCATCCAATTCCTTTTCCGTGGACGGCCAATCGATCACGGATCAGCAGAGTAAGGTCTTCTCCAACCAGATTCCGGCGAACTCGATTCAATCTCTTCAGGTCATTAGCGGCGCGCCCCCGGCTGAATACGGCGGCAAGACCAGCCTGGTCATTGTGGCCACCACGCGCAGCGGACAAGGTGTCACCAAGCCGACCGGCAGCATCAATTCATCGTATGGCGCATTTGGTTCGGCGACTGCCGGCTTCGATCTATCTTACGGCGGCAAGAAGTGGGGAAACTTTTTCGAGGCCGACGGCCTCAACTCGGGCCGCTTTCTCGACCCGCCGGAGTTTTCTGTTTTTCATGACAAGGGCAATGAACAAAATATCTTCGATCGCGTGGATTATAGCTTTTCCGCGGTCGATTCGCTGCATTTGGATTTGAACTATTCGCGCTCGTGGTTCCAGACCCCTAACTCATTCGATAACATCAATGTGCAGAATGTAGTGAGCGGCGGGATGACGGCAAGCCCGGTGTTTGGCAATGTGGGCGATACCGATCAGCACTCAAAGATCGGAACCTTCAATATCTCGCCGACTTATACGCGGATTCTCGGCAATAACGCGGTTCTCAATTTCGGCGGCTTCGTCCGCAGGGATGAGTACAACTATTATCCAAGCGGAAATCCGCTCGCCGATCGTGGGCCGGCCAATCTGCAAACATCATCCATTGCGCAGTACCGCACGCTGACCAATGCCGCGGTCCACTCGGACCTTACTTATGCCAAGGGTGTCCATAATATCAAAGCCGGCGTGCAGTATGGGCAGACCTTTCTGCGCGAAAACGATAAGCTGGGCGTAGTGGACCCGACGTATAACTCGCCATGCCTGGACTTGAACGGCAACCCTGCCGCCGGATACTCAGATCAATCTTCATGCCCCAGTGGCGCGAATCCGAGTTATATTTCGGTACTTGCGCCGTATGACCTTACTCGCGGCGGCGGCTTCTATAGTTATTCGGGACGCGCGGATGTAAAGGAGCTTGGCATTTTCATAGAAGACCAGATCAAGGCCGGTAACTGGCTTTTCAACCTTGGAATGCGCGGCGATGTTTATAACGGGCTAACTTCGGCACAGCAGGCTCAGCCGCGCGTAGGCATTGCGTACAACATCAAGCCGACGACGACCGTGTTGCGCGTCAGTTATGCGCGGACACTGGAAACGCCCTTCAATGAGAACCTTGTGCTGTCGAATAATGGCTGCTCGAATGCGGTGCTTGCGCCGCTGCTGTCCTGCACTTCAGGCGCATCGGGAACGCTGCAACCCGGCTTCAAAAACGAGTTTCACGCAGGCCTTCAGCAGGCATTTGGCAAGCGAGTTGTGGTGAGCGGCGAATATATCTGGAAGTACACCCACAACGCCTTCGACTTCAGTGTGCTTGGAAATACGCCGATTACTTTCCCCATTGATTGGCATAACTCGAAGATTCCGGGCTATGCCTTGCGTGCTGATATTCCCAGCTTCCATAACTTCAGCGCCTATCTTGTTGCCTCTTCGGTAGCCGCCCGTGTTTTTCCGCCGCAGGTGGCTGGAGCGGGAGCTACCGTGGGACAGAGCGGTCAGCCTTTTCGCATCGACCACGACGAGAAGTTCAACCAGACTACGCACGCTCAGTACACGTATTCGCGCGGCAAAGTGCTGAATGGATTATGGAGCGGCTTTAACTGGCGCTATGACTCGGGCCAGGTGGCAGGCTCGATGCCTTCCGCTGCGAACTCGACGGCGACGGTTGATCTGAGCGGCCTCACCAACGATCAGCAGGCTCAGGCCGGGATTACATGTGGCGGGGTGAAGGCCACTCTGACCGCTGGATTCCAATCCTGCGCGCCTTCAGCGTACTCGTCGTCGCTGGTGGGCATTCCCGCGCCGGGCACGGAGAACGACGACAAGAACCCGCCGCGCATCGCGCCGCGCAATCTTTTCGATGCATCCATCGGTAAGGACAATCTCTTCCACAAAGACCACTACAAGGTGGACCTTGACCTGACAGCGATCAATGTTACGAACAAGTACGCTCTGTATAACTTTCTGTCGACATTCAGCGGGACGCATTATGTAACTCCGCGCGCTCTGACGGCTAAAATTACGCTGAACTTCTAAAGAGGTATTCTTGCGGGCGGGCGGCGATGGGGCAGACTGCCTTCAATTCGCCCGCCTGCGAGTGCAGGGCTAAATCGATTCCACCTGTCCATTTTCTTGGGATGGAAGATACACAATTGCGCAGAGCCGGAATTATCGGATAATCTGGATGGCGTTCAGAGGATGAGCGAAGTTCTGTATCATCGACCCTTACTTGGAGCTGCCGCCATTCTCAAAAGGAGAACACGTTGAAGCGTCAGATCGTCGGCGTTTTTAAGCGTAGCGCGTGGAGTATTCCATTCCTGGCTTGCTTGCTGCTTGTTGTTTTGATCACTGGTGGCAAGAGCTTTTCACAACAACCTGCAAACATACACCCGAAAGCAGCCCATTTGGTAGAGGTGGCCGCCGTACCGGGACAGACTTGGGAGCCCAGAACGAGAGGGCAGGGGTCGCAGCGAAGACACGCTGAGGCGCAGGCGACGACCGGTGTGCCAGGTGATTTTGATTTCTATCTGCTGAGTCTCTCCTGGTCACCGGGTTTTTGCGCATCGCATCGAGGCGGTTCGGAGTGCGGGCGCCGTCTTGGGTTTGTTGTCCACGGAATGTGGCCGCAATATGGGGGCGGCGACTATCCGGTGAACTGCAGTGATGCGCCGGGTCCGGCCAATCCGCGAGCCTACACCGACATGATTCCGACGGCAAGCCTGGTGGAACATGAATGGAAAAAGCACGGTACCTGTTCAGGGCTGGCGGCGAATGCCTACTTCGCAGCAATCAGGAAGGCGTTTGCGGGAGTAAGAATTCCCGCCGGCATCGGCACCGGGCGTGATGCGGGATGGGTTGCCCCCGAGCGGCTGCTGGAAGCCTTTGCAAAAGCGAATCCTGGCTACCCGGAGGGAAGTTTCGTCCTCAGTTGCGGAAGTAACCGGCTGACGGCAATCGAAGT
>JADGNO010000256.1 GCA_017883405.1 Occallatibacter sp. | reverse complement strand
GCCAAGTTTCCTTGGGCTAGAGGGGCGCTCGTGATTCGGATTGAATCAGCGAAGTTGCATCTTTAACGGCTTGGCCCATGCATGGCAAAGGCCTTACGCATTCGTGCAAAGCATGTCTATGAATCGGTAACCCCGGAGGACGGGAAGCGTTATCTAGGAACCACCTCTGGCTGAGGGGCTTGAACAAAGCCGGTGCTCATTTGGACGGACAGCTCAAAAGATCTCGCACCTTGCAACGCGTTGCGACGTTGGTTCGCCCATGTCTCGGCACGCTGGCAGGAGTTTGAGGGCCGCTCACATAGGAGATCCTCTCTCATCTCCGATGGTACAAATACCCCCCCCCGACTCGGGTGACGTGGTGGAAGATCTGGTTCGCCGGGCGAAAGGCTTGACAATCTGGGTCGTCGAGTGAGACCTCCGCTTTCAGGTCATGAACGAGCTATGGACGGAAGATCAGAAGGAAGCAGCAATATGCCGGAATCAGTTTATCCACCGTCATCTAAGGACCTTGCCCGTAAGCGCCGTGAACTCGCGCCCAACATTCAGGCAGCATTCGACGCGTTCAGCGAGCGCGTTTTCGCCGATGGCGCCTTGCCGGCCAAAACGAAACAACTCATAGCCGTCGCTGTTGCCCACGTCACCCAGTGCCCCTATTGCATCAGGAGTCATACCAAGTCAGCGATACGACATGGAGCGACACCTCAGGAAATGATGGAGGCGATCTGGGTCGCAGCCGAGATGCGGGCCGGCGGTGCTTACGCGCATTCGATAATATCGCTTACCGCAATAGATGAGGAACAGCAGCATCGGCCCTGACGAAATCTGGATGGACTGAGCCAGCTAGCTCCGGTGCACAGCGGAAGCTTCTTCTGAGGGGGAAAGGAAGTGCCGGTAACCCAGATGGTATTTTCGATTACGCCTGTACCGCCATTTCGACTCGATCTCACAGCTTGGGCTCTGCGACGGCGTCCTGAGAACGCCATTGATGATTGGGATGGCACGAAATACCGCCGTGTTCTGATGATCGGCGGCCGGCCTGCGGAGGTGACTGTGCGGCAAACCGGCAGCGCGGAACGGCCGAGGCTGCTGGTCAGTTTGAGGGGCGCGCATCTCACGCCATCGGCGAAGACGGTGGCCAGGTCTTTACTGGAACGGATGCTGGGACTGCGGACGAATTTAGGCCCTTTTTACGCGCTGGCCGCACGGGACCGCAGGATTGCGCCGCTGGTGCATGAATTCCGCGGCCTCAAGCCGCCACGCTTCCCAACCATATTTGAAGCGGTCGTCAACGGTATCGCTTGCCAGCAACTCTCTCTGCTGGTGGGGCTTCTTCTTCTCAGTCGGTTGACACGGCAATTTGGCGCCGCAGTTCCGAACGAGGAAGACTCGTTACGCGCCTTCCCCGATCCGGCAACACTGGCTGGCGCGGGAATCCAGTCGTTGATGAGTATGGGTTTGAGTAGCCACAAGGCGAAGGCACTTATCCAAATCAGTTCGGCGATTAGCGACCGGCATCTCGATTTAGAAAAGCTGGCAGCTCTGGATAATGAAACTGCGCTGCAGTCGTTACTGAGCCTGCATGGGGTGGGCCGCTGGACCGCGGAATACGTTCTGCTCCGCGGTCTGGGCCGTCTCGACAGCTTTCCAGGGGATGATGTGGGAGCGCGCAACAACCTGGTTCGCTTTTTAAGCCTCAGCAAACCGTTGGAATACGACGGGGTGCGCCGTGCTGTGGCAGGATGGCAACCCTATGCCGGCTTCATCTACTTCCACCTCTTATTGCTGCATATAAAGGAGCAGAGGTGGCTGGAATCGGTTCAGGAGCACAATTAAGGTGTCAGCGGTGTTTGCCGCCCCGGAGCTAAACCAAATTGAAAAAGAAAAAGGTGGTGTCGAATGTCTTCTGCAATAACCAGCTATAAAGATGCGGTCGCCTTCAAAACGGAACGTTTTAATCCCATCGTGTTGGCCGAAAATCAACGCGTCAAAGTGATCTTGGTGTGCCTGGAGCCGGGGCAGTTTATTCCGGTGCACTCGCCGAGGGTGGATATGGCTCTGATTGTGCTGGAAGGCGAAGGATTATTAGTTGCGGGTGATCGCGAGGAACCGGCGCGTCCAGGCGTTGTGGCATTTGTGCCTGCGGGCGAAAATCGTGGCCTCAAAGCGCAGAGCCGGCTTGTAGCGCTACACGTTGTAACTCCGCTACCGACACAGGCCGATCATGCAGGAGTGGCCGCTGGGCTCGCCAAGGGGCAATGGCGCTGAATTCAATCACAATCAATGAGGCGTGAGGGTCTTCGCTGCGCGACCTGGGGGCGGCTGGCTCTGAACCGAAATGCCTGCTCACCTATATCAACGAGAACATCGGTAAAACCCACCGCCTCCAACCGTCCCTGGAGCGTCAGGGGATCAACCAATAGCAGCGTGTCGTGAATGTGCAGCAATGCGACGGCGAGCGTCCGGACGCAATCGGTTCCGGTGAACACTCCTCCTGGTTTTAAGACGCGATACACTTCAGAAAATACGCGGTCCTGCAGGCGGGCCGGTGCGACGTGATGTAGCATCGTAAAGCAGACGACGGCTGAGAAGGATGTATCCGAAAACGCCAAGTTGCTGGCATCGCTCTGCACTACGTTCACGTTATGGCCTCGTGTTTTCCGCGCCAGGGATTTTGCCCAGGCAGCATCGATCTCAACGCATGTAAGCTGGTGGGTGCGCATGTGTAAAGCAGCCGCAGTGACACCGGGGCCAGATCCGATTTCGAGAACATCCGGTCCCAGGTCGATCCCTTCGAGAGCCCACGGGAGCAGACGTTCATCGACAACTTTCCGCCAATAGCTAGACCGGCACAACCAACGATGTAATAGGTTCATGGCCGCAACAAGTGTAGTATCTCAGAGGCGCGCCGCTGCTGCGCGCTGGGGATCCGGTACGCCGCCGAG
>JADGNO010000255.1 GCA_017883405.1 Occallatibacter sp. | reverse complement strand
TGGCTTGACGGTTGTCCCACGCAAACGGTCCGGCACAAATCAGACGCATAACTGTGAACGACTGGGTGCAGGTCGATCATGACCAGATCACCATTCTGAAGCTTTTGCAGCGTAGGTACACCATGGGCGATGTTGGTGCGCGCACCCGTTGCAACATAGGTCCTATAGAAATCCGTGGCCCCTGCCTGACGCATCGCATATTCTGCCGCACCGGCCACTTGACTTTCAGTAACACCAGCCGTGACCGCCGCGACCGCCGCTTGCATGCCTATATCAGCTACTTGGGCCGCTGATTTCAGGCATTCGATTTCGGAATCGTCTTTGACCAAGCGCAACGCGGACATCACGGGTGTGCAGTCTGCCGTCACAACGTCTTTCGGTTTGGCGTGGGGGTGAATCAGCATGCCCATCCGCGGCTGCGGCAGGAACGCATATTCCAAGCCTACTGTGCCTTGACGAATGCCAAAATAGTCGAAGTAATGGGCGATGGAGTGAATCATCCCAACCTCATCTTCAAAGCCGGTGACTTCGTCGAAGTGAGCTAATTGCCTGACGTCCTCTACATCCGTCTTCGGCACCCCAATCCCAACCTTCCCTTCTTGGGAGATCATGGCAAACGCGCATAAACGCCCATCGCCTGTCAAATAGAAAAGGTTGGCCGGCTTGGTGAGCAGCAGTATATTTATGCCCGCTGCTTTCATCAGTTCGGTGCATCTTTCGATACGCCGTTGATTCGGATTATCTTTCATTCTTGTTCGCTTCCCATTGGGTCGCTAAAAGCATGACCCTGATTTGTTTAGGCTCACAATTCGAGCCTCATCCCTTTCTCTCAACAATAATAGGCTACCTCCAGCGGCACGCGCATTTTCTTCAAGCTCAAGCCACGTCCGCTGGAGTTGTTCAATCAGTTCACGCTTTACGAGGTCCGCATAGGCGGATGGCGGGCACTCAGTCGGTATCCCCACTGGGCAACCTTCGTGGAGCATGTTCTGGGAAAGTAATACTTGCTTCAGAGCAAGCTTGTAGCGGCTGCCGCAGGCACTGCACGGCAGTTGGATCACAACAACGTCTAGTATGTCCATGATGGCTCCTGGTTGAGCTTGTAGTGGCCAATCACCTGTCTTTTTTCATGCCCTTAGGCCACCGGTTAGAGAGCACAAATACGTGTCACGGCAACGGTCCGTGTTCATTCCCGGTAATCAGGCGCGATGATCGTTGAAAAGTTATGTACTCCCAGGCCCACTCAAACATCACGATGAACCGGTTACGAAATCCAATCATAAAGAAGATGTGGACTAAGAGCCATGCAATCCAAGCAAAGAAGCCAGAAATCTTGATCACCCCAAAATCTGCCACTGCGGCAGCCCGGCCGATGGTCGCTAACGCTCCCCTCTCTACGTAGCGGAATGGTTGATAAGGGAGTCCCCGACAGGAGCGCAAGATATTCTTAGCCGCATGACGGCCCTGCTGGATTGCTACCGGAGCAAGGCCCGGCAGCGGTTTCCCTGTTTGATGGACAAAGGCGGCCAGATCGCCAATCACAAGGACTTCAGGATGCCCGGGAATGCTCAGATCTGGTTCCACCAGCACCCGGCCTGCACGATCCAGCGGTACTCCAAGAGATTGGGCTAAAGGCGAAGCTTTCACTCCAGCGGCCCATATTATAGTCGCAGCGGGAATCTGCTCGTTTCCGATCACAACCCCACCGAGGTGGATCGACGTTACGGGTGAGCTCTTCCGCACTTCCACACACAATTTTCGCAGCGACGCCTCAGCTTTGGCCGAAAGATCTTCAGGGAAAGAAGGAAGAACTCGCGGTCCGCCCTCAACCAGAACGATCCGGGCTTGACAAGGATTGATGTTGCGAAAATCTTCCGACATTACTTTGCAAGCGATCTCACCAATGGCTCCCGCCAGCTCGACACCCGTGGGACCTCCTCCCACAATCACGAATGTAAGCAGCGCTTGCCGCTTAGCTTCATCGGTTTCACGTTCGGCCCGTTCAAAGGCCAGCAGAATACGACGCCGGACTTCTATCGCGTCATCCACACTCTTTAGCCCGGGTGCGTAGTTCTCCCACTCAGGATGATCGAAGTAGGAATGCCGCGCCCCCGTTGCGAGAATAAGGTAGTCGAAGCTGAGTTCCCCATCGCGCAATATCACTTTATGGGATTTGGCGTCGATCCCGATCGCTTCTGCGAGGATAACCCGCGTATTTTTCTGTTGGCTGAAAGTGGCGCGAATGGGATAAGCAATATCACTTGGAGAGAGACCGGCAGTCGCAACCTGGTATAGCAACGGCTGAAACAAATGATAATTGTGGCAGTCAATCACGGTGATTCGGATCTCTGCGTCTTCGAGAGCCCGGGCAGCGTAGAGGCCGCCGAAGCCCGCACCTACGATTACTACGTCAGGCACAGGATAGCCTTGCTCCGATGGATTCATTGAGAGTCCTAAATGACCGACAGGGACTTCCACTACTTGGCTCACGAACGAATCATTGTCAGCAACATTTTGAACGAGGTGATGCCGGTCAGGCCGTGCGGCCGGCTGGCATCAACACCTTCGCGCCGGCCTTCACGCGCAGAGCCTCGCCGGAAATCAATAATGCCATGACCATCAGGATCATCGAGAGGTTCAACGTCATGTACGAGACAACCCCCATTTTTTTTGCTTCCGCCTCCGTGCCGCGTACGCGGGGCAGGATGAAGTAGATCAGGGCGATGCCAGCATTCCCTAAGCCTCCCAGAAGGCGAAGTGGCCGTGGGAAGCAGTGATCTGCGTCCCGTGGGTATAGCGGTTGATCTGCGGTAGCGCTGCCCCAGGACCCACACGCCCGCTCCAAAGGACTGGAGAAAAACTTCCTGGGATCGAAACTCAGCTTCCTTAAGCCTAGTCTTTGGATTTGGATCAGAGTTGCACCAAACAACGAACGAGGAAAGTGAACCAAAACGGAGAAAGCTTCGCAGCATCATGACGCCCTCCGAGGTTGGTGTCCGGCGTGCGATTTACCACCATAACCAATGGGAACTCAGGAGACAGGCGATACAGTGAATCTCGCCCTTGCGTTTCGTCTCTCGGTACCCGCCCTATCGAGAAAGCGTTGAGCAATCGGCTACAATGTTACTCCCTTGCTAAGGCTTGTCAAAGTCTTTGTGGTTGGACTTCCAACTGGAAGGGGCTATAACCAGCGGACGTGCGCCAATTGGCAGTAGAGCGGTGGCTAACCAGAGATTTCATGCAGGGGAGCGTATGATTGATTCGACAGCTCGCTACGCAGCCAAACAATTGCACAGCGAGTCGCTCGTTCAGGAGAGTCTTTTGCCAACCCAACAAGTTCACGGCTATTGCGCACTGTGCATCTCCCGTTGCGGTTGCATCGCTACGGTGGAAGATGGTGCTTTGCTCAAGGTGGAGGCCGACCCCGCTCACCCTACGGGCGGGGCTTTTTGCGCGAAGGGGCGCGCCGCTCCGGAATTGGTAAACAGCGCGGAGCGCCTGCGTCACCCCATGCGCCGTCTGGGCCCACGCGGTGCGCCTACAGGGTGGGAACGGATCAGCTGGGGCGATGCCCTGGACGAGATTCCTGCTGGTATGCGCCGTGCGGCCGCAGGGGCCGGGCCTGAGTCGGTGGCATTCTCCGTGACCACGCCGAGCGGCACTGCCATCAGCGACAGCTTCGCCTGGATACACCGACTGGCGCGCGCCTTCGGCACGCCCAACGTGGTGTGTGCCACCGAGAACTGCAATTGGCACAAAGACTTTTCACCGGAGGATACCTTCGGCTCCGGCATCGGCATGCCCGAACTGGAACACACTGGCTGCCTACTGCTGTGGGGAGCGAACCCGCCGTCGACCTGGCTGTCTCTTTCCCTGGAGATTCGCAACGCGCGCCGCCGCGGCATGAAGCTGATCATCATTGATCCGCGTAATGCCAGCTTGGCACGCGGCGCGGATATCTGGCTGCGTCCACGCCCCGGCACAGACGGCGCGCTGGCGATGGCCATGGCACAAGCAGTGCTGGAAGAGGGCGGTGCGGATCAGGCCTTTCTGCGCCGCTGGAGCAACGCGCCCTTTCTGGTGCGCACGGGTACAGGGCACTTTCTCAGCGCAGCAGATCTCGAGACAGGCGGCTCTCTCAGGCAATACCTGGCGTGGGACCAAGTGCAGGGAAAACCGGTGGTGGTGGAGGCGGCGGGCGACTGTGCGGAGCTCGCCCTGAGCGGGAATTTTATTCTGCAGACCGGCGCAGGGTCCGAGGCATGCCGGCCTGCCTTTGCCTATTACGCGGATGCCTGCGCTGCCATGTCGCCTGAGCACGCTGAGGCTGTGACGGGTGTGCCAGCGCAGCAGATCCGCAGCGCGGCGAGGCTCATGTGCGAAGCAGGGCCTGCGGCCTTCTTCACCTGGACAGGGCTGTGCCAGCACAGCGACGCCACCCAGACGACGCGAGCCCTGTGCCTGCTTTACGCACTCACTGGCCAACTCGATGCGCCCGGCGGCAATGTTTTTTTCCCGCGACCGCCGATCAACGATGTCTCCGGCCTCAATCTCCTGCCATCTGCAATGCTGGAGAAAGCCATAGGCCGGGCGGCGCGCCCGCTCGGGCCGGGGCGACTCGGCTGGCTGTCAGCGCGCGACCTCGACGAGGCACTGGAGCAGCCAGACGCTACGCTGAAAGGAGTGTTCGCCTTCGGCGGCAACCCCGTCCTCACCAAGCCACTGTCGCTTGATTTTGCACAGCACCTGAACCGGCTGGATTTTTTCGTGATTACTGAGATGTTCATGACACCTACCGCTGCACTGGCAGACATCGTGCTGCCCGCAGCCTCGGCGTGGGAGCGCGAAGGGCTTTACGCCGGCTTCCTGAGCCGTCTGGCGGAGGCACGTTTGCAGTTGCGCCCCGCCTGCGTGGCGCCACGCGGCGAAGCCAGATCTGATACCTGGATCGTGTTTGAGCTTGCAAAACGCCTGGGGCTGGGTGAGCATTTCTTCGGTGGCGACCGCGAAGTCGCGCTGCGCCATGTGCTCAGCCCCACGGGCGTCTCGCCTGAGACCCTGCGCGCCAGCCCGGAGGGCATCACTCTTGATCTGCCGCTGCGCTATCGCAAGTACGCAACATCTGGATTTGCCACGCCTACGGGGCGGCTGGAAATCTACTCCGAAACATTCCTGCGCCATGGCTATGCTCCGGTACCGCACGGCGACACGCCACCTGCAAGTGGTGAGCGCTGGCCGCTCACGCTGGTGTCGGTGAAACATCGCGCATACTGCCACAGCCAGATGCGCACACTGAAAAGCCTGCGCCGCCTCGCTCCCGAACCCGCGGCGGAGATACACCCGCAAACCGCTGCCAGCCGTGGCATCGCCGAAGGCGCGTGGATGCTGCTCAGCACAGCGCACAGGCGTATTGCCGCCAAAGCGCGCTTCAATCCTGCTCTCGACACTAACGTGGTGTGCGCCACCTATGGCTGGCACGAGACCATGCAGCCGGAACTGATGGCAGAGTTGCCGCCCGGTGTGACGCTAAATTTTGCAATGGTGGTCGATCCTGCTGCTGGCGATCACGTCTCTGGTTCAGACGCGCTGAAGCGAGTGCCGTGTGAGGCACTGCCTATGTTGCCTGTATCGCGACAAGATGCGCGCAATGTCAAGCAGTGACCTGTGCTTGCTAAAAACTCCGTCCAGGTTGTAAACGTTGCACTTACGGAATTGGGCTGATAGCCTCCCAATTCATGCGTACCCTACTGATTTCTATTCTCTCAACCGTCCTTGCCAGTTTTCGAACCCGCCCCGAACTCCATTAAACTGGAATTCCCTCTAGCGTGCGGAATCATGCCCTAACAAACGTTGCCAAGCGTCGCTAGGCGCGATCTCTGTGAGCCATCCGTCCAAACGAGCACTGGCTTTGTTCACTCCCAAGGCTAGGGACGATCCACCAGATAACACTTCCCATCTGCCCGGATGGGCTTTTCATCGACATACTTCCCGGGAATACGCAAGGCCTCGCCATGGCATAAGTCGTTAAAGATGCAACTTCGCCGCTTCGATCCGTATCACAAGTGCGCCTCTGGCCCAAGGAAACTTGGCCTTCGCCATCTCGGCATATCGCCCCGACGTTTGTATCTCGCCTGTTCCCGTAAGGCTGCATCCCTGTCCGGGGCTGCGAGACCCTCGAACCTCTCGCGAAGCCAGGAGAACTTCAACGCGGGAATTCCGATTAAGGTTTTCCTCCGTCTTGTGAAATTTTCCAGCCGGGACGACAATCGTTTCGTCCAGGCTCGGATTGAGACTCCTCAAGTCCTTTCCCCAGGAACCAACGACATGCGGCTGACCTTCGCCAGATGTCGCAATAGCTGCCCATTCTGCCTTTTCCCAGATTTCGCGGAATGTATCTCCCCATTTACTCATTGGAATCCTCCGGTTTCATTTATGCACTTCATTTACCGCCGCATCCCGCACTTTGCGAGCCTCACTGTTGTAGTCGCCTTGTTCCAAGGTGATTAGGCCGTTTTCTCACTTCCTTGGCCCAGCGAAAAAGGCCGAGGCCTGCCTTATTATAACGTTTGCATGCATCTAGAATAAACGTTCTGGTTCACGACTTCACCTCCGATTACACCAAAAGTGTTATTGCTCTTCCCGTACTGAGGAATGCTCCGCACGTCTACAACTCGCCTTACATCATGCGCCCGCAACAGGCGCAGAAATTCTTCTAACGTGCTGGAGGAGTGCCCCACGGTAAGGACTGCAGGCCGTCTGGCCCCGATCCTTTTCACAGCAGTCATGCTCGCCGCAATTCAGACGGTGGGCGCTTCGTTGCTACCTCGCTTCCACGGTAGTTCATGGCCATCTTTCTTAGGCCATTTAGCTCACGCAAAGACTCGACGAACTGCATCGGTCTGGTGCGGGTTCCACAGATGGTTTTGGGTTACAATAATCACCGCTGTGCTGCACCAACACTTCTGCGTCGATGCTGCTTCCATTGTTTGCAAGACGATCAAAACGGCAAAACTGGATTGAATACCCGTAAGTAAGGATGTGAGGGGCGTATTCCCCGCGTCCGTCGCAAACGCCAGTGGCTTCCTGCTAATGTCTCTATCCGAACTGCCCCGCCACAAAACTCTGCCGCCAGAATCCACCGTCCCTGCGGAGCAGCTCCGATAGAGTCCTAACGTTTGAGGACGCTGAGATCGGTCAGCGATATATCCAAGATGCCGACGGCGATCAAATCGGTGAATCAACTCCCAGCACTCGATCCCGTTTTAAGCTCGGCTCGTAGCGAATCGGCAACCAAGTTGCTGATTTCCAAACTAGATCGCACTGTGTCTTGCACGAATAAGCGTAAGAAATTCGTCCCGGGTCGCTTTCTCACGGAAAGCACCCAGCATGGAAGACGTTATTGTCGAGGAGTGTTGCTTTTCGACTCCGCGCATCATCATGCAGAGATGCCTCGCTTCAACGACTACTCCGACGCCCAGGGGATTGATAGCATTCTCAATCGCTTCAGCAATTTGTGTTGTGAGACGCTCCTGCACCTGCAATCGACGTGCAAATACGTCCACCAGCCGAGGCAGCTTACTGAGCCCAATCACTTTCCCTTGTGGAATATAGGCGACGTGGACCTTGCCGAAAAACGGCAGAAGGTGGTGTTCGCAGAGACTAAACATCTCAAT
>JADGNO010000254.1 GCA_017883405.1 Occallatibacter sp. | reverse complement strand
GTAGCGAAATTTACGATTCATTTCCGTGCTCCTTCAGTACCAAATCATGGACGCGCGGGGGAAGAGCGTCCGAAATCACGCTGTTAACCTATCGCGATTCACCGACTAATGCGGCCTCTTAACAGACCAGCAACAGCGGCGGCTTACGCGGATGTCTTGAATGTTCTTGAGATTGTTACCCGGTTCACAGGCGAGAGTTGCTGGATTTCTGTTACCAAGGTTGTCGTCCTGATCTTCGGACGGACAATGGCAACGAGCTGGCAGGTGGCCCGGGCGAATAGCCGTCAACTTCCCCACGCAGTCTGAAATCATTTCGACATGTAAGGTCTAGACAGGTTGGTGAACTTGTCAAAGCTTGCATTTCTGATGGTGAGCCACTGGGCAACGATATAGCCGTCCCGATACCGAGTCACTAGAGAGGACTCCGGAACATGTATGTCATCCTGAGTGCCACTCCTGTCGAGTACGACTCTGCGTCAAATTCATAAACGCTGTGTGGACCCAGTCCGGAGATGTCTACTGCAGACTAGCGTATTCGGCTTTGGCTTGTTTATAGATGGGGATGTCGGAGTCGGCGTCCTCCCAGAGGGTGAGGAATTCTTTGTAAGCCGCGAGCGCCTGCACGCGCGCTGCATCGGCATCAGCTCCTCGCGAGGTCTTCGACTGCAACGATTTCGCACGTGCGATGCCCAAGCGCGCGAGTGCTCCAGTCCAGCAATTCCAGACCAGGCCGCTATGGTCGAGAATTTTCTTGAACTCGCCAGCAGCCGCCATGCCCTGTCCGGCCGCCAAGTATGCCTGCCCGCGAATGTAGGGCACGTAGAGGCAGGAAGTATTGGGCTCGAATAAAACCTGACCGTACTCGATGGATGGCAATGCAGCCTCGAGCTGCTTCACTGCGGTTGGGGCATCCTTGCGATTCAGGGCCAATTGGCCCCTGATGGTGGGTAGCCAAAGCGACTGCATCTGGGTGTCGAGCGGGTAGCGCCGATTGAGGTTCTGAGCCAATGCCTGCGCTCGCTCCGTTTCCCCGGTCATCGCGTACACGATGGCGGCTTCAATCGTGACGCCCTTACTGGCAGGAGCCAGCTTGAGTCCAGCAGCCGACAGCTGCTTCGCTTCTGCGAAGTTGTTGAGCGCGGCTTCGCGAATCGCAGCGTTCTCTTGCGAAATCGCACCTGTTTCCTTGCTGTCAGCTGATACGGCAGCTTTCACAGCCCTTTCACTGAGCTCTCGCGCCTTACCAAGGTGGCCGACGTATGCTTCCGTATCGGAAGCGAACATAAGCCCATAATCTTCATACTCTGGATTCGCTGCGAACCATTTCAGCTGTTCCGCCATAGCCGCGGTATTTGCCTCGATGAACGCTAGAGCATAGGAAGCGGAGTGGAGAATGTAATCCTCGACCTTTAGCGACTGCGCCTGCTGAAGTACCTGGTGTGCCTCGTCCAGTCGTTGCAATGCAAGAACGAAATTTGGGAGGTTGATGTTCACGTATGAAGGACGGCCGTTTTGGTGAGATATCTCGGTCGCCTTCCTGGCGAGCTCAGCGGCCTTGTCATACTGTCCGAGTAGGGCGTACACATTCCCTAGGTTGTTGTACAGAGAGGTATCTCGCGGGTAGCTCGCAATCTGCTGCCGATAGGTCTCTACGGCTTTGTCCAGTTCGCCGGTAACTGTATCGTAGTAGGTGCTGGTGATTGCCAGCGCTTCGGGCTCGTTGGCATGCTCCCGCAATTGAAAGGCCTTTGTAAAATACTCGCTGGCACGGTCTATCTGGGCAAGCTCAAAGTAGTCGTCTCCTACTGAGTTATAGCCCACGGCGAAGTTCGGATCGAGTTCGATGGCACGTTGATGGAAAGGCAGGGCGGCTGCCGCCCCTTTTTCGCGCATCGCCCTTACGCCGAGACTGTAAGCCTTCAATGCCTCGAGTGAAGACGTCGTGGCTTGTGCGAGCGGAACATCAAACTTCTGCACACTTGCCAAAGACTCACCCAACCCAGTGCGCAGCTTCGTCGCAGCCTCCCCCAAGACATTCAGCACCTTCTCTTTCACAGCGGCCGTAACTTGCTGCTCGACAAGAGTGTCTCCACTCAGGCAATTCACGGCCTTCAAGGACAGAATGTACTCGCTTCCCAGGCTGGCAATCCCTCCGGCAATGTATGCCTTGCCGCCTGCGCGCTGGCATAGCTCACGAGTTACATCCGGCGTGAGCCTCGTATCGGTGGGTCGGGTCATCAGTTTCAACGTCGCCGCCACCTTGCTTTCCGAAACGACATTTAGGAACGGCGACTGTTTCAGCGCCACCGTGAGCGCGGTCTTCAGGGCGTCATCGAAAACCGCATCGCCCGTACTGTTAGCGAAGTCGGCGATCACCACGCTGTCCTTCTCAGTAAGCCGCGCAGTCTGGTGGGAACGATAGTAAAGTCTTGCTCCAATGACCGCCGCAATCAGCAGCCCAGTAGCGCAGGCGATTACGCCCAAGCGCTTCTTGCTTGCAACAGTGGTCTGCTTCTCTGCGGAGGAAGATGTGTCTACAGCATTTGTGCTGGGCGTGGCCGGCGAACTCACTGACCAAGATGCTCCAGTGATCGACGTCCCCGATGTGGTTCGACCGGCTCGCGCGAATCGTCCGCTCTCCGTGTCGCGCTTCAGCCGCTGCAAATCGGCACGCATCTCGGCCGCACTTTGATAGCGGAGATTGCGGTCTTTCTCCAGAGCTTTCCGGATGACCGACTCTAGCCCCGGAAAGACCTCGGCACTCACCTGCGTAGGCGGCTGCGGGTCATCACGCAGTACGGCGCTGCAAATTTCGCCCGGGCTCTCGCCGTCGAACGGCATCTTGCCAGTCGCCATCTCATACAGAACCGCTCCGAAGGAAAACAGGTCCGTGCGTGTGTCCAGCTCTCGGGCGCGCACTTGCTCCGGCGACATGTAGGCGACGGTGCCTAGCATTGTGCCCGGACTGGTCAGGTGCTGTGCATCCGAGTCTGCCATCACAGTTTCTGAATCTGCACTTGAAACCGCTATCTTGGCCGTTACCTTTGCCAGTCCGAAATCAAGAATCTTGGCATGCCCGCGCCGGGTAACGAAGATGTTAGCCGGCTTGATGTCGCGATGGATGATGCCTTCGCTGTGCGCTGCATCCAGCGCATCGGCAATTTCGCCACCCAGGCCAAGCAGCAGCTCGGTCTCCAATGGCCGGCCAGCAATGCGGTGCTTGAGAGTGACGCCGTCGAGAAACTCCATCACCATGAAGGCTTGGCCGTCTTCCTCCCCAATGTCGTGTATGGTACAGATGTTGGGATGATTGAGCGCGGAGGCAGCTTGCGCTTCACGCTCAAAGCGTGCCAGCGCTTGCGGGTCACGGGTCACATCTTCCGGCAGGAACTTTAGGGCGACGAAGCGATGCAGCCGGATATCCTCGGCTTTGTACACCACGCCCATGCCGCCGCCACCGAGCTTCGCAACAATACGGTAATGGGAGATCGTCCTCTCGATCATGACGGAGCCGTAGAAGATGCCTGATGATATGAAGCCTCCTGCAGGCCGTCAATTACTTCAGCGTTTGTCCGTTACTAGGTTAAAAAAACCCGGGCATTTTCTATGTTGTGGATGCAAAAGCCAGCCATACGACGACGCGCGCCTGTCGTCTGCCAGTCGATCACACAACGAGTGCCATCCAGAAATCCGTAAGCATCGACATAGCCGGGATGAACTCGCTGGTGGCGGAGAGCCGTTTCGGCAATCAGGGAGGTTCGTGAACGAGACGACGACAGCACGAAACGGAGTACATCGTCGAGAAAAGCATTCAGAACTGCGATCACCGATCAGATCGACCTGAAGAGGGGACGGCTCATGGGTGCCGATCATGGCAGATCGCTGACGGTCACGGAAAGTTGACAACCGTCCTGTGACTTGCCCACAAAGCCAATTTTTTCAATCGCGTACGCAATTTTTGTGGAGCACAGTTTACGTTGTACCTAAGATCTACAAATCAGAAGTGAAATTCGCCTTACGCCAGGAATCCATCGTTGCCTTTGAATCTGGATCAACAATCTCGAAGCGCAATCCAGCCCTGCCTTCAAAATCGACCCACGCAATAGAGGCTTTCGCCGAAACCCAATCCGACATCCCGGAAGGCAACTGAAAACGGATGCTGGCAAAGGTGCCTGGTCCCGCGTGAAGCACGCAAGGTGATGATGGGCAGAATTTCAATGCCATCCCACCTTCGCTGAGATTGGTTGCTTTAGCGACGCATTCTTTGCCATCCGAAATTGACACGTTAACATCAGCGTCAAGTTTGTGCCGGAAGTAACTGCGCCGTTCCTGCTCGATAACGCCCAGGGTCGCCTGAAGAGTCTTCCACGCCAATTGGTAGGTGATGGGTTTGGTTATTACAAGACTTGCACCGAGCTTTAACAGCTCTGTTACTTGCGATCCAGACCTTGCCAGCGCCAAGACCGTTGACGTCCGGCTCGAACGCGACCAACGTATTTGGTCTAGCATTTTGGCCGTTGCCGTATCGTGCTTGCCGTCAACTACAATTACGTCAAATCTATATTTCTCGAGCAACTCGGGTGCCGCTACTTCGTCGCAAGTGCTGGCACTTATCTCAAGACGGACAAAGGTCTTGCCTAGGATCTCCAAGACCTGGGAGTCGGAACTCACAATGAGAGCTTCAAGTACCGTGGTTTGCCTTTCTTTCATTTCTTTGAAACCGAACGGTCGCTACCGATCCTTCCTAAGACAGGCACAATCAAAGAAGCGAGTCACTGCCGCGCAACAAGTTTCTTGAGATCCAGTCCGGGCGTGAACTTCGCGACACGTCGGGAGGCGATCTTGATTAGGGTACCGGAGTGTGGATTGCTTCCCATCCGCGCCTTGCGTTGGTATGTCGAAAACGTGCCGAATCCCGACAAGGTCACGCCTTCGCCCTTCTTGAGTGCTGAGCTGATGCCAGCGAGCATGGAGCTAACCATCTGCGTTGCGGCAGCTTTGGTGGCGTTCGTATCATTGGCTATTTTGTTGATCAGATCTGCTCTGTTCATTCTCTCTCCTCGTCCAAGTCAGGCTCGTCCAGGTCTTACACCAAATCGCGTTGTAATGTAACGCTCCAGTGCTGCTCGTTCCCTGCTGATTCGAAGTATTTGCCGTTGTAAGGTTTTCCGCAGGCTGGGCATATCTGCTGACGCAAGTTGAATTCGAGCATCCCGCTCTTGCAGATCGAGGATCAAAAGATGAGCAAAGATTTTAGCAGCAGATGGTGCGACAGCAGCCATGTTTGAGATTGTCACTGCGGCCTAGTTTCGGTCAGTGATGTCGATCACAACCATGTTTTCGGGAAGCAACAATCGGAGCAGAGACTTCAGGCAGGAGCGGAGGATGTATTTCTGCGTAGGAACTCTTGTACCGTTAGGAAATTCGGAAATTCCTCCCTAACCGTGGTGAAATCTCTCGTCTCGATGGGTTCCACCTGGCATCGTTTTTCGGTTCGCTTTGTCTTACTTTTGACCCTGCCTTCCCTGCGAAAAACAGTACCGCAAAGCTGTTCAGCTGGCATCGCAGAGCTGCGGGATCGCTCTCTGCCGACTCGGCGATGTGGCTCGCAAATTTCTCGACTTGTTCTCGGGTGGCTTGGCGCAGTTCGGCCGTACCGCAATAGTCGGCGGCGTAGAGCTTGACCAAGCTGGCGTCGAGTCTATGTTTGCGGATTAGAAGCTGGATCTGATCGCGCAGCGGATGATCATTGCCGTTGGCCGACACGGCTT
>JADGNO010000253.1 GCA_017883405.1 Occallatibacter sp. | reverse complement strand
TTCGGAACATATTCTTGTTCTGGCACAATTCATGCGATTGCCGCTTAGAAGGTAGCCATGCGTTGGTCATCGGACATCCTCCGTGACACTCGCTTAGCCACCTGCCTCATATTGCAAGCAGGAAGAACTAAAAAACACATCATTGCCAGCCGCCCCCCAGCGCGCTGTAGAGCTGAACAAGGGCGAGCGCCTCGTTCTGCTGCGCGGTAGTCAGATTGAGTTGCGCTGTAAACAGATTCGAGTCTGTGGTCAAAACTTCCAAATAGCTTGTCGCACCGCCGCGGTAGCGAACACGCGCCAGCCGGGTTGCGTCTTCCGCGGCTGCCACCAGCTTCTCCTGCTCCTCGCGCGTTGAACGCTGCTTGTTGACGGCAATCAGCGCATTGGACACATCGCGGAAGGCGCCAAGGATGGTCTTCTGGTAAGTCAGGACCATCTCCTGCTTTTGCTCCTTCGAGAGCTGTAACTGGCCGCGCAGTTTGCCTCCTTCAAAGATGGGCTGCGTGAGCGAGCCGATGCCATAGACAAGTCCGCCAGAGGTGCCCAACAGATCGCCCAGCGAACTGCCGCTGATGCCGCCGGATGCACTGATGGAAAGCTGAGGAAAGAACTGCGCCCGCGCCACGCCAACTTGCGCGTTGGCAGCCATCAGTTGTGCTTCGGCCTGTTGAATGTCCGGGCGGCGTTCGAGTAGTTGCGACGGCAGCCCCGTGGGCAGATTCTCCGGCGCCGGAGACAGCGCGCCAGGGCTTGTGTGTGCGACTGGGCCGGGATTCTGGCCCAGCAGTAAACGCATGGCGTTTTCGTTTTGCTGAATCTGCTGCTGGATCTGCGGAATCTGCGACGTCGCCGTGTAAAGCAACTGCTCCGCCTCGCGCACGTCTGAGAGCGGTGCATCTCCGCCCTGCGACAGAGTACGCGTCAGATCGACGGAATCCTGGCGCACCTTTGACGCTTGGCGCACGATCTCAAGCTGCCGGTCGTAGGCACGCAGTTGAATATACGTGGTGGCAACCTGCTCAACGAGACTCATGCGCACGGCGCGCTGCGCCCAGGTTTGCGCCAGCATTTGTTTGCGCGCCGCTTCGGTCTGCTTGCGATAGATGCCCCAAAAGTCCGGCGTCCATGCTGCGGAAAGATTCAGGCTGCCTGTCGAAATAGGGCTTTCGAATGAGTTGCCGAACTCGCCGGAGGGAAATGCGGCTCCGATGCCGGAGCCACCGACCGTAATTTGCGGAAACTGCTGCGAGCGCGTGACGCGCACCTGTGCCGCGGCTTCCAGCACATGCTGCGCAGCGATACGCAGATCGTAGTTATTCACGAGCGCGGTGCGGATTAGGTCCTGCAGTTCCGGCTCACGAAAGACGGCGGCCCACTGCTGATCGCCAAGCGAATTCTGTGTATCACTAGAGATTGCAGCTTCGTCTGCGCCTCGATATACCGGCGGCGCCGTCGTCTGTGGGCGAACGTACTTCGGTCCCACATTGCAGCCGGTTACAAAGACCACAGCGAGACCTGTCGCTAGCGCAAATCTGTTCATTCGGAATTGCTCTTTCACGCCTGCCCTCCTTCTGGCTCGGTCGAGGGCTGGTCGCCGCTATGAAGCGGTTCCGGCACATGGTGCGAATCCATCGATGTTCCCTTGCCACCGTGGCGCAGCCTGTGCGACAGGTATTCCACCACTGAGAAGGTGACCGGGACCATGAGGATGCCGACAGCGGTGGCCAGCGTCATTCCTCCGATGACGACGGTGCCCAGAATGCGCCGCGACGCCGAGCCTGCGCCGGTCGCAGTCCACAGCGGCAGGCAGCCGACGATGAACGCCAGTGCGGTCATGACGATGGGGCGGAAGCGAAGCCGCGCCGCGTGCAATGCGGCTTCGGCGATGCTGTGGCCGCTCTTGTAATTGAGCACGGCAAACTCGACAATCAGAATCGCGTTCTTCGCCGAGAGACCGATCAGCATGATGAGGCCGATGGTCGCGAAGATGTCGTTCTCCAGCGAGCGCATGCTGAGCGCAAGATACGCGCCCAGGATCGCGACCGGCGTGCTAAGCAGAACGCTGAAAGGCAGCGTCCAGCTTTCGTAGAGCCCGGCGAGAATCAGGAAGACGAAGAGCAGCGACAACGCAAAAACTGCCCACGCCGGTACGCCGCGCGCGGCTTGCTGCTCCTGAAAGCTCATGCCTTGGTAGTCGAAGCCCATACCCTGCGGCATGGTTTCGTGGAAGGCATCCTCAAGTGCGGCCCGCACCTGGCCCGAGCTGTAGCCAGGTGCACCCGTGATGTTTAACTGCGCAGCATTGAATTCATTAAAGCGCATGACGAACTCAGGCCCGGTAATTTGCCGTACATGCACGAGCGACGACAGCGGAACCTGGCTGCCGTTGGCGCTGCGCACGTAAAACTGATTGATGTTATCGATCTGCGTGCGCGAACTGCCTTCGGCTTCGACATAGGTTTGCCACTGGCGGCCAAAACGGTTGAAGTAGTTCACCAGGTAGCCGCCCATGAAGGTTTGCATGGTTGTGTAAACATTGTTTAGGTCGACTTGCTGTTGCGATGCTTTCTCCTTATCCACATCTGCGTAGAGCTGTGGCACCGCGGGCAGATAGGACGGAATTGCCGCGGCAATCTCCTTGTGCTTTGCAACCGCACCCAGATATGCCATCAGGTTCTTGGAAAGGAATGTAGGATCGTCGTTGCCGGAGCGGTCTTCGAGGATCATGGTTACGCCGCCCGATGTGCCTACGCCAGGGATTGCAGGGGGCGGAAAGCTAAACGCCAGCCCATCGCTGACTCCGCCGAGTTGCTGCAGCAGGCTGGCCTGAATCGCCGTGAACTGCTCCTGCTTCGATTTGCGTTCCTCCCACGGCTTGAGCGAGACGAAAAAGAATGCCGTGTTCGTGCTTTGAGTTTGCGTCAGCAGGCTGAAGCCGTTTACCTGCACTACACCGCCTATTCCTGGTGTATTCAGCAGCGCTTTCGTCACGCGCAGTGCGGCGGCATCGGTTCGCTGCAGGCTTGCCGCATCGGGCAGTTGCATGGCGACGAACATGTAGCCCTGGTCTTCTGTCGGAATAAATCCGCTGGGCAGGCGCGCCCCCATGAACACAGCAGCCACAGCCACCAAAGCCAGCGCCAGCATGGCGAATCCGGACTTGTGAACCAGCACGCCAGAGGTGGAAACGTACTTGTCTGTGGTCTTGCTGAAGAGTCTGTTGAACCACGTGAAGAAGCGCCCTAGCGGTCCGCGATGATGATCCGCGCCTTTCGGCTTGAGCAGCATGGCGGCCAACGCAGGGCTCAGAGTAAGTGCATTGAACGCGGAGATCATGACTGAGACGGCAATGGTGACAGCGAACTGCTGATAGAGCCGTCCTGTAATGCCGGGAATTGCTGCCGTAGGAATGAAGACGGCGGCGAGAATGAGCGCAATAGCCACGACCGGCCCACCTACTTCTTCCATGGCTTTCACGGTCGCGTCGTGCGGGGTCATCCCCTCTTCAATGTGGTGCTCGACGGCTTCAACAACAATGATGGCGTCGTCCACAACGAGGCCGATGGCCAGCACCAAGCCGAAGAGCGACAGGGTATTGATGGAGAAACCCAGTAGCGGGAACAGTGCGAATGTGCCGATCAGCGACACCGGCACGGCTAGGAGTGGAATCAGAGTCGCGCGCCAGCCTTGTAGAAAAAGGAATACCACCAGGATGACGAGCAGCAGAGCAATGCCAAGCGTGATAACAATTTCATGGATACCGGCAGTGACGGCTTTCGTCGTATCGAGAGGCACATCGTAGCGAAGGCCGGCAGGGAAGCTGTGCGATAGTTCGTCGAGGCGCTGACGAACGGCTTTTGCGGTTTCTACTGCGTTCGACCCGGGCAACTGATAGATGCCCATCATGCCGGCCGGAGCACCGTTGTATCGCGCTGTAAGGCTGTAAGCCTGAGCGCCCAACTCGACACGCGCCACGTCGCGCAGGTGAAAGATCGATCCATCCGGATTTGCGCGCAGAACGATGTTGCCGAACTCATCTGGTGTGATGAGGCGGCCCTGCGTGCGAACGGTGTAAGTAAACTGCTGGCCCACAGGCACCGGCTCGCCGCCGATCTGTCCCGCGGGGTTCACATTGTTCTGCGTCATCAGAGCGTTGACGACGTCGGTCGCCGTCACGCCCAGTTGCGCTAGCTTATCGGGCTGCACCCAAATGCGGAGCGCATATTGACCACCAAAGATCTGTACACGGCTGACGCCTTTCACGCGCGACAACTGGTCCTGCAGATTGATGATTGCGTAGTTCGTCAGGAAGTCTGCACCGTACTGACCTGAAGGAGATGAGAGTCCGACGATCATCAGCGGCGACGTAAGTGACTTCTGCACGACAACGCCAGCGGTATTCACCTGGGTCGGCAACTGCGGCTGGGCCTGCGAGACGCGCAACTGCGACAGCACCTGATCGGTGTCCGGGTTGCTCTTTACATCGAAGTCCACATACACGGTGGCCTGCCCGTTGTTGGCGCTCACCGAGTACATGTAGAGCATGTTGTCCACGCCGTTCATCTGCTGCTCGAGCGGCGTGGCTACGGCCTGCTGCAATGTTCTTGCGTCTGCGCCTGGATAGGTGGCTTGCACCATGATCTCCGGCGGAACGATGTCAGGATATTGCGAGGTCGGCAGGCTGAGCATCGACACTAAGCCAACAACGACGGTGATAATCGCGATAACGATGGCGACAATAGGCCGCCGGATGAAAAACTTCGACACGCGTTACCTCCCGGCCGGTGAGTTGCTGCTGTTGGTGGTGGATGTGGCGCCGGCCGCTTCGGCAAGAGGAATCTCGTGCGGCTTTACGGGCGCGCCTTCTCGCAGCTTCTGCAGGTTGTCGGTAATGACCCGCGTGCCCGGCTGCAGTCCGCTGGCGACAATCCAGTTGTTGCCGATTTGCGAGCCAAGCTGAACGTTGACGACGTGCACCTTGTCGCTCGCGTCCACGGTGGCGATCTGCTGGATGCCCTGCAACTCCTGCACAGCGATCTGTGGCACGAGCAGCGCGTTGCGCTCGACCTGAGTGCTGGCGCTTACGCGGCCGAACTGCCCTGGCCGAAGCAGATTGCCGGGATTTGGGAATGCCGCTGCGATGCGGATCGCTCCGGTCTGCTGGTTCATTTGCCGATCGACGAAGACAATGTGCCCCTCGTGCGGATAGACTCCGCCGTCTGCGAGCGTCAGTGTTAGCGGCAGTTTGTCGGATGCTTTGAGTAGGTCTCCACCGCCCTTTTGCGCACGCCTCGTCAGCGCCAGGTATTCGCTGTCGCTGATGGAGAAGTACACCTTGATGGGGTCAAGCTGCGAAACAGAAGTCAGAACAGACTGCGGACTGACCAGGTTCCCCACCTGCGTCATTGCCTGGCCAGCCACGCCCGAGATCAGTGATCGCACCTGCGTAAATCCCAGATTCAGCTTTGCGGTAGCGACGTTTGCCTGCGCGGAGCTGATGGCCGCCTGTGCAAGCTTCACCGTCGCTTCGGCCTGCGCCTGCTGCTGCAACTCGTTGTCGAGTTGGCTCTGCGCAATGGCGTGCTGCGCGGCTATAGGTATGTCTCGCTTCACGTTGATCTGCGCCAGAACCAGTTGCGCATGCGCTTGCCCAAGCTGGCCTTCAGCCTGACCAAGCTGCCCTTGCGCCTGCTCGAGCGATGCCTGGAACGGACGCGGATCGATCTCGAAGAGCACGTGGCCCTTTTCCACCTGCGAGCCCTCGCCGTAGTTCTGGCGTACGAGGTAGCCACTCACCTGCGGCTGAATTTGTGCGTTGACGAAACCGTCCAGCGTGCCGACCCACTCGCGCTTGATGGGAACATCAGCCGGCTGAATCTTGACGACGGTCACCGGCATCGGTCCGCCGGGGCCGCCGGACGTGGCGCCCTGGACCGATTTGCAGCCGGCCATCAGTGCCGCAGAAACTGCCAGCGCTAGCATGGCCACCCATGCACCAAGTCGAAGTTGCTGTTTATCGTAGAGTTTGTTCTCCTGCTGCATCTGCATTGCTACCCTCTCTGCACAGGTCGTTCTCGCAAAAAAACATACACGGATGTATGTAAAGTGTGAGATTCTAGAGATGCAGTGAACGATGCAAAAACATCTGCGGAAATTGGCCAAGCCCCTGCTGCCGTCCTGTGCAAGCAGCAGAGGGCTCACGCAACGCGCAAACAACTTGTCGATGCTGCGCGGGCCATCTTTGCTCGCGATGGCTTTGAACTTGCCCGCCTTGAGGATATAGCTGCCGCCGCCGGCAAGACACGCGGCGCGTTTTATGCCCATTTCCGCGACAAGGAAGATGTCTTCTTTGCGATCTTTGAGGAAGATATGGCGCGCGACCAAGAGCGAATCAGCGCGGCCACGTCACGCCAGGAGCGCGTCGAGGTTCTCGTGCAGCATCTGGCCACTCTGCTCAACGACCGGCGGCGCATGATGCTGAACCTTGAGTTCAAGGCTTATGCCATTCGCCATCCCCATCGGCAAAAACGGCTGGTCGCCCTTATTTCCGCAATGTGCCTTTGCTGTGCTGAGACCGGCATCGACTATCTGGTTCCTGAATTGCGCCATGAGGATCCAGCGATCAAACGCGCACAGGCGGCACAGTTTGGTGCGCTTGTCGACGGCTTGGCCATCAATCATCTCTTCGATCCCGCTAGTCTTGACTCAAACCAGATTCTTTACCGCTTGCGCGTTGGTGTGGACGCAATTCTCGATTTGCCGGTGAATCCCGAGGCCACCCTCGCCAAGTGAGATTGCGTCCTCCTATTTGTGCCGGGAAGCCGTCTTCGCGGCTGGAGTCTCATGACATATCTTTAGTACTTATCCGTAATTAGTAGAGATCTTGGTTCTCAAAGTCGAGCGGCACGTATTGAGAAGGTCAAACAGAGCGAAGATAGATTCCAAGATGCCACAGATCAAGTCATGGACCGTCTCCGATGCGTTTTGGGCGAAGGTTGAACCATTGATTCCTGTTCCGCAGCGGTCCTCGGATCGTGCTTATCTTCGCAAACCTGGAGGCGATCGCAAACTCATGCCGCCGCGTCAGATCTTCTCCGCCATCGTTTATGTGTTGCGCACGGGCTGCCAGTGG
>JADGNO010000252.1 GCA_017883405.1 Occallatibacter sp. | reverse complement strand
TGCACGCTTTGGGGCGCGGCAGACTGAGCTACATCGCTCACATCGGAAGTGCGATTCCAAACGGCTTCCATTTCGTTAGCGTTTTCCCGCTTCTGCGTACCCTCTTCCGGATTGTGTCCAGGCGATTCCGCGGGTGCAGACTCAATCCCAGAGACACCTGTGGCATCGGGTTGGCTCATCGGCTCAAGCAGATGTATCTGGGATCGAGTGCGATGAGAAAGATGATTCTTTACATCGCTTTGCTTGTCAAAGCTCATGGACAGTTCCAGTCGAAAGGTTGCGTGCTTGAGAAGTGCTCGTCTGGAGCGAAGCATGGAATGCCGAAGGCCAGAAGGGGAAAGAAGTGCTGCTCTCCCAAGCATACGCCGATTCAAGCCAACGTGCCGGAAGCTAAAGGTGTGAAACAGGCATCCAGGAGCCATGATAGGCGGCGAACTTACGGGCCGCATGAGACTTGGCGTGCCGTGTTGCTGATCGACCATTTGGCACGCATGTCGTACTGAATCTAGCGATCGGGTTTTGTTAGTCGCCGGCACGGATGGTCATACGTTGGCGGCTAGCTGTCCCGCTTCGAGTGGAAAGGTCAGCTCTCAAACTTCAAAATTGCTTCCGTTTCACGCCAAGATCAGTTAGGAAGCAGGCCGTAAATATCCAATTCTCCTGGAACAGTAGGAGTTATTGAGTATTAAAATGCGGCCACTCGGCTAACCATTGCTTTGGAGTACGGCTTCCAAATCGGAAATGCTGAAGTAATCTACGGGCTTGGCCTGCGAGTGATTCTGAAGTACCTCGCATTTCTCGCCGTCTGGATCTCCAAGGCATGTCAGCACGATGGAAGCATGTGCAAAATCCTCTTCGCGCGTGTAGCTGCTGACTGTAACGACGCACTTCATTCCGGCGCCATAAGCGGCCTCAACGCCGTTATTGGAGTCCTCTACCACTACACAGGCTTCGGGCGGCACGCTCAGCGATTGGGCAGCCAAGTTGTAGATGTCGGGCGCTGGCTTCTTGGCCTTGACCACATCTCCAGCCAACACGGCAGAAAAGCGTGCGGCGATGGCATCTCCGGTGGCGTGCCTTAGCACAGCATTCACCGCTTCTGGAGCAGATGTTGAGGCCACTGCCAGAAGCCAGCCGTGCGACAGGGCCTCCTCGCAAATGCGCCTGATACCGGAGCGGGCTGGAATGAGACCTGAGGCGATGATCTCCTTATAGATTTCAGTTTTTCGCTTGTGCCAGGCGGCAATGGTTTCTTTACGCGCAAGCACATCGCAAGGAGCGTCGGGCCATGCTTTGAGAAATGCCGGTTCGGAAAACAGACTGGCCATCCGTTCCTTGCCCCCGCCGATCAGCAGTTTGCGCCCGTATTCTTCTTCCGACCACTGCCACGGCACATCCAGTTCCTTCCACATCTGGTTAAAGGCCACCAGATGGCCGAACCGTTCCGTATCGCCGAGCACGCCATCACAATCGAATATCAGCGCTTTCTTCATGCTGCTTTCCCCACGCTGCCAAAGGTATGCAGGAAAGTCTCAACCTGCGCGACTAGTTGCTGCTTGACGGCACCGAGCAACTTGAGCGGATCATATTCTGTCGGATGCGCTTCAAGATAAGCACGGTATGCATCTGCGAGAGTGATCTTCAATTGAGTGGAGATGTTTACCTTTGGCATGCCGCGCTTGATCAATTCATGGAAGGTTTCGTCAGAAAGGCCGGTGCCGCCGTGCAACACCAACGGAATCGGCTCCACGTTCATGATTTCAGAAACGCGCTCGAAGTTGATTTTAGGAGTGCCCTTGTAAAGCCCATGCGCTGTACCAATGCCCGGCGCAAAGCTGTCGATGTGGGTCTCGCGAATAAAGGCCACGGCCTTATCCAGTGCGACGATTGGTCCACCGTATTCGTCTCCGATGCCATCTTCGATGCCCTTCACCGCTTCCAACTCGCCCTCGACCGCAACGCCGTGCTGATGGGCCAGCGCCACTACTTCCTTGGTCTGCGACAGATTTTCTTCGTAGCTGAGTTTGGATGCGTCAAACAGAACGGAATTCCATCCGGCCGCGATGCAATCCTCGATCACTTTGCGATCTGGGCAATGGTCCAGGTGCAGGGTTGCTGGAATCGACACCCGGTTCGCCATCTCCTCAAACATCAGGCGAATTAACCTGGCTCCCATCACCTTGACCGTCTTTACGGAAACCTGCACGATGACAGGCGACTTGGCTTCAGCGGCGGCGGAGATCACCGCGTCCATAGTGACCGAATCGACGATATTAAATGCGCCGACGCCGTAGCGATTGTCGAGTGCGTGTTTCAAAATCTGCTGCATTGGAACGACTGGCATGATTGATCTCCTCTTGTTGAACTACCTTAAGACGACGCCATAAAGTGCGAGCACGCGTTCGGCTCCTGCTCATGGATGCCGGCGAGCATAGCCGCGCCCATCAATGAAGACTGATCTTGATACTCGTACTCAAAATCACCCATCCAGCGCTCTTTGACTCGAGTGAAGCCATGGATCTTGGCCTCACCTCCGGTGGTAATAACGCGCCGCCCCAGTTTGACCATGGTGCCGACTTCGCGAAGATGCTGACCGTGGTACATTGCATTGCCGCGGATCAAGCTCAACAACAATGCTTTTCGATCGGTTTCCAACGTCATCCCGCTAAAGGCAGCTCTCATCTTTTCCAGGCTGTAACGGCTACCGCCGAGGAACGGGATATACCCAGGCAGTTCGGCCTCCACTCGGTCGCAATCGGAGCTTGCAAAGAATTCGTCCAAAACGGAGGGAATATATTCCCGGTAAAAACGACTCTCCGGCATATCAGCGCAGAAGACCGAGCGAAACCACTCCAGGGCCTTACCGCCTGTATTAAGGACAAAGAACGTAAGCCAATGCCCCGGGATGATGTGGCAGCGCACATTGAAATTGGGCGACGAGACCGGCTGGTCCACGCATACAGATGTGATCTCGCATGTCCCGCAAACATTATTGATGCTGCCGTGCTCCGTGACTCCGCCGGACAGCGCTGCCAGGGTAGCGTCGTTGCCGCCGCATAACACTCTGCAGCCTTTGGGCAGGCCCAGTTCCGCCGCAATCTCAGGCAGCAGTTCTCCGGCCACATCGTAGGAGTTCATCAGTGGGGGGAGCTTGTACTCGGAGATCCCAGCCAACTCAAGTACTCGGCTATTCCAGGTGAGGTCATTTGCGCAGGTGTTATAAAGCCCGGTAATGGACACAGTGGAAGGATCGATAGCCCAGTTCCCGGTGAGTCGCTTCACCATGTAAGTATTGGCGTGGCCGAACTTGTCGGCAGCTGCCCACACATCAGGTTGATTCTCGCGAATCCAAAGGATGGAGCAGAGGGATGAACCGCCTGAAACCGGTAGGTTGCAGGTTTCCTCGAGGAATCGATCGTCCCCCACCAATGCGCGGATAGCGCGGGCCTGAGAGTGGGAGCGTCCGTCGAAGAACAGAATTGCGGGCCCGAGGGCACGGCCGTCGGCGGCCATGGGAGTCAGGCCCGGAGTAGTGACCGATAGCGTGATGACTCCCACCGACGAAAGGAAATCGCGGACTTCTGCGCAGCATTCGCGCAGTGCGCGCCACCATTTTTCGGGCTCAATATCGGCATAGCCACCAGAGTAGACGTTTACGTCGTAAGTACAAGATGCTTCAGCCTTGATTTCAAGTTCCGGGGTGAGAATGGCCAACTTGAAGGCAGTGGTACCAACGTCCATGCTGAGTATGTGGTCTTTCATGAGAGGATTGCCTCTTCAACAAGTACACGGCGGATCTCTTCAATCTGCGCGTGGGTGACGGGCAACATTGGGCGCCGCGGAATGCCGCCTCTGAACCCGCCCAAATCCATTGCGGCCTTTACGCCTGAAGGGCCAAATGGCCCGGAAATAGCTTGGTTCACGCGTGTTACGCGTGCTTGAAGCGGAATGCCACGCGCTTCATCGCGAGCTTGGCCCAGGCGAAATAACTCCATCACAATATTGGGAAACGAGTTGGCGAGCGAAACAGTGCCGCCGATCGATCCGCCCATCATGGCTGGAAACAGGAAGTTGGCCGAACCAGCCAGCACATGGAATGAGTCGCTCTCCAGCTTGAGAAACTGCTCGATCCCGGACGCCGCGCTGTCTTTCATGCCGACAATTCCTGGGTGCTCCGCGAGCCGACAGGCCAGCGACGGCGAAATCGTGACGCCGCAGAAGCCGGGTGCATTGTAGAGAAGTAGCGGAATAGGAGACGTGTCTGCCAGTGTCGAGAAGTAGCGGTACAGGACCTCATCGGTCATTTGTTTACGGAAGTATCCTGGCGAAAGCACTAGTCCGAAATCCGCCCCAAAGTCAGCCGCTTTCTTGAGAAAGCTTTCCGTGTCGCGCTGGGCGTCATACGTCGCACACGCCATCACAACCTGGCCGGCAGCCTTATGAGCGACGATTGTCGAAAGTACCCGCAGTTTCTCTTCTTCCGTCAGGCTGCGGTTCTCGCCGTTGGATCCAAGTGCCAAATAGCCAAGTACGCCGCTTTCTGCATAGCGGTCGAGGTTGTAGATGAGGGCGTCGAGATCCACCGACTCGTCTATAGCGAATGGCGTACTGATTGGAACAAAGACGCCAGCCATTCTTGCGGAGAGGTAATCGTTATCCATATAGAGCGCAGCAAAAAACATACTCGCCTAAGCCACATTCGGATGTGACAACGAACACGATTCGCGAATTCCTCCTCAGCTGGGAGGGGATACTTCAGTGGGAGCGTGTGCGCGGAATCTGAAATGGGTTTCGATGACGCTGGCAATCGGCTGGTGCACTCTCAGCGGCCCTTACGCGCCGTTTCAGCTTCCCGGGCGTATGGCAGATTGAAGGCCGACCAGCGCGGTAAAAAGTCTGCTCGGCGATTCCGGCTTCGCGACAAGTTACGGGCTGTGTCTTCCCGTTTGCGTTCGCCACTTCGAACTGACGCAAAATGTTCACGATTTGTTCAGGTGTGTGCCGATCAGCGAGGTTGCCCTCACTTCAGCCCGAAATAAGTTAGCCATGGTGCCGGTGGGTCGAACCTTAGCCGCTGTTCGAAACACGTAAGTTACTGATTCCAGAATCGCCAGAATCGCTCAAATCGGCACAACCGACATCCCTGGGCACAATCTGGGCACAAAGACCTCGCTTCTTCAAGGAATGTATTCGGATTCGCGCGGATCTGGGGCGCAGGTCAGAAGCAAATCGAGCAAAACTGATGAATATCCTACGTATTTTTTTGCTGAGTCTAGATTTCAGGAAACAGACACTCCCCATATCTGATCGGAGCGGTGATCAGTACGGAGTATCTTCGGAAGCCATTTCCTCGCGCAGAGAAGGGTCATTGAACTTGGGCGTTGCGCCAACTTGCGAGGCCACCCAGGATGCGAAGCGATTTGCTGACTCGCTGATTTCTTCGAGCGACTTCCTGCGCAGAAAATGGTGCGCCATACACGCCGTGAATGCGTCGCCAGCACCCACCGTATCTGCAACCTTCACACGAAAGCCCTTATGCTCCGCCTCTTTATCTTTGGAGACCAGTAGACTTCCCTTTGCGCCGCGCGTTACACACACCAACTTCAGACAGTACTTATCAAGGAATTGCCGAGCCAAATCTTTCTCATTGCCAACTTCCAATCTCAGCACCGCAGCGACACGAGGCAATTCCTGATCATTTAACTTCACTATGTCAGCATGGTTAAGCGATCGATCTAGTATTTCTGCGCTGTAATATGATTGACGCAAATTCACGTCAAACACTCGAATTGCGTTTCCGGAAGCATTTCTCAAAAAGCGATCGATCGTGCCTGCAGAGACCGGCGAACGTTGCGCAAGCGAGCCAAAGCAGACGACGTCTGCGCGCGCGGACAGTTCCCGCCAAGCTTCAGTCCATAGCAGAAAATCCCAAGCAACTGACTCCTGGATTGTGAACGTTGGCTGACCGTCTTCCGCGATTGACACTTGAGCAGTACCGGTTGCGTGCCGATTGTCGTGCTGGAGATACTCGGTGCCGAGGGTGAGTCCTCGCAGTACCTGGTGCGCCTCGCGCCCGAGTACATCGTCACCGATACTACTCGCTACGACCCCTCGGTTTCCTAGCAGGTTAACCATGTAAGCAAAGTTCGCAGGTGCGCCACCCAGAACCTTTCCCGTTGGGAGAAGATCCCATAAGACCTCACCCAGCCCAACCATCAGCGCGGAATGATTCATCGATGTGCCTCGTGGCAGATTAGGTCAAGTGCGCAATACGATCGCATCCGGCTTGACCTGCCCGGAGCCCTGCGATTGACGAAGGTGCCTGCAACATAAGCCGTGGCATCAGGCCCCAATGAGCATCACAGAGGATCGGTTTCGAACTTTGACACTACCGTGC
>JADGNO010000251.1 GCA_017883405.1 Occallatibacter sp. | reverse complement strand
TTGAGTATTGATCTGCGCGAAAGCTACAGCCGCGCCGATCAGCTGCGTTCGGGCAGTTCGACGATCGTCGCGGACACGGCCAATAACGGCGAAGTCGAGAATCTGCGCACCATCAACAAGATCACCACGCTCAGCGCGGACTACACGGCGAACGAGCATTGGGGCTTCGCCACCAACATCCCCTACGTCACGCGCGACCACAACCATAACCTCGGCCCTTATACCGGCGGAGTATCGGCAGGCTATGAAAGTTTCTACGCACAGTCGCTGGGCGATATCAAGGTCGTCGGACGCTATCGCTGGACGTTGAACGAAGCTGAACATTCCGGTGTAGGTATCAAGCTCGGATTGAAACTGAACACCGGACGCCGCGACTTCACGCTAAACACTGGCGTCAAACCCAACGAGGTCACGTTGCAACCGGGCAACGGCAGTACCGACCTCATCCTCGGCGCATTCTGGAATCAAGCCACACCGGGCAAGACATTAAGCTGGTTCGCCCAGGGCTCGCTGCAAAGCTCGGCCAAGCACGATGCTGCATTCCGTCCCGGCAACCAGATCAACCTGGATGCCGGGACGCGCTACGCCTTCAGCAGCAGCCTAAGCGGCTTGTTGCAATTGAACGCGCAATGGAGCGCAACTGATTCCGGTACCAGCGCCGCTGTGACCGCAGCAGGCAACCCAAGCAGCGGCGGCAGATCCGTTTCGCTCACACCGGGTTTGATCTATGCCGTCGCAGCCGGCACCAACTTGTACGGTATGCTGCAATTGCCGCTATACCAATATGCGAACGGTGAACAACTCACCGCCAGCAAGTCGGTGACCGTCGGCATCAATCACCGCATTTGATCTGTCATCCTGAAAGTAAAAACGGCGCTCTGCTGAGCGCCGTTTTATTGTTCATATCGATTTCACTTCGATTCGTCGAACAACATCTCCAGCCGCAAACTTAACATCGTGCTGGTATGGAAAGCGAGCGCTCGCGGGAAATGCAGTTGCGGGCTCATTTCTAAGAACATCCATTCGCGATGCAGACGATAGCGATATAGCGCCAGAACGACATACTCAGTCACCACCGTATTCGGCCGCCCCACACCGATCGCACTCGCTTGATACATCATGGCGTTACGTTCATCCAGCTTGTGAAAGAAAATCATATCCTGGCGCAGATCGAAATTCTGCGTGTTATTGAGCCAGGTGGCCACGCTAGTGGCTCGGAACATGAGCGGCTGGCTGATGGGACGCTCCCAATCCATCTGTGTGGTTTCGCCCGCGCCGATGCTATTGAACCAAAATACCGTCTCTGACAGCTTCACATTCCACAGCTCCATCGGCACTGCCAGGCTGGCCCGCGAGCGCACGAAAGGAGTCGGAGCCTCGATCAAACCATGGAATTTTATCCCCCCGTCCAGGCTTAAATGCCAGCGCTCCGCCTCCGTCTTCTCAATACGCAATGCGGCGGCATAACTCTTTGGAGTAGAGGGTTGCGCAAGCGGGGGTGACAGGGATTGCTTCGGGTCAACTGTTGCGTTCTTATCCGGATCACTTTCAATCAACAAATGCAGTTTCTGCTCGGCCATGGGCAAACGAATATTGGCTCTAGTTGACTGCACAAACTTTTTTTCCCCGCCATATCCCAACACCCGGAAGATATCCAGCTGCAGCACACTGTCGTTGGACTCCTGATAATTGCGATCACTACCAAAGAAGCGATCGATGCTGCTGACAAAATCGACAAACTTCCCGGACACATAATCGCGCGGCGCATCTAACCTGTTCAGTTGATCTGGCTCTGGCGGTGGTTCAGGTGGTCCCACAAATTCTTCGCCGAACGTCATCATGGGAAGCATGAGCGCTGCTCCCAATGACAAGCATGCCGCGATTCTGGAAAACCATGCGGAGTGAAATCTCATGCGGCTCAGGCGGGAAACACCCCGGTAGAAAGGTAACGGTCGCCCCGATCGCAAACGATGAATACGATAGTGGCGTTCTGTACTTGCTGCGAAATGCGCAGCGCAACACTCAATGCGCCGCCGGATGAAATCCCGCAGAAAATACCCTCCTCGCGCGCCAGGCGACGCGTCATCTCTTCGGCGTCTTTTTGTCCGACGTTCTCCAGCCTGTCCACGTTCTTGGGACTGTAAATCTTGGGCAGATAAGCTTCCGGCCATTTGCGGATGCCGGGAATCTGCGCGCCCTCTTCCGGTTGCGCGCCGATGATCTGGATGTCGGGATTCATTTCTTTGAAGTAACGCGAACAGCCCATGATGGTGCCGGTCGTCCCCATGCTGCTCACGAAATGCGTGATCTTGCCCTGCGTGTCGCGCCAGATCTCCGGCGCCGTACCTTCATAATGCGCCAGCGGATTGTCCGGATTTGCAAACTGGTCGAGGATGATGCCGCGGCCTGCATCGCGCAATTTCTCCGCTGTGTCGCGCGCCAGTTCCATGCTGCCTGCTTTCGGCGTCAGCACCAGTTCCGCACCGAATGCACGCATGGTCTGGCGGCGCTCCACACTCTGGTTCTCAGGCATCACCAGGATCATCTGATAGCCGCGCATCGCCGCTGCCATCGCCAGCGCGATGCCGGTGTTGCCGCTGGTCGCCTCGATCAAAGTATCGCCGGGCTTGATATCCCCACGCGCTTCGGCGCGACGGATCATGGAAAGCGCAGGCCTGTCCTTCACCGAACCGGCAGGGTTATTCCCTTCCAGTTTCGCCAGAATGATATTAGAGGTGTTGCCGGGAATGCGCTTGAGTCTGACCAACGGCGTATTGCCGACATAATCGTCCAGCGTTTTGTACATGCTCAGTCCTGCAAAAGGAAACGCCAGCATGATAAATGCTGGCGTTTCCTTTTGCACGACTAAATCGGATTTAGATAGCGATTCCAGATGCGTCGAAAAGCCCCTCAAACAGGATTGAGCTGAGGTAGCGTTCACCCGAATCCGGCAATACTACGACAATGGTTTTGCCTGCGTTCTCCGCTTTCTGCGCCAAGCGCACGGCGACCGCCACGGCCGCGCCGCTGGAGATACCGGAGATGATGCCCTCCTCGCGCGCCAGACGACGAGCGTACAGTACTGCGTCTTCGTTGGTCACTTGTTCGATGTCATCCACCAGCGACAGATCCAGTGCGCCGGGCACGAAGCCTGCGCCTATGCCCTGGATCTTGTGCGGCCCCGGTTTGAGTTCCTGACCCGCGCGTTTCTGCGTCAGGACCGGGCTGGCGGAAGGTTCTACCGCAACCGACCTGATTGCTTTGCCGCGTGTATTCTTGATGTAACGCGATACACCGGTGATGGTGCCGCCTGTGCCCACACCGGAAACGAAGATGTCGATCTTGCCATCGGTGTCGTTCCAAATCTCCGGGCCGGTAGTCGCTTCATGGATGGCCGGATTGGCCGGATTCTCGAACTGCTGCAGCAGCACGTACTTGGGATCGGAGGCCGCGATCTCCCTGGCTTTGGCGATCGCACCGCTCATGCCCTTGGCGCCTTCGGTCAGTACCAGCTTCGCGCCGTAGGCAACCAGCAACTTGCGGCGCTCGATGCTCATGGTCTCCGGCATGGTCAGCGTGAGCGGGATGCCACGGGCCGCCGCCACGAAGGCCAGCGCGATACCTGTGTTACCGCTGGTGGGTTCGACGAGCTCTTTACCCGGCCCCAACAGACCGCGCTTTTCGGCATCGTCGATCATGGCCACACCGATGCGGTCTTTCACCGAATACGCCGGATTGCGGCTTTCAATCTTGGCCAGGATTGTCGCTTTGGCCCCATCACCCACGCGGTTCAGTTTGATAAGAGGCGTGTGGCCGATGGACAGCGAATTATCTGCAAACTTGTTCGACATGATTCTCTACCTGAAATGAATTTACGATGGCACAAGTCTAACCAAACTTTGGCGCTTTATGAACTGGTCTATTGTTATAAGCTTAGAATCTACTACGCTATTGATTGAACTCTTTCACCTGCTATGGCATCAATTTGGCACCTATCTTCGATTCATCCAGCTTCGGGGTGCACAGCTCGATGAAACGATAGGCGAAGCATTCATCCGCCGGAGAATTTTTTCTCAATGACGCCTCCCAGCAGCCAGTCCATGTGCACTGGTGTAGCCATGGCAACTTGCCGAACGCGAATTGGTTGAGCT
>JADGNO010000250.1 GCA_017883405.1 Occallatibacter sp. | reverse complement strand
AACGCAAAAAGCGTGTGAAAGACGCGCTGGAGCGGGTCAACATGGCGCACCGCATGAAGCACTATCCGGCGCAGCTCTCCGGTGGTCAGCAGCAGCGTGTTGCAGTTGCGCGTGCGCTGGCTGGTTCGCCGTCGATCCTGCTGGCCGATGAACCCACCGGCAACCTCGACTCGAAAAACGGAGAAGCCGTCATGCATCTGCTGGCCGATCTGCATCGCGAGGGCTCCACAATTTGCATGGTAACGCACGATCCGCGCTTTGCGCGTCACGCCGAGCGCGAGGTACACCTGTTCGACGGCAAGGTCGTTTCTGAAGCGGAGATCGTCAAGCTCGAAGCTGAAGCGGAGGCGTAGTCATGTTATTCCGGGATCTGCTGCGCGATCTGCAATTCGCGTTGCGGCAACTTCGCAAAAATCCGGGATTTTCGCTGCTTGCCGTGGGGACGCTTGCGCTCGGCATCGCCGCGAACATCACGATCTTCAGCTGGATCAACTCCACGCTGCTCGATCCGATTCCCGGAGTAGCGCACACCTCGAACATGATCACCATCATGCGCGGTGAACGCAGCGAACATCCCACTCCTCCGTTCTCGTACCTCGACTACGCGGAGCTACGTGACAGCTCGCATAGCTTCGCGGGCTTGCTCGCGTATCACCATGACTACGTGTCGATCACCGGCTCCGGCAAGCCGGAACGCATTTACGGCACGCTGGCCTCTTCAAACTATTTTGAGGCGCTTGGCGTGCGGCCGGCGCTCGGCCGCACTCTCTTGCCCACGCTTAGCAATGAACGAAGCGGCGTGGCCGAGGCAGTCATCGGCTATGACCTGTGGCAAAACCGCTATGCGGGCGATCCGGCCATCATCGGCAAGACCATCCAGATCAACTTGCATCCTTACACCATCGTCGGTGTTGCTCCGAAAGGGTTTCATGGTTGTGCCTCGGGGCTGCGCAGCCAGGTATGGATTCCGTTGGGGATGGATTCATTGGTGTGGGGCTCAAATCGCATCAACCAACGCGACACCCAATGGTTGAACGTGCTGGGGAGACTCAAGCCGGGCGTCAATGCCAGCCAGGCAGCGGGCGAACTGAACGTTCTCATGCAGCACATCGTAGAGCGCTTTCCAGTCGAGCATCAGGGACCGAACCAGATTTCGACCGACCCTCTGTGGCGCTCGCCGTTTGGCGCCAACGTGTATTTCTACGGAACGCTGCCCATTCTGCTGGCACTCGCTGCAGTGCTGTTGATGCTGGCCTGTGCCAACGTGGCCAATCTGCTGCTGGTGCGTTCAGTCGCTCGCCGGCGCGAGTTTGCCATTCGGCTCTCCATGGGCGCCGGTCGCTGGCGCGTGGTGCGGCAGTTGCTGGTTGAGAATCTGCTGATAGCTCTGGCAGGCGGCGTTGCAGCGATTGTGATTACGCTGTGGTCCGCGAACACGCTGTCCTACTTCCTGCCATCAACCACATTGCCGCTGGCGCTGAACGGCCGCGTCGATGGCCCGGTATTGCTGGCCGCGTTTCTGGTCTCCGTTCTGACGGCGGCCATCTCCGGAGTCATTCCGGCGCTGCGTTGCTCAAGCCTTTCGCCCGTTGCCGTACTCAAGGATGAATCGCTCAGCACGTCGGGCGGCATTTCAAAGTCGCGTCTTACCGGTGGCCTTGTCGTGGCGCAGATTGCGCTTTCTCTGTTGCTTCTGGCTTGCGCGGGACTGTTTGTGCGAAGCCTTCAGAATGCCCAGAAAACGAATCCCGGGTTTGATCCTGATGGGGTGCTGCTCACGTCAATCGATCTTGATTCGATGGGCTACAATTTCGCACAGACCAGCGAATTCGACCGGCGATTGCTCGAGCATCTAAAACAGTTGCCCGGTGCGCAGTCGGTCACCATCGCAGATTTTTCACCACTCAGCTTTTCAATTCACTCTGACGTCGTCCAGCCCGCGGGCTACGTGCCCCGGCTGCGTGAATCGATGGAAGTGGATCGAGGACTGGTTGGCCCCGGTTACCTTGCGACGTTGCGTACGCCGCTATTGGCGGGACGCGAATTTACGCTTGCCGACGATGCAAAATCCGAGAGTGTCGCCATTGTGAACAAGGCGCTCGTCGACCGCTACTGGCCGGGCCAGAACGCAATTGGCAAACGCATCAAGATTGCCGGCGGTTGGTGCACAGTTGTTGGAGTTGCAGCGAACGGAAAGTACAGGCGCATGGTTTACGAACAGGCTCCATTGGTGCTTGTTCCAATGCTGCAGCGGAATTCCGGTCAACAGATAGTGCACGTGCGCACCAACGGCGACCCGTTGGCGCTGGCATCGGCGGTTGAACGCGCCATTCACGATTTGAATGCCGACCTGCCGGTATACAACACAACGTCGATGCGCGAGAGCATGATGATCGGCAACGTATTTGAACGCATCGCTGTCGCCTTCGCAGGAACATTCGGACTGTTGGCCCTGTTGTTATCCGCGGTTGGAATTTACGGCGTAGTTGCCTACAGCACAAAACAGCGCACCCACGAAATCGGAATTCGCATGGCGCTTGGTGCAGCGCAGTCTGATGTATTCCGCGAGGTGCTGGGCCAGGGAATACGTCTTGCATTGATCGGGCTCGGCATTGGACTCGCCGTCTCCGTCGCATTCACGCGTCTGCTCCGTGGAATGCTCTTTGGCGTGGGCGCAAACGATTGGCTCACATTCGCCGTTGTTCCTTTGGTCCTGTTGCTGGTGACGATGTGCGCCTGTTATCTGCCGGCGCGGCGTGCTGCCATGGTGGAACCCATGCGCGCGCTCAGAACTGAATAGTTAGTCATTCCCCTTTGGAGTAGAAGCTCATGAATCGCCTGTGGCAGGACCTTCGCTACGCTTTGCGACAATTGCGCAAGTCACCTGGATTCACGCTGACTGCCGTGATTACGCTCGCGCTTGGCATTGGCGCCAATACGGCAATTTTCACGCTCGTGCATGCCATCATGCTGCGCTCGCTTCCCGTGGCAAATCCCGCGCAACTCTATCGCATTGGCGATACCGGTCAGTGCTGCGTCGACGGCGGATTCCCTGAGGATGCATCGACCACCGGCGACTTCTCCATCTTCTCAACGGATCTATATATCTACCTGAAGAACTCCGCGCCGGAATTCGAAGAGCTGGCTGCGGCCCAGGCGGGCCAGTGGGCGTGGTCTGTGCGGCGCAGCAACAATTTGCCCAAACATTTGCGTGGCGAAATCGTCACTGGGAATTATTTTTCCACCTTCGGCGTCAGCTCTTACGCCGGCCGCGTGTTCCAGAACAGCGACGATACTCCGTCCGCTTCGCCTACCGTTGTATTGGCATACAACGCATGGCAAGGCGAGTACAACGCCGATCCGTCCATCGTCGGCTCCACCATCTACATTCAGGCCCGACCGTTTACCGTAATCGGCATTGCGCCGCCGGGCTTCTTTGGCGACCGGATTACAGACAACGCGCCCGACTTCTGGATTCCTGTCAACACTGAGCCGTACGTGCGCGGCGACAGTTCCATCCTTCATCATCAGGAGTCGCATTGGCTTTATCCGATAGGCCGCGTAAGGCAGGGAACAGACATAGCAGCTCTGCAGGCCAAGCTCTCAGGCGCGCTGCGTCAATGGATCCTCTCGCGCCCGCAAATGATTTCGAACGGCGGCAATTTGCTGGTTCCCAAAATGCACGTTGTACTCACGCCAGCCGGCGGCGGCATCCAGAATCTGCAGCAGGAAACAGGCAAGGGCCTCAACCTGCTGATGATTCTTTCGTCCGTGGTGTTGCTGATTGCGTGCGCCAATATTGCCAATCTACTGCTTGCCCGTGCAACGTCTAACCGCTCCGCGATTGCGCTGCGCATGGCCCTCGGCGCCGGACGTTACCGCGTCATTGCGCAAACCCTCACTGAGAGCGTGCTGCTGGCATGCATCGGCGGTCTTGCTGGTCTTGGAGTCGCGTTCCTCGGTAGCCGAACCATCCTTGCGCTCGCCTTTCCCGATGCGCAGAATCTGGCCATCGATCCAAATCCATCGCTGCCGATTCTCGGCTTTACTTTTTTGGTTTCGCTCGCCACTGGAATTTTGTTTGGCGTGGGCCCTGCTTTACTGTCGTCTCACGCGCAGCCGGCAGAAGCGTTGCGCGGCATGGCGCGCGGCGACGGCGCTCATCGCGACCGTATATCGTTTTCGCAGAAATCGTTGGTTGTATTTCAGGCGGCATTGTCGGTGGTCCTGTTGGCTGCCGCCATTCTTACCACTGAATCTCTGGCCAAAAAGGAACATCAGGACTTTGGCATCGTCACAACCAATCGCTACGTTCTACATTTCGATCCGGCCGGCGCTGGTTACACCGCAGATCGCTTGCCGGCGCTGTATCGGTCAATGCAGGATCGCTTCTCGGCGCTGCCGGGAGTTACGAGCTTCAGCCTCTCAATGTACAGCCCTCTCGAAGGCGATAACTGGGGAGAATGCGTAATCCAGCAGGGCCACGGTGCGCCAACCCACAATATGCCATGCGGTTCCACGTGGGATCGCGTCAGCACGCATTTCCTTGAGTCAATTGGCGTGCCCATCATTCGCGGCCGGAATTTTACGGAACAGGACACCGCCGCAACACCGCTGGTTGCGATTGTGAACCAGGCGTTTGTCAAAAGGTTCTATCCAAACCAGGACCCAATCGGCCAGCACTTCGGCATCGATAAACCTCAGTACTCCGGTAGTTTTGAAATTGTTGGCGTCTTCAAGGATTTCAAAATCAACAATCCCTCGCGCGATGTGCGTCCCGTTTTCTTGCGTTCGTTATCGCAGACCTACACAGGTTACAAAGAGCCGGAGATGATCTCGACAGAAACACAGTCGATGATGATGAACGCAATGATCATCGGCTTTAATTCGCCGCAGCAGGACGTGGAGTCGTTGATCCGCCACACTCTCGCCGGCATCGATCCGAATCTTACCGTGAATGACCTGCGCACGTTCCAGGCACAAGTATCCGGCAACTTCAATCAGGATCGGCTCGTTGCGCGCCTCAGCAGCCTGTTCGGAGTGTTGGCCCTCATCCTCGCTTCAGTAGGACTCTACGGCGTGATGTCGTATTTCGTTGTGCGGCGGAGAGGGGAGATCGGCGTGCGCATGGCGCTTGGTGCTACACGGTCAAGCGTGGTCGGCATGGTCATGCGTGGCGCAATGTGGCAAATCCTCATCGGACTGCTGCTCGGAATTCCAGCGTCGCTTTACGCAGGCTATCTGATGAAAGTGCTTTTATGGGGCGTAGACAGCTACGATCCGCTGGCCATCGCCGGTGCACCATTGATGCTGATTATCTGCGCCGCAGCGGCAGGCTTCATCCCCGCGCGCCGTGCAGCATCGATTGAACCCATGCAGGCATTAAGAACCGAATAGCTCACGTCGCAGCCACCCTAAAAGATTGGAGTGAGACAAAAATATGATCGAACTCAAAAACATTGAACGCAGTTACAAGGCCGGGCACACGGAAACGTGGGTGTTGCGCCGTGTTGGACTCACCATTCGTGAGGGCGAGTTCGTCACCATCATGGGGCCGTCGGGAGCAGGCAAGTCGTCGTTGCTCAACGTGCTCGCGCTGCTCGATGACGGATGGCTGGGCGAATACTGGTTTTCGAATACACCAGTGCACAGCTACAGCCGCAAGCAGCGTGCCGACCTGGCACGGCAGCGCATCGGCATGGTGTTCCAGAGTTATCACCTGCTCGACGATCTCACTGTTGCGGAAAATATTGATCTGCCGCTGTCCTATAAAAACCTGCCAAGCAAGGAGCGCCAGGGCATGGTGGCAGACATTCTTGACCGCTTTCAGATCGTGGCTAAGAAAGATCTGTTTCCATCGCAGTTGTCCGGTGGGCAGCAGCAACTGGTAGGGATCGCGCGCGCGGTTGTTCACGCCCCCGACCTGCTGCTGGCCGACGAACCAACCGGCAATCTGCACTCCACGCAGGCACGCGAGATCATGGAACTCTTCCGCCAATTAAACAAGGCAGGAACGACGATCGTGCAGGTAACGCACTCTGAAGAGAATGCCCGCTATGGCAGACGAATCGTCGAACTGCGCGACGGCTGGATTACACGCGATGAAGTCCTGGATGCAGATCCAGCGGAGGTAGGCTCCAAGTGAGAGTTTCTCGATACAGGTTTTATCCATCGAATTTAAGTAAGCACGTGCAGGTGATGGCGGCCATTGTGCTCCTCCAATTGAATCTGGCGCAGGCGGCGGTGGGGCAGCAAGGGCCGGCCGTGTCCACGGTGTCGGCACAGCAGCCAGCTGTCGCAGATGCGCCGCAACAGTCGTCGAAGGACAACATTCCATTTAACGTGTTGGGGCATGCTTCGCTGAACCCATTCGATGCGTATCGCGGCAAGAGCGTGTCGCCGCCAAGTCTTGATAACTCCACGCGTCTTGATTCGCTCATTCGCGACGGAAAGCTGTATCTGCATTTGCAGGATGCAATCGATCTCGCCCTCGAAAATAATCTCGACTTGGTGATCGCGCGATACAACATACCCATCGCGCAAATGGATGTGCTGCGTACTTCAGCCGGTGGTACGCCACGCGGCGTAAATACGGGCGTAGTATCAGGAACTCCCGGAGGAGCGGGTGGCGCGTTTGCCGGCAGCTCCGGTGCAGGCGCCGGCGGTACTTCGGGCGGTGCTGGCGGTGCCGGAGCGGGTGCTTCGGGCTTGGTTCAATCAACCTTGGGCACCGGATCCACCGTCAATTTTTATGACCCTTTGATCACCGCAAAAACCTACGTCGATCACACCACGCAATTGCTGCCCAACCAGGTGCTTTATGGCGTGCCGGTCATTCACCAAAACACGTTGCTTGGGAATTTTACTTATCAACAGGCGTTCTCCACCGGCGGCACTGTTCAGGTAGCGTGGAACAACAACCGCCAGACCACGAACAGTCCGAACAATACGCTCAATCCGGCGTTGAATTCGTATTTTGAGTTCTACGCCAATCAGCAATTGCTGGCCGGCTTCGGGCGCGACACCAACCTGCGCTATCTGCGCATTGCAAAGACCAATCAGAAAGTGTCCGACATCGCGTTTCGCGCGCAGCTCATCTCAACTGTGACTCAGATCTGCGACCTGTACTGGGACCTGGTGAACGCCTATGATAACGAGCAAGTGGGTGAGCGCTCAGTGGCGTTTGCGACCACAACTTTGGATACGAGCCGCAAGCAACTGGCCCTGCAGGCGATCCCTGAGATGGATGTTTTGAAAGCCGAATCGGACCTGGCTACGCGGCAGCAGGACCTGACAATTGCGCGCACCAACCTGGAACTGCAGGAACTCTATATGAAGAACGCCATTTCGCGTTCGCTCGACGATCCCGTTCTGCAGGACATGCCCGTGATTCCGCTCGACCACACCAGCGCGCAAGTCCAGCCGGGAAATGACTCGGTGCAGGACATGATGAATTACGCGCTCAAGAATCGCACTGAAGTGCAGGAGTCGAGCCTGGTGCTTGAGAACAGTGCGCTGAGCCGCAAGACAGCCCGCAACGCTTTGTTGCCTCAACTTTCCGTTTACGGGTTTTATGCAGGCACGGGCTATGCGGGCATCGCAAATCCGCTCAGCCACCCTTCGACCAATCTGCCTTCGGGATTCGGCGGCGCAGTTTCCAACGCATTCAATTATTCCTCGCCGGAATACCAGGTCGGTCTCCAATTGAACGTTCCGTTGCGCAATCGCATTGCCAAGGCCGATCAGTACCGCACCGAGCTTGAGTACCGGCAGTCGCAGGTCTATCTGGAGGAACTCAAAAAGCGAATCCGCATTGAGGTGCGTAATGCGCGCTTTGCTCTTGAGCAGGGTGTAGGCCGCGTGAGCGCGGCTCGGCAGGCTCGCGACCTTTCCCAGAGAACTCTGAATATAATGCAGCAGGAGCAGAAACTGGGCGCGGGCTCAAATCAACAGACGCTGGCTGCTGAACACGACCTGGCTCTGGCCGAGTCCGCGCTGGTTGCGGCAGAGACCGATTACGAAAAAGCGCGCGTAGAGATGCGTCGCGCAGCCGGCTCCGTGCTTGAGGATTACGGCATCTCGATCGCCGCGGCAAAGACCGGTGTTGTGGAGGAAGACCATTCCCACTAAGCAAGACAAAATCCGTGTTCTGGTTGCCGACGATCAGCCTCACATCCTTGAAGCCGTCGAACTGCTCTTATCGCCCAACGGCATCGACGTGGATTGCGTGCGCTCGCCGCAGTTACTCATGCAGTCCCTCAGTGAACGCGACTACGATGTCCTGCTCATCGATTTGAATTACACCCGCGATACGACCTCTGGCCAGGAGGGTCTTGACCTGCTCACGCGCATTCAGGAATACGATTCGCGTCTGCCTGTAATCGTGATGACGGCCTGGGGCAACATCGGGTTGGCAGTCGAAAGCATCAAGCGTGGCGCGCGAGATTTTGTGCAGAAGCCATGGGAGAATGAACGGCTGCTCTCGCTGGTTCGCGTGCACGCCGAACTGCGCCAGGCGCTGCGGCGTGCTCGCCAACTGGAGCTTGAGAATCGGCTTCTGCGCGCCGAAGGAATGCCGGATTTCATTGCATCGGCGCCTGCAATGCAACCGGTGCTTGAACTGATTGCGCAAGTAGGGCCGTCCGATGCCAACGTACTGGTGACAGGCGAGCACGGCACTGGCAAAGAAATTGTGGCGCGCTTGCTCCATGCCGCTTCACCGCGCGCCCGCATGCCGCTTGTGTCGGTCAATGCCGGTGGAATGCCGGAAGGCACCTTCGAGAGTGAGTTCTTTGGTCACGTGAAAGGTGCGTTTACCGACGCGCGTACAGATCGCATCGGGCGCTTTGAATTGGCGCATGGAGGCACGCTTTTTCTGGATGAAATTGCCAATGTACCGCTTCGCCAGCAGGCCAAGTTGTTGCGCGTACTTGAAACCGGCGAGCTTGAGCGCGTTGGGTCATCCCAGACCAGGCGTGTGGATGTGCGTCTGCTTTGCGCCACGAATGCGCAGCTTGCGGAAGAGGCCAAGGCCGGCAATTTCCGCGAAGACCTCCTGTTCCGCATCAATACTGTAGAAATACATTTGCCGGCACTGCGCGACCGGCGCGAAGATATTCCGCTGCTGGCGACACATTTCCTCAATCGCAATCGCGCTCGATATCGCAAGCAGGTTACGGGCTTTTCTTCGGCGGCTATGATGCAGCTCATGCAATACGCGTGGCCGGGAAATGTACGCGAGCTCGAACACGCCATGGAGCGAGCAGTGTTGCTTTGCCGCGGCGAAGAGATAGAACCCTCAAACCTGGCATTCGGTTCTTCGCGGCCGGTGGGTGCATCGCTTGAGAACATGAGCGAGAATATGAGCATCGACGAAGTGGAGTCGCTGCTCATCAAAAAAGTGCTTCGCCGCTGCGATGGAAATATCTCGCAGGCTGCCGAGGCGCTCGGGCTTAGTCGAGCAGCGCTTTATCGCCGTATCGAAAAATATGGCATCTGATCGCAGGGCGCACCGCAGGCCGCGTTCGGCAACAAGCCGAGCGTGGCTTTTCTGCGGGCTTTTGTCGCTTCCGGCAATTGTTGCCGCCGGCCTGCTCCTCTATCAAAACCACGCCGGTGCGGCGCCTGCCGCGGCGTTGATCACTTGCTTGTTGCTCTATCTGGTGCTCGTTGCGGCGGCACTCGTGGAAGCGTGGATCAGGCCCCTGCAGACGCTTTCGAATGTGGTTGCATCGTTGCGTGAGGGCGACTACTCGTTTCGAGCGCGCGGTGCTTCTGCCCAGGATGCGCTCGGGGAACTTGCTGCGGAAGTCAACCTGCTTGCCGATCTGTTGCAGAGGCAGCGCGTGCGCTCGCTCGAAGCAACAGCACTTCTGGCGCGCATTCTTGAGGTCATGCACGCGCCGCTGTTTGCGTTCGATCGCGAAGACACGTTGCAGTTGGTCAACGAAGCGGGCCTGAAACTGCTGGGCTTGCCGCACGCGCGCAGCTTTGGCAGGACCGCGAAGGAGCTTGGTTTGGAATTTCTGCTGAACGCGCCCGATCAATCGACTCATATTATTAATTTCACCCAGAAGGCGCAGGCCGCCCAGACAAGCTGGCTGTTGCGTAAGGCATCGTTCCGCCAGGAAGGCGCGCCTCATACAATTCTTTTGCTTGCCGACGTCAGCGTTCCGTTGCGTGAAGAAGAGCAGGTTGCGTGGAAGCGGTTGATTCGCGTGCTGGGGCACGAATTGTCAAACTCCCTAGCGCCCATCAAATCCATCGCAGGCAGTTTGCTCACACGAGTCGACACCTTGCAGGCCGACGCGGTCACTCTCAATGATTTTCGTCGCGGACTCGGCGTGGTTGAAGGTCGAGCCGACGCGCTGCACAGATTTGTGCAGTCGTACAGGCAGCTCGCGCAATTGCCGCCGCCTACTCTCAGGCCAGTCGAGTTTGCACCGCTGCTCGAAAGAATTGCGGCACTCGAACAGCGTTTGCCAGTGCAGGTTGATCCTGGCCCGAAGGTGGTGCTGAACGCGGACCCGGACCAGTTGGAGCAGATGTTGATCAACGTTTTGCGCAACGCCGTTGACGCGTCGGAGGCAAAAGATGGACGCCCCGTCCGCGCTACGTGGAAGCTCGCTGGAACTTCGGTTCTGGTTTCGATTGAAGATCGCGGGCTCGGAATCGCCAACGCCGAGAACTTGTTTGTGCCGTTCTATACAACCAAGCCAACCGGCAGCGGCGTAGGCCTTGTGCTGGCGCAGCAAATTGCGCGCGCGCATGGCGGCGAAATTCGACTTGCAAACCGCGAAGACGGCGAAGGCGCTCGAGCCACGATTCGCTTGCCGCTGAATGGCGGGCGTGAGGAATAGCTTCAGCCGCGCCGATTAGAAACTAGTCGCAGACAAGCGCAGTCTCAGGGAACGCCGAGGCGCCGTCGTCCTGCACGACCTCAGTTTCAAGTGCTTCGCCGGCCTCGAGCTTCGGTATAAAGAAGCGTTCAACTTCGCTCAACACCCCGGCCCCAGTGCGCGCATGATAGATTGCGCCGCGCAACTTGGCTCCGCCCGGAACTCCGTGCGTGAACCATGTCGCGAACTGCTTCATCTTGCCTTCTGGGTCACCCAGGCGAGCATCGCGCGGCATGTCTTTCGTCGCTTCCGTCTCCGCCAAAAGCATTTCAAAATAGGCCCGGATCATGTGATAGCGATCTTCCATCGTGGCTCGCTCGTATTGGCCGGTCGCGGTATACTGCGCAATCTGCCGAAAGATCCAGGGATTCGCCGGCGCGGCGCGCCCAATCATCACCGCATCGCATTTGGTTTCCGCAACCATTGCTGCCGCATCTTCCGGCGTGCGGATATCCCCGTTGCCAATCACCGGAATCCTGACGGCATCTTTAACGGCGGCAATCCACTGCCATTGCGCCTGGCCGCTGTAGCCCTGCTCGCGGGTGCGGGCGTGCAGCGCCACGGCATTCAGGCCTTCTGATTCAGCCATGCGCGCAAGTTCCACGCAGACAATCTGCTTATCGTTCCATCCCAAGCGGAACTTGACGGTGAAGGGAATCGCGACTGCTTTGCGCACTGTGCGAAAAATCTCGCCGATCTTGGGCAGATCGCGCAGCAAGCCCGAACCGCCATTGCAGCCGACCACGCGCTTTGCCGGGCAGCCCAGGTTCAAGTCAACCGTATCAAAGCCGGTTTCTTCAACAATGCGTGCCGCCTCTGCAAGTGTCTCCGCATTGGAGCCGAAAAGCTGTGCGCCGATAGGGTGCTCGTCGTCGTAGAAAGTCAGGTAGCGGCGGCGTTTGGTTTCGCGCATGCGTGACAGACCGTCCGCGGACGTAAACTCCGTCATCAGCAGCCCGCAGCCAGACTGGGCGTTACTCACTTCTGTGTCGATGAACTCACCCGCCTGTGCTGACGCAGAGAACATGCTGGCATGGCGAATAAAGCGGCGAAATACGGTATCCGTAACGCCCGCCATGGGAGCCAGCACGGTTGCCGGTCTTACTTGGACAGAACCAATCTGCACTTCAGCAGGCACACGGGCAGCATCGGGCATCGCATGCTCGATGGGATCGTCCCAGTCCTTATTAACAGTGAAACCTTTGCCGGCCATAAAAGCAGCTTCTAGCTTTTAGCTCCTAGCTCTCAGTTCTGCCAGACGTCAGCAAATTCGCCTTGAACGAACTGGGCCTCCGCCGTAGCGGAGGCCCAATCGCGCTAACCGTCTGCACAGGCGCCTACTTGGCTGCCTTTGCTTCATCTGACTTGGCATACTTGCGACGGAAACGCTCAACGCGTCCCGCGGTATCGACCAGGCGCTGCTTGCCCGTAAAGAACGGGTGGCAGGCTGAGCAAATTTCTACGTGGATGTCGCCCTTGTGGGTCGACCGGGTTTCAAAATGATTGCCGCACGCGCACTTAACTTGAACTGCGGCGTAGTTGGGGTGAATCTTTTCCTTAGGCATCGCTTTGGAGACAAACCTTTCCTGCTGTTATTCCTCTTCTATTCTAAGGCGATTCGCTCGCTGGCGCAATTCGGAGGACTCTCCCGAGGCATTTCAGCCCCGAAATCAGCCAATAACCTCTTTCAGTCGCGACTTTCAACGACAACAGACGGTTTGAGGCACAGTTTCTCTTCAATCAACTGGGCGGCTAGCGCAGCCCCATCCACATCGCCGATCGACTCTTTTAGCCCGGTCGCAGCCCGGCGATATCGATCGTCTTCAAGCACCGTGCGCACCGCTTTTTCCACCTTGTCCGCTGTCAACCCTTTGCGTGGCAACACGATGGCTGCACCCTTCGCCGCCAGCCTGGCGGCAATTCCGGGCTGATCGTTGCCAATCGGAATGGCCACCATCGGCTTGCCTTCCGCGATGGACTCCAAAACCGTATTAAGGCCTGCGTGGGTAATCACAACTGTAGCGTGCTTGAGCAATTCAAGCTGAGGCGCAAACTCCACCACGATGGGCTGACCCGGCAATTCACCCAGGCTGTCGATGCTGAATCCGCCGCCGAGGGACATCACAAGCTGAACATCCAGTTTGGCGCACCCTCTTGCGATGATCTCGAAGGCCTCTTTCGAACCGTTTTGCAGCGTTCCCATTGAGGCGTAGACAAGCGGGCGCCCATCCAGCCGATTCCACGGAAAATCCACGCGGGGCCGCTTCTTGTCGAATCGGAAGTGACCCGTATAGTGCAGCGGCAAGGGATGCGGGCAGCCATCGAATTCAAGCTCACGCGGCATTTGCGTTATCTGCACAATGGGAGAAAGTGCATCCCCTCTGCGCTTATGCCTCCCCAGGCCCCATGAGTCGCGTTGTCGATTCACGACTCGAAAAATCGGATTGGCCATCCTCATCAAAAGTTGAATGCCGAATTCATTGCGTATCCGTCCAATCAGGTCGTAACGCGCCGGCCAGCCGAAAAAGAACGGAGGCACGCGATTGTCATCGATAAAAGGAGGCAGAACGGAGACGGATGCGAATGGAAGACCGAGGTACTCGGCAACATTGGTTCCAAAGTCGGCCTGGTCAATGATCATTGCGTCCAGTTGGGCTTGCAGGACAGCATCGGGCGCCTCACGAAAGACCATAAGCGCAGTATTTTTTATGCGTTCAACTGTGAACCCGAAAACCGCCAGGCCATGAAGCTCGCTGAGCTGCTCGTCGAGTTTACGCAGTGTCCCAAGCGGATAATCCTTCGCGCCAATAACTGAAAACTCAAGGCCAGTTGCGCGAACGCGGGCTTCCACGTCGGGGATTCCAAAGAAAATAACGTCGTGACCACGCTCTTGGAGTGCGTGCCCAAGCGCGGTGAACGGGTTCAGATGGCCGGTGCCAGGGAAGCAGATTACGCCGATTCGTGCCATTGCGCGGCTAAAGACCTCAGTGGTACCTCAGGGAAATGAGGGCCTACATCTCAACTATGACACGAAGTTCCTTTTTATGTTTGCAGCCGTTTCCTCAAGTGAAACATTAAGTCTGCCCGATGCTGCTGTGCAGGCTCCGTTTGGGACCGTGCAATTCTTTTTGGATTCCGTTTACTGGGCTAACGCCTTGTCAATTCCAGCTTTGACCAGCGGTTCCATGATCGCGTGACCGGCGGCATTTGGATGCACTCCATCGCGGCTCAAGGTCGCAGGCAAGCCGCCGCGGTCATCCTTCATGGGCGTGTAGTAGTCCACGTAGTTGTAATTCTTTGACGCAACATAGGACTTGATCCACTCATTGAGCGTGATGATTTTCTGGGCGGGAAATTGGCCAGGGCTCCATGGAAAATCGTATGCGGGCAGCACTGAACAGAACACCACCTTGATACCGTTCGCGGTTGCCATTTCACCCATGGCACTCAGGTTGTTCTCAATGTCCTCAAGCGACATGGGGCCGGTATTGCCCGCAATATCGTTGATGCCGGCCAGAATCACGACCACCTGGGGCTTTAAATTGACGACATCCTGGTGGAAGCGGAGAACCATTTGCGGTGTGGTCTGGCCGCTGATGCCGCGATTGACGTACGGCTTGCCGGGGAACGATTGGTCAAGATGCCAGCCCTCGGTGATGGAGTCGCCCATAAAGACCACACGGTTTTCACCTGCCGCGGGAGGAGCTAGTTTGGCATCGGCGTCTTTGAAATGCGCCAGCCAGGGAAAATCGGACAATAGCTGCTGGTCGTGCTGGCGCCAGTAGTCATTGTCGGGGTGCCCGGATGCCGTGAGCTTTGGCGCAAGAGGCGTTGTTTGTGCGGCAGTAGGCGCGTTTGTCTCCGGCTTGATCCCCGGCTCCTGTGCAGTCATCGATAGCGAAATCGTCGACCCCGCCAGGATCATTGCAAACAACACATTGCGTCGATTCATTGAAGTGTCACCTTAAGTTTCGTTTTTGAGGTCTGTGCTGCTTGGCGCCACCGTTGAAGGGTACGGGCTTCAACCCATACTTAAACGCCTGCAAAGTAGCCAGGGCTTTAGCCCCTGAGGGATGTATTCCATCCGAACATCTGCAACTCGGTCGATCTTTCGCAGCGTTTTCAGCTCCACAGCATTGTAGGCAATGGCAGTGTTCATTGGCTCGCCCTTTTCCACAAATATGTACCGGGACTGCACCGCGGCGCGCGTCAGCCGACTGCTATAGGCTTTTAAGAGCGATGAGCAATTGTCCAATCTGCGGTGGAGTCGGTTTGGTGCGCGTCATGTCTGACACCGGTGTGTGGGGTGCGCGTGCTTGCCAATGCCAGACCGTTGAGCGCGAGCAGAAGAGGCTTGCCGCCGCCCACATCCCCGAACGCTATCGATACTACACGCTCGATGGCTACGAAACCGCCTTTCCCGGCGCGCATCCCACGCTCGGCCAGGGACTGCTCACCGCTCGTAAATTTGTTGATGCTTACCCGGTGGATACGGCAGGCAAGGGCCTGCTATTCACTGGATCAATCGGCGTGGGCAAAACGCACCTTGCGGTTGGCGTGCTGCGGCGGCTTATCCAGGAGCGCGGCGTCCGAGGACTGTTTTGTGATTACCGCGAACTCCTCAAGAGCATCCAGAACAGCTACAACCCCCAGGTGCAGACAACGGAGCTGGATCTGTTGCGGCCAGTGTTTGCCGCCGAGGTGCTGGTGCTCGATGACCTGGGCGCGCAAAAACCTAACGAGTGGGTTTGGGACACCGTAGCGCTGATCCTCAACTCGCGCTATAACGACAAACTGACCACCATCATCACCACCAACTATCCCGACCTTCAAGCGGGCGGCGGCAGCCAGACAGACGCTGAGCGAGCCGCGCGCGAACAGACACTTGGCGACCGCATTGGAGATCGAATGCGATCGCGGCTCGCTGAAATGTGCGTGCGCGTCGAGATGACCGGAAACGACTTCCGGCAGACAGTCAAGCGTGCGCGTTTCGGGTAGGTTTTAGAGCTGGGTACCTGCTCGATCCGCCCTCTACCGTTTCCGTTTGCAGCCGCGTCTAACGGCTGTATCCTTCATTTACTGTCTTTGCTCTTTTCTGCTGTTTGGGCTTCTCCCGTTCACGGCCCCAATTGCCGTGAGCAGAACCGGCGAAAGGAACGCATGCGCAAGTGGCTTGAGGGCTTTGCTCTGCTGGCGTTGGGTCTGCATATTGCCATCACCGTCAGGGCGCTGTTCGGCGCCGATCACATGCCGGAGCGCATTCCTATCCATTTTGACGCCATGGGCCAACCAGACAGTTGGGGCTCGCCTGCATTTCTCATTTGGCTCCCCGCCATCACGCTCATCATTTACCTGCTGTTCACCGTGGTAACCCAGTTTCCCGGCGCTTTCAATTACCCCGTAAAAGTGACCGTCTTCAATCGGCTGCGAATGCAGGGCCTGGCTCTCGATATGATGGCCTGGCTCAAAGTGGAAATTGTCAGTCTGCTCACTTGGATGCAATGGGCAACGGTGCAGGAAGCGCGCAATCCCGGACAGCACGTACCCGGAATGACCCCGATGGCGCTGGTGGTGGTTTTTGCCACCGTCACTCTGTACATTGTCATGATGTTCAAGGCAGGCAGAGAGCAACTTCGACCCTAGCTCCCAAAACAGCCAGAGGTTTGCCGACTCAGGAACAAACCTGCCACATGAAAATTCCTTCGAATCAACTCGTCTCTAGCAGCGAAGCGATCACGCACACTCGCCAAGAGTCACTCGGAGCTTCGAGGTCAGAGCGATTTAAGTCTGCTGCACGACCGGCATTCTGTATGCTTTCGGGTGAAATCCTTCGGAGTGGTCCGACGTTTGGAGGTTCACATGACCAAAAGCTTGCTGGCGTTTGCGCTTTCAATTCCGCTGTGCGGTTACTGCCAGAGTTATGCGGACTCGCCCTTTTATAGGGCAACATCTGTTGTTCCATCGACGGCGTATGTAGAGGGCTGGCAACATGGGAACATCAAGGCAAACGGTGTCGTTATCGACTTGTCAATGTCGAACCCTTCGTCGTCACCCAATTTCGATGAAATCCGAGGCTCGATTATTAATTCGTGGGTAGACAAGAAGAACCCTGCCCATGCCTTCCACTACTACTTCCAATACAATCAGTTAAAAGTGGTCTTCGCGTATGACCTGCTCGTCGAACCAATTCCGGGCACAGATGAGATCAGGTGCACTTTCAGCGCCTTCACTGATACCGAGCAAGCACCCTCAACTGCGTGGACCCGCGACAAGAGTTTCCCGGTGGTTGCCCTTCCGGGCGATCTAACTCCTTTCGTAATCAAATCCGGCGGTGTAATTGCATTCACAACGCTCCCACTTGGCCCGGGTAAGATTGCAGTGGACCACTACATACGCCTCACTCGGATCGACATGATGTCCAACTCCAACTCGAGTCAATAGCGCGCGCTATTTGAATCTTCAGGTGTCACCGCTTAGGCCGCCAGGCTGTGGTGCGCCCAATCACCGGCACGGCGACAGCTGTCCCCTTACTCGCTACTTTGGGTTATCTACGATTTTCTTAAGCAGGCAGGGAGCCGCATCGCACGCAGCAGCCGCGACGGCGCAATTGTCTTGAACGTTTGTTCCGGGATTCAATCTCCAGCGCGGTTTCTTTAGAAAACCCACAAACTGCCTAGCAGCAGAATCATCGCGGCAACAGTAATGTACTGATACGCGATGTTCGCCGCCCTAACCGGCTTCTGGATGCCGTTCTCGGTCGACGTCAACGAATTGAGGGAGTACTCGGGGAGGTGTTGCATGGCTGGCCTGCCTGTTCATCAACTCTCGTAGCCGGGGATACGCTTGTTTTACTGCGCAAGTTCCCTGCGCTTATAAAAAGTTTAGACGCACTCTACTCCACAAAGATGCAATTGAAAATGAACAATTCGTGTTAGGGGGCGCATTTTGGTAATAGGAGGGAACTCCAGTCCCGCGCGTCGCCGCCTTCACAGGGTTTTCGAAATCGATGTACCCGTTTTTAGGCGTTTCGGGTATGCGTATAACCACACCTCAACCAGGGTCTTTTCGGATGCTTGAGATTGACTGCACTCGCACCAGTTCTTCGCCACTGCCACGTTCGGGTCTGTGCGTGGGTGTAGAATTTCGCTCGTGAGCACTGGTCCTCAACTGATACGTCTCGCTGAAACGCGCGATCGAAACTGGATGCCAATCATCATTGCCGCGGCAGTGGTCGTGGCCATCGTGATTGGGCTCGTAGTGTTTGGGCGCGGGAAGGGCGGCCCGCAGGCAATGCCCATTTCGACCCCCACCGATCCCTACGCCGCCAACCTGCCGGTCAGCAACCTGGTTATGAGTGAGTCATCGAACCTGGCTGGCGGCAAAGTCACTTATCTCGATGGGCGCATCGCCAACAAAGGCGACCGTACCGTAACCGCAATCACCGCGCAGATTCTGTTTCGCAACATTGCTCATGAAGTTGCGCAGAACGAAACCCAGCAATTTCAGGTGATCAGAACACGAGACCCCTATATTGATATCCAACCAATATCCGCAGCACCGCTGAAGCCGGGCGATGAGCGCGATTTTCGGCTCATCTTCGATGCGGTCACGCAGGATTGGGACGGTGTCTACCCCGAGATCCGTATCATCACCGTCCAGACAAAATAACTTTCAAACTTAGAGACAAAGAAGTAGCCAAACTTCTGCCACGACTCGTGTTTGTGCGGACTGGGGCATCGCATCCACGTGCCCGGATTATCTCAACTTAGTTCGAGGGGGTAACTCTGTAGAAAATACCGGCCGACGCAAAAATTACATAGGAATCGTTTACACATCAAGCCAACGGCGGCTCGGGCACCCACCGGTTGAAAATATAAATACATTAAATTCAACCACTTGGAATCCAGTTCTGGGGCGAGCGAGTTTGGCACGGTCATTGCAGTAGGTAAGGGCGAGCAGAAGAGAAGCTCGGCCCGCAGATTGTGGTGCGGAGTAAAGCAAAAAGAGGGACTCATACCCATGGCAAACACTTCAGTTGTTCTGCGATTCTTCCCCGGCCAGATCGCGACACTTGTACTGGCTTCAGCAATTGGAATTCCCGCTTGGGCGCAGCAGGCACAGCCTGCAGACAATACGTCTCAAACCGCCGTTCAGCCTTCGAGCACGACACAGAACCAGGATTACAAGCCGGCAGCGCCTTACGTTGCTCCCGCGAGGGAAGGATTCTGGGGCCGCGTTAATCCGTTTGCTCGCAAATCCTGGGTTAAGAAGCAGACCGATCCCATCAACAACCGTCTAAGCGAGCTGGATGAAGTTAACGCCAAGAATGCTCGCGACATTTCAGATGTGGATTCGCGTGCACAGGCCGGCATCAGCAAAGCGCAGGCCGCGGCAGACGCAGCCAACCAGACGGCGACCGCAGCTGGCCAGCAGGCTCAGCAAGCCAGTGGTATAGCTCAAACTGCATCTGGGCACGTAGATAAGCTTCACGAGACTGTGAGTGGGCTTGATCAATACAAGCAGGTCACAGATGTCGACATCACTTTCCGCGGCGGCAATCCAGTTCTTTCCGCCGATGCCAAGAAACAACTCGATGACCTGGCCGCAGGCGTAACCGGCCAGAACGGCTACATCCTCGAAATGGAAGCTCACTCGAGGCACGCCGGAGTCGTGGGTATCCAGAGCTCGCAGAAACTGGCCCAGACCGTTGAGCGTTATCTTGTAACCGAACACCAGATTCCCGTCTACCGCATGCACTTTGTAGCACTCGGCAACGCCGAAGTAGCCTCAGCTGGCGATGAAAAGATCAAGCCGGCGAGCGATGTGCATGTGCGGTTGATGGCAAACAGTTTGGCGGCCCAGGGAGCCGCATCACCCCAGGGTGCTGCTTCCTCGCCTGGCGCGGATAGGCCCTAATAAGCCGAAGTCCTTCCTCCGAGGCATCCACGCGCCAACGGCTACCCCGCCGGAGGCCGCCAATCAAGCTCTCGCAAAGCGAGAGAACCAAGGCAACTTGGCCCCCGCCGAAAACGGGGGCCGTTTTTTGTCTGCAGTTCACTCGACTAGCGCTAGACTCCGTTTTCCATGCATTTGCCCAAGGCTTTAAAGAGCTGCAGGTAAAGCGAATTGATCGTCGCTTTCATGTTGCAAAGCAGGGGTAAAACCGAGTAGTTTCCAGATTAGGTTAACCGCTCTTATGCGCCCTTCTGATTCCCCGGAAAAGGCTGCAGCGGCCACGCCTGAGCACGACAGGGCCTCGCTCGCGCAAGCTGCTCTGGAGAACTTGTTCGAAGTTTCTCCGGATGCGATATTTGTCACGGACTCCAATGGCTTTATCCGTGGCGCGAACCCGCGTGCTGCGGAACTATTTGGTCACACACAGGCCGAACTCTTCGGCCAGCCGATAGAGAACCTGGTCCCCGCTCGGTTCCGACGCAATCACCCCACTTATCGCGAAAACTACAACGCCCACCCGCGTGCGCGGCAAATGGGTGCGGCCCTGTACCTGTATGGGCTGCGCAAGGACGGCACGGAGTTTCCGGTGGACATCATGTTGAAGCCGATGAACACCGATGCGGGGCCGCTGGTGCTGAGTTTTGTCCGGGACGTGACCGAGCAGCGTGCTGCAATGGATGCATTGCGCCGAAACGACCAGTTACTGAGGTCGATGATCGAGACGATTCACGATTACGCAATCTACACTCTCGACCGCGACGGAAGCGTCATGAGCTGGAATGCCGGCGCGGAACGGCTCAAACAATACACAGCTGATGAAATTCTGGGAATGAATTTCAGCCATTTCTTTACCCAAGAGGATATCGAGAAGGGTAGGCCAGCTGAAATTCTGCGACTGGCGTCGCAGCGCGGCCGCTTTGAAGAAGAAGGATGGCGCGTGCGTAAAGATGGATCGCGCTTCTGGGCGCATGTGTCTCTTTCGGCCATTCACGACACCACGGGCGCAATGACAGGTTTTGCAAAAGTTACTCGCGACATGACCGAAAGCAAGCAAGTGCAGGAGACCATAATCGCTGAGCTGAGCGGCCTGCTGCTGGCGAACGTAGACATCAGCAAAATGCTGGGAGCCTTCTCCGCCAGCATCGGCAAGATGGTTCCGCACGACATGGCGACGCTGGGGCTTTTTGAGGAAGCAACGGGCAAGCTGCGCGTGCAGTTTCTCTCCGCGGTTGGAGAGGGTCTTCCAAGTCCACGCGAAGTTCTACTCGATCCCGATGCTTCGCCGGCGGGACGCGCGTTTCGCACCAGGCAACCGCTGATCCTGAACAAAATCGACCGCTGGCCCTTTGCGCCGGAATCCGTTCAGCACATGACATCGATAGGCATGCAATCGGGACTGTGGGTTCCGATCATTCATCGCGAACGGGTACTTGGAGCGCTGGCGATAGCAAGCCGCAAAGAAAGCGCTTTCGTGCAACGCGACGCCGAGGTTTTGGGGCAGCTTGCCGGTCAAATGGCGATGGCCGTGAACAACGCGCTGGCGTTCAAGCAGATCGCCGAACTGCGCGACCGCCTGAGCCAGGAGAAAGAATATCTCGAGTCGGAAATCAATCTCGAAAACCGCTATGAAGATATTGTTGGTGACAGCAAGGGATTGCGTAGTGTCCTTAAAGAAATTGAAACGGTGGCGCCAACGGATGCGACGGTGCTTATTCAGGGTGAGTCCGGCACCGGCAAGGAACTGCTGGCGCGGGCAACGCACAGGTTGAGCCCTCGCAACGATCGCACATTCATCAAGCTGAATTGCGCGGCTATCCCGGCCGGGCTGATTGAAAGCGAATTGTTCGGTCATGAGAAGGGCGCGTTTACCGGTGCCATCATTCGCAAAATCGGGCGCCTTGAGCTGGCACATGAGGGCACGCTATTTCTGGATGAGATTGGCGAACTGCCGCTCGACCTGCAACCAAAGCTGCTGCGAGCCTTGCAGGAACGCGAGATCGAGCGGCTGGGTGGAACGCGGTCGATTCCGGTGAACATCCGGCTGATTGCCGCCACTAATCGCGACCTGGCCAAGATGGTGGCGGAAAAAACATTTCGCGCCGACCTCTATTATCGACTCAAAGTCTTTCCCGTATTTGCGCCGCCGCTGCGCGAACGCGCAAGCGACATTCCCATCCTGGTGCGGCATTTTGTTTCGAAGCATAGTCGGCGCATGGGCAAGACGATCGAGAGAATTCCTGACGAGACGATGGATGCATTTGTGCACTGGAGCTGGCCGGGCAATATTCGCGAGCTTGAGAATTTTCTGGAGCGCGCCGTAATCCTCACGCGAGGATCGGTTCTGTTTGCACCGCTGGCGGAGTTGGAAGCGCCGGAAAATATTCAGGCAGAGGTGTCGCAGGACCCCTCGCTGCACGCGGCGGAGCGCGATCACATACTGCGAGTGCTCCGCGAAACCAAAGGACAAATCGGCGGCGAAGATGGTGCTGCCGCGCGTTTGGGATTGAAACGCACCACGCTAAATTCGAAATTGAAGAAGCTCGGCATCGAGCGAAGTGACTACATTTAGTCAGAGTGACGAGATTTCGTCATCGTCACTTCGTCACTTCCTCCGTCGTCCCTGCGCAATACTCTTCTCAGAGATCCGCTAAGCCCCTTAAATTGCAATCACTCACGGACACTCCGCTATCGCTGGCGAAGTTTGGCACGCGCCGTGCATTAGTACAGGGCGTGGCGCAGGAAGAGCCGGCATACGTTAAAGATCTCAATGCAAGAACGAGCGCAAGACGCGCAGATCAAGCTGGAAGGACGAATCGCGGGGCCATGGACGGAAGAACTAAGCCGTGTTTGGGTGGAAGCGTCTCCGCGCGTTTCGAGTAAGCGGCTTGTTATCGATCTGCGCGATGTAACGTATGCGGACGCACACGCCACACATCTACTTCGTGAGATCTATAAACAAACGCACGCGGAACTGATTACCGGAACACTGTGGACTCAGTCCCTCGCCGAAGTCATCAAACAGGGCGATCAGCAGAAGAGTGAGGAGTTGTGATGGGAACGATGACGATGCAGAGTGAAGTCGCTGGCAATCGTAACCAGTCGCGGTTGTCTGGAGAGTTTTTTAACAAGTTGACGCCTGAAGCGCTGAAGGACTTGAGCGCCATGGCAACGGCAGTAAATTATCCGGCAGGCAAGATTGTTTTTTCTGAGAAGGACACCGCATCCAGCATCTACATCGTCCTTGATGGTGAAGTAAAACTTTCAATGAACTCGAGCGACGGCCGTCGGCTGATTCTGCGCATTGCAAGAAAAGGCGAGATCCTCGGGCTGGCATCGGCGCTCTCCGGCAAAGCTTCAGAAATTACCGCGGAGATACTGTATCCGGCCAAGCTCGCGCCGATCAGCCGCCGCGATTTCACCAACTTCCTGATGCGGCATCCCGAGGTCTACCAAACAGTGACCGAGGAACTGACCCGCGACTACACATTGGCCTGCGAGCAGCTGCGCACGGTCGGGTTGTCAAATTCGGCGCCTGAGAAGCTCGCCCGCCTGCTCCTTGAGTGGAGCCAGAATGGTAAAACCACCGAGGACGGCACGCACTTCCGCTTTCCGCTTACGCACGGCGAGATTGGCGAATTCATCGGCGCCTCGCGTGAAACCGTTACTCGCACGCTCAGCATCTTCAAGAGCCGCCACCTGGTTGCTTTCCACGGTTCGACTTTAACGATTCCCAGCAAAACAGCATTGGAATCGTATGCGGGCAATTAAAGTACGCAGCAAGTTCTTACTTCATACATAAAGTTCGTTCATATAGATCGGTTGCAAGCGTTAAGTACATAAGGTATTTCCTCTCATTCACCGGCAATGGACGAATCAATCCATTGCCGGTTCTTCTTTTCGCTGTATCTACGACGGGCGTAGCAGCCCGCACGGTACAATGGCTGCAATCGAAAACTCCGGAGGCTCTTATGCGCAAGTTGATTTTTGCCTTTCTCGTGATTGCATTCGCCGCTTCATTCAGCACGCGACTCAAAGCTCAAGGTGCGCCGCCGCAAAGCGGAGCAGGCCAGCCTTACGTGGTGGAGTACTACTACAAATGCCAGTGGGGACACCAGGAAGAGTTTCTCAGCCTCTTCAAGAAGAATCACTATCCGCTGCTCAAGAAGGAGCAGGCGGCCGGGCGCATTCTCTCTGTGAAGATCGAGTCGCCGGCATACCACACAACTGAGGACGGGCGCTGGGATTATCGCGTGACCATCGTCTTCAAAAATGGCACGGTGGCCACAAGCTCAAATCCTGACGAAGAAGCGATGATCAAGGAATTGTGGCCGGACCAGGCGACGTATCAAAAAGAAGAGCAGCGCAGGTTTGAAATTCTGACCTCTCATTGGGATTTGCCCGTGACTGATATAACGCCGAAATAGCTGGGAACGAGCAAATCGCGGAATGAGACGGTTGCGTGCATTTTGTGGAGAAGATGACTTTCAAGCAAGCTCCTCGACATACACAGATAACGCTTGACCCGTCTACCGCTTTATAGTTCACGATCAAATCATGACACGCAAAGAGTTTCTGATTTTCATGGGAGGCGTTGGGGCATCGGCCCTCGCCTGTTCGACTGATGCGTTGGCTGAGACCCCATCTACTTTTCGCGCGAAGAGAGCGGTTACTGAGTACATAGGAGAGCTTGACGAGGCCCCTGAAGCTGTTTTTCCCCTCCTTTGCCCAGTTCGCGAGTACGAATGGCTAGATGGATGGAAAAGCAAGATGGTATACAGCAACTCAGGCTTTGCCGAGGAAGACTGTATATTCACAACTCCGCTGGAGCCCGGTGTTTGGAATACGGATCACTACGAGCCGCCCAAGCGAATCGCATTCACGGTGGTTTCGTCCGAACAAGTGAATCGTATTTGCCTGACCTTGGAGAGAACCGCCAGCGGTGGCACAAGATTGAAGTGGCAACGTATCTTTACGAGCCTGAACGAAGCAGGCAACGCAAAGATCGATGCATGGAAGACTGATACGGACCGTTTGCTTACGCATGCCATCGGCTTTTTCCTTAAGACGGGAAAGATGGCGCACTGAGTTTTTTTGAATCGGCCGCGATCCTGAGCGTCAATCTCTGCGTTTCCATTGCGCCACCAGGTCTTCTGCGGCTTGGGGCCAACTGGGGAACTCGAATTCAAAACCGGCCTGCAGCAGCCGGCCCGGAATAACGCGGCGGCTTTTCAAAACCAGTTCGGTCTCCGTGCGCATGATCGTTGCCGCAAGGTCGAGCAGTGGACGCGGCGCGGGCAGTCCGTTCGGCATTCCCCAGGCATTACGCAACTCGCGCATGAAGTCCCGGTTGGGCAGGGGATTGGGGGCAGCAAGGTTTACAGGGCCATCGATGTCTGCGCGATGAATGAGAAATTCGACGGCGCGCGCAAAGTCGGTTTCATGAATCCACGAGACGAACTGACGGCCATTGCCCTGCTTACCGCCCAGGCTCATCCGTACCAGATTTGAAAATACCGCGAAGGCACTGCCCGGAACAGGGCTCATTACAATTGCAGAGCGCAGCGCCACTTTGCGCGTGCGCGGAGTGGGAGCCTCAAAGAAGGCAGCCTCCCAGTCTTTGGCCACGCCAATGGAGAAGTCCCACGTCTGCGGTGCGCGGCGATGCTTTGAGATCATCTCGCCGCCGCCCAGTTCGCCTGTGAATTCGTCCATGGGCCGGTCGAGCGCATGCCGATAAATGGTGGCAGTCGATGCATTGAGCCACACCCGCGGAGGCTCTTCAAGATCGGCGATGACCTGGTTGAGTAGCCTCGTACTCCCGATGCGGGAGTTATAGATTTCGCGGCGATTTTCGTCGTGGTAACGGCAATTGACACTGCGTCCGGCTAAGTTGATGCAGACGTCTGCACCCTCGAGCGTTTCAACCCAGGGCCCGGTTTGCCTCCCATCCCAGTGCACCGTCTGCCAGTTTGCCGTGTAAGGACCGCGCGTCAGGATGGTGACGTGATGGCCGCGCTCCTGAAAGGACCGCGCCAGCATGTGGCCAACGTGCCCGCTGCCACCAGGGATTACGATGCGCAGGCGGCGCGGTGACGGCACTGAGAGATTGCCCATGCATTAAGGGTACAGCGCATAAACCGCTGTAGATGGCGCGCGGCCTACAGATGCGGCGGAACGGGATATCCGGCGTACATGCGTCGACGCCAGCGCCAGGCGCGGATTGCGCGAACGATGACGATGATGATCAAGGCGAAGAAGAGGAACGGAATCAAGAGCAGGAAGCCCGGCATTACGAACTTGTCCTGGCCGATGCTGAAAGAGCCTGGCGCATGCAGGCTTCCGAAGATGATAACCAAGCTCCTGCCGACCTGCGCGTTTTGGCCGGCACGGACTGAGCCAAAGAAGTTGACCAGATCGCGTTCGATGATTGCGCCGTCGTCCAGCTGTGTGCGGCCAAAAAAGTTCACTACGTCACGGTGCGCTGTGCCGTTAATGTGGACGTCGCCAAAGAATACAACGATGTCGCCGGTGACTTCTCCGTCGGCGCGGACATCGCAGAAAAAGCACACGGCATCGTGGACGGGATGATCCGCCGAGGCCGTGATATCAGAGCCGAACTGGACGGCGTCGTCGTTTGCACGGGCACGCATGGGAGCAAGGGCCACGGGGGCCACAAGCAGACAGAAGATAAGCGCACGAAGCTTCATTCGACCCTCCTCAAGAGATCAGTACGGAAGGGTGATGGAAGAAGTTCCCGGAGAATCTGAGTAATCTCTGCCGGACAGGCTCATCCTGTTGCCGAAGCAGGGTTGAGAGCGATGGCCCAGTCCGAAGCTCGATCAACGATCACGTCCGGTTCAATTTCAGACAGGTTCTGCGGCCCAAATCCGAAAGCGCAGCCGATAGCCCATGCTCCCGCGTTACGCGCCGTCTCCACGTCAACTTTGCTGTCGCCAATCATCACCGTTTCATCCGGTGTTGCGCCGGCCTCCTGCATGAGGGCGCGAAGACCCTGAGGATCGGGCTTTTTAGCGGGGAAGCTGTCGCCGCCAAAGATGTGCAGGAAGTAATCGGCCATGCCAAGGCCCTCGCAAATGCCGCGCGCCGGGCGAACCGGTTTGTTGGTCAATACGGCCATGGTGCGGGGTGGTCCGCCGTGCGTGTCGTGCAGATCGCGAAGCGCGGCCAGCGCCTCAAGCACGCCGTCATAAGCATAGGTGAAGTCCAGTTTATGCTCGCGGTAATACTGGAGAAAGAAAGCGTAAGCGCCGGCCAGGAGAGTTTCGTCCACTTGCACGGGATCGATTCCGTCGGCCAAAGCAAGGGATCGCCTCATGAGCATTGGAGCGCCATTGCCGACAAAACTCGCAATCGCCGGATCGTTGAGCGGAGCACGGCCGTACTGCGCCAGCGCGGCGTTTACGCTGTTGCACAAGTCCTGTGCAGAGTCGATAAGAGTGCCGTCGAGATCGAACACGAGCAGCTTGATGCGCTCGACCGGCAATGGACGAATCACATGAACCATGACTCCAGTTTACCGAAGCGAGGACGGAAGATTCCGCGCAAGCCTCGTTGGGGGATCTACGGCGGGAATGCGATGATTGAGGATTATGAGTACGATGCGGAGCCGCGGCCAGTGCTGTATCAGCAGGAAGGGAAGAATTCATTGAAGAATCTGGACTTCGTTCTGATGTGTCGAGCAGTATTGATCGCTGCAACGATCACGAGTTTCAATCCCGGCACGTTTGCACAGAAGCAAGCCTCGCAGCCATCAAACACAAATCAGCAGCAAGTATTCAGCCAAAACGCTGCGGCCGAGCGAATCGTCAATCTCGACGTTCTCAAAAATGAAGTCAAGCAATACCACGACTGCACCTGCACATGCGGTTGTTACGCGCGCGATCTCGACGCGCAGGCGGATCGGGCCATTGCATTCTTGCGCAGGCGTGCGGCCCAGAAACGCGTTACAAAGAAACTGGCCGTGGTGCTCGACATCGATGAGACCTCGCTCACGAACTACAAGGAGCTGCAGCAATCGGGATTCAATTACGTGCAACGCGATTGGAATGCTTGGATTGATGCGGCGCAGGCGCCCGCGATTCCCGGCACTCTGCGGCTCTACAAAGAAGCGCAGAAGTTGGGCGTGAACGTCATCTTCATTACCGGCAGGTCCGAGTCGCAACGCGCTGCGACTGAGCGTAATCTCTCCAACCAGGGATTCACGAACTGGCAGAAGCTGATTCTTCGTCCAGCATCGGCGGCATTGCAGTCTACGACTGCCTACAAGTCGTCAATGCGTGCACAAATTGTGAGGGAGGGCTACAAACTCGTGCTGAATGTCGGCGATCAGTGGAGTGACCTTAAAGGCACACCCGAGGCTGAGTTCTCAATTAAATATCCTGATCCTTATTACCTGATTCCGTAAAAAAGGCAGGGACTTGCCAGGAGCGGCCCAGTCCCTGTGAGGAAGAGATCAATGAACGCGAATGCTGCCCGACCCGGTTTCCATCCTTACGACCGGCCCACCGCCGTTGATCTTGCCCGTTACATGGTGGCGGTTTGACGTGCCCTGCGTAGTCAGTTCGCGATCGGTATGAATGCTGCCCGAACCGGTTTCTGCGTCGATTGTCAAACCCGCTTCGGCGGTCCACAGCTCGATGCTGCCTGAGCCGGTTTCAAGCTTCCAAGCCGCAGATGGTGTTCCAGCCGCTTTGATGGATCCTGAGCCAGTTTGTGCATGCAGTCCGCCATGAAGGTTGCGCAGCTCAATTGAGCCAGAGCCCGTCTCAGCTCTGACATCGCCGTCGCCAATTTGCTCAACGTAGATGTTGCCGGAGCCTGTATCGACTGAGAACCCCCCATGCAATCCGGTGGCGTGAATGCTGCCCGAGCCGGTACTGAGTTTTGCATTTTCACCCACGCCGTCGTCATTCACCTCTCCGGAGCCCGAAGAGGCTTTCAGGTAGCAGTCGACCGGCGCCTGAATCTCGTAATCAATGCTGATGTTGTGCATGTTCTCGCGGCGAACACCGATGCGGACGATATTTCCTGTCTGCTCAATGGGCGGATTGTCTGCGATTTGCTTAACCTGCTCATCGGATGCGCCGAAGCTGGAGCGCACACGCCCAAAGATGTGTATCTGGCCATCAGAGCCGTGCGTTATACGGATGCTGCCCGAACCGGTCCCGACCGTGAAATCCACTTTGCCACTCACTTTTAAAGTGCGGTCAAATGTGGCTTCAGCAGCAAACACCGGCATCACCGCCAGACCCGTAACGATGAGTGCCACCGTCAAAAGCAGAACTCGCTTCATTTCGTACCTCGCTTTCAAAAAAAACGGCACGCCAACCGGCAGGGGTAGGGCAGTTGTCCTGGGCAAAACTCGCCGATCAGCGCGCCAGACTACCCGCCTATGCATTGAGCACACTGATTGCCAAACGCATGCACGCGACTAAATTGAACCATTTGAGGCAGATCGCCGCATTGGTTCACTGGAAGAAGCACTAATTGTTGTCCACTTTCGAACACGACTGTGCATGGCCGGACATAAAAGGTTATACGGAGAACCTCGATACCAAGTTCCTGACGGCCTGCAAAGCTGAAAACCGGCTTGCCTGCGTTCAGCCGCCCGAGCCAAAGTGCTATTCTCTGACCCAGATGCACGGCCTGACGTTGCTTAAATCTGTCGCAGTGGCCATGCTCGTCTTGGCCAATGCCTTTTTTGTGGCTGCCGAGTTCGCGCTGGTTTCGATTCGCGAGACGCGGATTGAGCAGATGCTCGCCGCGCGGGTACCGGGATCGCGTGCAGTGCGCTTGCTGCAGCGCCGTCTCGACGAGCTGCTGCCCGCTGTCCAGCTCGGCGTCACTCTCTGCTCTCTTGCGCTTGGTTGGCTCGGCGAGCCGCTAGCGGCCTCGCTGCTGTCGCCGCTGTTTTCAGGTCTGCCGCATGCCAGGGTCTACGGAAACTTCGCCGCCGTCACCATCGGTTTTGCGCTGATCACCTACTTCCACGTCGTTGTAGGAGAACTGGTGCCCAAGTCGCTGGCCCTCAGCCGGGCAGAGGCGCTCTCTGTGGCGGTGGCTCCGCCCATGCTCGCTTTCATGGCTCTTACCAAGCCCGCTGTCCGGCTTTTGAAAGGCTCGGCTGCTTTCGTACTGCGCGGCTTTGACGTGCCGCTTTCAGAACGCGCTGTGGTGCATTCTTCAGATGAGCTGAAGTTGATTGCAACCGCAGCGCGACGCATGGGCCTGTTGCCCAAATTCCAGGAGACACTGATTCATCGCGCGCTGGAACTGGATGACGTACCGATTCGCGAGATCATGACCCCGCGGCAGAAAATATTTTCGCTGCCCTCAAACATGCGACTGGAAGAAGCAAGCGCAAAGGTGATTGCAAAGCACCGGTCCCGCGTTCCCGTCTATGACGAGACGCGCGGCCTTGAGCACATTATCGGCGTAGTTTACGCACGCGATCTTGCGCGGCTCATCTTCTTCCGCACGGCTTCGGACCGCGAGCAAAACCCATCGCAAGCAGCGGCGCAGAGCGTGGAGCATTCACATCCGGGTACGCGCATTACCACACCTTTTGTTGAATTGCGCCTGCGCCAGATCATGCGCGACATCCTTGTAGTCCCAGAGACCAAGTCGGTGCTTGACCTGGTCCGCGATTTTCAAAAAAAGCGTCGCCACATGGCTGTGGTGGTGGACGAATACGGATCGGTCGTTGGCCTGGTAACTGCCGAAGACGCGATTGAGCAGTTCACCGGGGAACTCGAAGACGAGTTCGACTCACCGGCAGTTCCGGTGCTTTCAACGGCGTCGGGCGCTTTGTTGATGGACGGGGGCGTGAATTTGCGCGACCTTGAAACGCAGATGCAGTGGAGTCTCCCCCGCGATGGCGGTGTGGAAACGCTGGCTGGATTTGTGCTGGTGCGGCTTGCGCATTTGCCTACGGCTGGTGAGTCGACCACCTTTGAAGGCCGCCGCTACACGGTTGTTGAAATGGACGGCCGCCGCATTGCGAAGATCCGTGTTGAACCGCTTCAGGAAATAGCCACGCCCGCTGATTGAAATCAATCTCTCACGCGAAATTATTTTTTTCATCCGTCCTGATCTGGCGCGCGATCGGAGTGTTGTTCCACTTTGTGATAAGTCTGGCACCTCCGATGGTGACCCTGTGACTCGTGTCACGACCGCTTGTTCCGCCGGGCTTCTAAGATGGGAACCCGAAAGGCCCCTCTACTTGGTAGCCGCAGCAATTCTTAGGCGACCGCCGGCATCTGGGACCGGAACATTACATACGAGGTGAGAGCGATGGGATTCGTCCCGGTGATGTGGTCCGTTTGGGGTGCATTTGTTCTGCTATTTATCGTCGTCAAGATATTTACGGGACAGTTGACTCGCGATGAAGATAGCCAGGTATTTCTTGGCGAAGCAATGGAGCAGGAAAAATCGGCACAGGCAGCAATTGTGGCCAAGGTTAATAAAATTGAGCCGTTGCGCAAGGCGACTCTGGCTCTGGTGGGAGTTGCGACGGTGTTTGTCGTTGGCTATTATCTGTTCGATATCTACAGGCAGTTCAGGCTGTAATTTATATGAGCAACAACTTCCTGACTCCCGGCGGTTGATTAGATCGCCGGGGCCAGGAAGACTATAGACTTTTTTCAACCAATCTTGCGGCTTTCCGAAGTGTTTTTATCGGATGATATTGAGCTGCACCATGATGTCGCGAATGTAGTAAATGACAACAACGACAGTCATGGCCACCGCCATCCACTTCAATACGCGCAGCGCAGGCTCTATTTTGTGAACTTTTGCCACGATCATTAACTGCGCGGTCCTTTCATGTTCGAAGGAGTCGTCGAGGAAGATCTGGTCGTCCTCATTCTTCTCCAGGCTCGAACGGTAGACGTGCAGTAACAGCATCGCAGCGACAATCACGCCCCACGCCGTCCACATGATCGGTACAAACGTCATAATCCACCTCCACTGTATTGCTGGGTCCCAGAACCGGCGAGTCCGTAGACTCGAAGCGCGGCCTCGTGGGTAGAGGGGCCTTTCGGTTCAACATAATAGCTCCGAAAAGGTGCTGCTGTATCGTTTTATTTTTTTGGTGACCCGAAAGAAAGGCTCCAGGCGTCGATTAGAAGTCACAAATGCATAGGCTTAGCGTGTTAACTGGTTGGGTTAATTCTGCGACCCTTAAGGGGCCAATCGCATCAAATCAAGTGGCAGGCAATGGATCAGGCTGGGTGAATTGGCTTGTATCCGCGCCCAATGAACGGTAAAGTAGAATTACGAATTCATCCCCGGGAGAGCACATGTCCACCGTAACCGCGGCACCACTGGAAACTGAAAAGAAGGCTCCTCTAATTCTGACCCCGTCAGCCATCGCGAAAGTTCGCGAGATCATGGCCACCCAGGATCCAATTCCGGCAGGCTTGCGCATTGGAGTTGTGGGCGGGGGCTGCTCAGGCTTCCAATACTCGATGGCCTTTGAAAACCAGAGCGGAATGATGGATAAAGTGTTCAGTTTTGATGATTTAAAAGTGTTTGTTGATGCGACTTCGCTGATGTACCTGAATGGATGCACGGTCGATTACGTTGAAACACTGGAAGCTGCCGGGTTCAAGTTCGAGAACCCACAGGTGAAATCCACTTGCGGTTGCGGCTCCTCCTTCAGCGTTTAAAAACGCCGTTGCTGTTTGGTTCTCTCGCACAAAGAAAGACCCGCCTAGTCCAGGCGGGTCTTTTGCGTTTGGCCGTGAAAGCCCTTATTGCTGAGGCTGCGGTGTGGCGCCCGAGCCGGGAGCCGGGCTGGGGGTGGAACCGAACCCAGAACCAAAGCTGCTACCTGTGCTAGATCCAGTGCCTGAACTGCCGCCGAAGCTCGAACTGCCCACTGGCGTCGTCGTACTGCTGGCCGGTTGGCCCATGTTACCGCCAGCCTGAGTTTGCATGTCGTTCAGCAAGTCGTAGACAAACTCCCACTCGTTGTAGTGTTGCTTCTTTTTCAGGATCAGGATCGAGGTTTGGGTGCTTGCAGGTGAGAAGCCGATAATGCCGGCGCCTCCGAATGTCTGTCCTGAAGACGAACCGAATGCGGAGGAACTATCGCTTGACCCATTGGCGCTGCTTGTCCCTGTTGTTCCGCTTGCTCCAGCTGCGCCGCTGGCTCCTGCCGAGCCGTTGGCTGTTGTCGTTCCCGCCGAGCCATTGCTGCCCGGTGTATTACCCGAACCGAAGATAGAGCTGCCGCCAAATGTGGAGCCGCCCAAAGAAGAGCCGGTTGTAGAACCGGTCGCAGACGAGCCGCCGAGGCCTCCACTACCGCTGGGGCCCACGCCTGCCAAGACCGAGCCTCCTGCAGAACTCGCGCCGGCGATCGGTTGGCCGAAGAAGCCCGCCGACTGCGTTTTTGCCTCGCCAAAGCGAATTGGCTTCCAATCATCTTTGCGGGTAACGGGATCGATGTACTTCTTGCGCAGAAAACGGATCTCGTTGGTGTTGACCAGTGCGTTGGCGTTGGGTGGATAGGCATGGAACTTGCGGTAATAAAGCTGTATAGCGCGCGTGTACTGCTTGCCGCGACGCATGGTTTCAACGTCGCGATCACGCTGAATCTCTTTGGCGGCCCGGGGTACGGCCACCGATAGCCAGATGGTGAATACAGCCAGCATGAACATGACCCAGACGAGGAGATAGCCCTCTTCAGAGCGGCGTTCGCGGCGGGCTGGAATTGTGTGCTTCATCAACTTCTCAGAACGCAGTCAGCGGAATGGTCTGCGTGTTGTTGTACGCCAGATCGGTAATCTGCACGTTATTGGGATTGATGTTTCCGACGCGGTAGCGGTGGTTCACAATTTCGCCGGTCTTCGCCAGAAAGATGTCTTCGCCGTGCGTAAAGAAGGCCTGCAGCGATTTGTCGGGCCCTTGCGAATAGCCGAAATATTTCAGGTCGATGGACGGAGGACGCGGAGGCTGCGGAGGCACGTTCACCGACGGCTGTGGCCCAGTCATGCGAGCGCTCTTGAGCGGCTTTTCAATCGCTACCGGCACCGATTCGGCAGAGAAAATGTTGCGGCCTGTTCCTGCATAACGGACGTTTCCGCTCTGCTCAAGCTTTTCCATGTGCAGCGCCGGATCGATGCCTGCATTGGATAGCTTCTGTGCCTCAGGACCTTCCGCAGACGAACCAGAAGAAGTGGCCACGGAACGACTAGTGGATACCGGAGTAGCAACCGGGCGAATTGGCGTGGAAGGCGCGAATAACATTTTGTACGCCTGGACGCCGCCGTAGACGATGATGAACGCGAACAGCACAACAACCAGGACAACCTGGCGCTTGTTCTCAGTTCCGAGAGGAATGGCCATGGCTATTCACCCCCTCTTCCGCCGGAAGGAGCAGCCTGCTCGGCCGTCTGCTGTATCGATGGCAATCCACTGGCGGCAGCGTCGGCGCGGCGCATCCACGTCGACAAGCTGAGCCGCAGATTCACCTGTCCGCCCTGTTGGCCGGCGAGGGCCATGGCGCGGATGAGGAAGAAGCTCTGATCGCGCTCCAGGCTGTTGATGAAGCGCATGACCTGTGGGTACTCGCCGCTGATGGTGGATTCGATTGCGATCTCGGTCAGATCAGGACCAGAGATTCCTTGCGCGTACTGCAGCCGGGTAATGCGCACGCCTGAAGCAACTTCAAGCTCGCCGATGCGGCCGGAGATAGTCGAGTAGTTGGGCGGAATGCGCTTGCTGTAAAACGACTGCATCTGTGCACGCGATTCTTCAACGCGCTTATCAAGGCCGCGCAGGGGAGCGGTTTGCAGGTCCATGGCCTTGAGCTGAATCTGCTTGGCGGCCATGGCCGTGTCGGCGTCAACACTGATTGCTCTCCAGTCGAGTGCGAGGCGCACACCAAGTCCAACAACCAGAAGCAACAGCGCGGCAAACGCAACGTAGTGCCATGTAAGCGGCGACTTAAGCCGTTCGTTCCATACAGGGGAGGCTGTTCCATTGCTCATCGCGGGCCTCCTGTTCCGGGGCCGGAGGAGACTAGCCGGCGAGTAGCACTTGAAGAAGGCGTTGCGCTTGCGGATTCGGCGGATTCGTGCTGGTTGTTAGCCATCTTCGATGCGGCTCTGGCTTCTTCCTGCGTGGGCGGATTGTATTCGGCCAGCAAGTCGAACGTGAACCGATTTGACTCGCTTACCGGCTCCATTCGCTGATTAGGCAGATTGGTGCTTTCGGAGTTTTCACCAATGATGCGAGGTTGCAAAAATCGTCGCGAATGCTCGAGATTGCGTACCAGCTCCACAGAGCGATCGCGAGGACCCACGACGCGAAGGTGAAGCGTAATGTGGCCGTCTTTGGCGCGAACAGGCTCGAGTGTAGAAACCTGCACACCACGCGGCAGAACCGTTTCGAGGTTCTCCATGGCCAGCGTCCACGAGAATGCCTTTTCGTCAAAGAGCCGGTTCAGTGCGTCTGCCTGCTTGAGCAGCTGCGCATTGTCGGGCCGATCCATCAGGTTCTGATAATTTTGCCGCTCCTGCGTTACGCTCGCAATCTGGGCGTCCAGGGCACGCTCGCGCTGGCGCGCTTGTTCGGCGCGATTGTGAACAGCGTGCAGGCCGAGCCCCAGAGCGAGGGCCACTAGCGCAAGAATGCCCATGCTGATACGCAGCCGTTTGATTGCCGGTCCAAGATCGGCAAAGGGGCGCGTTGCAAGATTGATTGCAATTCGCATGGCTTATTTCGCCCCCGCCAGGGCGCCGGCAGCGCCTGCAATGCTTGCTTGACCAAGCGAGGTGATGGCTCCAGTGTCTGGCCGCGGAACAAGATCGACCACATTCAAATCCATACCACTGATCCACTTTTCAAAATCACGACTGTTATAAAAGCCTGCGTAGTGAATTTGCCGCGCCGGTGCACGAAGCGTGTCTTCGTAATAGGCTGCGGCCACCGCAATGCCGCGCTGGATTTCCGCAAGCCGCTCATGAGGATCGTCAGGCAAATCGAGCGTGCGATGAAGCAGCAGGTCGCTACCGTTGGCGATGGAGGTGGTGAGCGCCAGAGGGCTCAGGTTCGCCATCAGCACAGCTTCCATGGAGTCAACCACCTCAAGCGCAGCAAGGCTGGAGGGCAGCACGGCGCCTGGCTCATATCCTGCTGCGTGCACCGCGCTTTCGTACTCAGCAAGCACTGGGCCGGGCAAAATCGCAGTGAGCAATCTTACGGCGGCAGCGCTTTGCGAGAGAACCTGGTAACTGATCCCGGCGTGCTCCACATCAAAGGGAACCATCTTGCGCATGCGCAGTCGCAGCACAGGAAGAATCTCAGCGGGGCGGCTGGGAAGAGAATCAAAGTCGAGCATGAAAACGCGAACGGACGGATCAGGCAGCACTACGGTCACAGCGCGAGAACGCAGAGTCATTCCGCCAAGCGCGGAGCGAATGGCTGCTGAAACCACATCGGCGGAACGGATGTTTGACTCGGCGATGCCGGGAATAAGTGCACCGTGGGGCAGGGGAGCAAAGGCGAAGACGGGCTCGCTGCTGGATGCGTCCAATGATGCACCCAGAACCCCTTCAGCCGACAACTCGATTGCCGCAGGTGGCCGACCGCCGGATTGCGCGCCGATTTTTGTCTTGCTCAGGAGCAATTTCACTAGCGGGATGCCTCAATAAAGGTTACCTTGTTGATCTCTTTGAGCGTTGTAAGGCCTCGACGGACACGGTCGAGGGCTGACTCGCGAAGGAAGCTCATGCCTTCTTT
>JADGNO010000042.1 GCA_017883405.1 Occallatibacter sp. | reverse complement strand
TTCACCCGGATAACCCCGAGACCGGCGATGCGGATAAGTTCTTCCTGCTGAAGGAAGCCTACGACGTGTTATCGCATCCAGCGCGGCGCGCCAAATATGACGCGCGCTGCGACAAGGATGTTCCGCCGCCTGATCCGTTATCGAATTCGATCGATTTTATGGATCAACTGGATGGCGAGCTGAACCGGCGGTTGGGGGTGTTGGCTCTGCTCTATATCCAGCGCCGTACAAACCCTACCCATCCTGAAGTTTCACTGGCGGAAATTGAACTGAAAATGGGTTTCCCCCGTGATTATCTGGAATTTACGATGTGGTATCTGCAAAAGAAGACTTACATCACGGGAGCCGACAACGCAAGATACACACTCACGGCGGAGGGTGTGGACTTCGTGGAATTGCAGAGAGCGAATATTCCTGTTCTGGGCAAGCTGCTGACGAGCGGAACAGAGCCCGTTGTTGCGAGTTCCAAGCCGGCAAGCGAGCGCAAGGTCGAGCCTCGCAATCCGATCATTGTGCCCCATCCGGCGGAGCCTCTGGTGGAGCGGCGCGTCAATACAAGAGACCGGCGCGCCTCATCGACAGATCGCCGTGTGAAGTAACTGGAACTGAATGCATCTGTCCCGCGTCTAGCGTTTGCCCAACTCCGCTTCGATCGCACGTGGAAACAGAATGTTGTTTTCCAGGTGAATATGCTGGTGAAGATCAAGCTCGAACTCTTTCAGCCCGTCATAGTAGGCGTGATAAGTGGGGCAAGCTCCCTCCGGCGTTGTGAAGTTCTCACTTAGGCTGCGTATCTTAGCCAACAGCAATCCCGCGGCGTCGTGCTCCGCGGTCATCATCGCGACAGGGCTGGCGACCGTGCCAAAACAAGCCGCTGGCTTGGCAGCTCCTTCAGCATTGCTGCGCTCCAACTGAACAATGTACGGAAACAAGATGGCTTCTTCCTTGGCCAGATGTTGGGTCAGATCTTCATCCAGCGTAGCCAGCACTGATTGCAGCTCGACCAGTTCGGCCCTGTTTGCTCCGTGGCGATTGACGACCTTTTGCGCCAATTCGGCCAGCCGCGGCAGCTCGCGTTTCACGTAGGCGTGATGGCTGAGGACGATGTGGTTCACCAGTTCTTCCATCCGATTCAGCGACCAATCTTCATTTGTGAGAACAGGGCCGGTGGCTGCCGCTTCGAGCGCGGCAATCACTGCATCCACATCGACGCTGCTTGCGGCGCATGCTTCGCTCAGGGGTTTGCGGCCTCCGCAACAGTAGTCGATTCCAAAGCTCTCAAAGACGCGTATGGACGATGGCTCTTCCAGTGCGATTTCGCGAACGGTCTGTGTGGTTGTGTTCATGTTGATCTCCTTCTCTTGCAGGATGAGGGAACGCTTTGAAACAGGCAGCGACTTTAGTCACTTTTGAAGAAATGAACCGGGTTGCATGAGAATTTTTCCGGCCAGTGACTTAAGTCGCTGTGGCCGGTTTCCCGCTCGCCTACTCTCGGTTTGCAGGCAAAAAACTACACAGGAAGGTTCATCATGTTTTGTTATCAATGCGAGCAGACCTCAAAAGGCGAAGGCTGCCAGACTCTTGGCGTTTGCGGAAAAGACGAAACCACGGCGGCGTTGCAGGATCTGCTGATTCACGCCGTCAAGGGCATCTCGATCTACGCGCACCGTGCGCGGCAGTTGGGCGCGGCCGACCCTGAGATTGACGCTTTCACCATTCAAGCCATCTTTGCGACGCTGACCAACGTGAACTTCGATCCTGAGCGTCTGGTCGAGCTGATTCATCAGGCAGTTAAGATTCGCAGCGCGGCGCGCGACCTCTATGAAAGCGCCAGTGTTGCGGCGGGAGTGGTGCCAGCTGAGCTGGGCGGCGCGGCGGCATGGAAGCCTGCCACCACACTCGAGGGGCTGCTTACACAAAGCAAGCAGGTGCTGCTGCCTGCTCGCTTCCTCACAGAGAGCAAAGAGATTGCCAATCTTCAAGAGTTAGTTCTCTATGGCATAAAGGGTGTTGCTGCCTATGCGGCGCACGCACTTGCTCTTGGCGCGGGCGATCCGGTTTCGTTTGCCAAAATTCACGAGGTTCTCGAATTTCTGACGCATCCCGCGCCGACCGCAGACGAACTGCTCGGCATGGCGCTCAGCGTTGGCGAACTCAACTATCGCGTCATGGAGATTCTCGATAAGGCGCACAACGAAACCTTCGGTGCGCCTACACCAGCCAAGGTCCGGCTCGGAGCGCGCAAGGGCAAGGCGATTCTTGTTTCGGGGCACGATCTGCACGATCTCTATGCGCTGCTTGAGCAGACCAAAGGCACTGGCATTCAGGTTTATACGCATGGCGAGATGCTGCCTGCGCACGGCTATCCGAAACTTAAATCGTATGAACATCTGGCCGGCAACTATGGCGGTGCATGGACCGATCAGGCTGCCGAGTTCAACGAGTTTCCCGGTGCGATTCTGATGACTTCGAATTGCATTCAGGAGCCGAAGCTGGCTTATAAGCAGCGCATCTTTACGGCGGGCATGGTGGCCTGGCCGGGCGTGCAGCACATTGCCAATCAGGACTTCAGTCCGGTGATTGCCGCGGCCCTTGCAGCACCCGGCTATGCGGAAGACGGCGGCGACGAAGAGATCACTGTCGGCTTCGGACATCAGGCCGTGCTCAGCGTTGCCGGGACGGTGATCGATGCCGTGAAGTCTGGTGCAATCCGGCACTTCTTCTTGATCGGCGGCTGCGACGGCGCGCGCTCTGGGCGCAGCTATTACACCGAGCTTGCCGAGGCGATTCCTGACGACTGCCTGATTATGACGCTGGCGTGCGGCAAGTTCCGCTTTAACAAGCTGGACTTTGGCACCATTGGCGGCCTGCCGCGTCTGCTCGACATCGGCCAGTGCAACGATACTTACTCTGCGTTGCAGATTGCGCTGGCGCTTGCAAAGGCCTTCGACTGCGGTGTCAACGATCTGCCGCTCTCGCTG
>JADGNO010000249.1 GCA_017883405.1 Occallatibacter sp. | reverse complement strand
TTGACCAGCACTAACCACCAACGCGGGGTCTTCCACTTCGGCGCTGCGCTTTTCAGCTTTCCTTTTGATGATTCGTTCCCGCGCCGGATCAAACCGGTGAAAGAACACCGATGCCAGAAGCGCCAATCCCAGGCCAAAGCCGATCCATATCAGCCGCCACGCCACGAGATGGAACGTCCAATCGACACCGTTCCAAAGGAACGTCCGCGTCGCACGGTCGCTGCCAATGGACAGGCTGAAGCCCGTCACCTTCCCAGCCGCAGGATTCAATCTCTCCAGCGCCTGCTGCGTGCTGTTGGAGAGAATGTGGATACCCACTGCATCGTCGAAGCGGCGGCTCTCCGCCCCCGCGGCAAGTCCGAATGTCCACACAAAAAAATAGATCACGTTGCCCACGCCGCCACGCAACACCGGCAGCGTCTCAAAGAGCAGCGCAAGCGCGCCAGTAATAAACATCGCCGGCATGGAAATCAGCACGAACGGCGACCATAGTTGCCACAGCGAAATCGGCCTGGCTTCCGGCCGAAGCCACTGCATGGCCAACGCTGCGGCCATCAGTACCAGCACCATGGCTGCGAGCACGGCAAAGTTGCTCACCGTTTTTGCGAGCGTGTACAGCTCTTTGCGCAAGGGCGTGGCTGCGAGAATGCGTCCGACTCGCGTGGTTGAGTCGCGCTCCACGGAATTCTTGACCACATAAAACCCGCAGAGTGACACAAACGTCGAGCAGCAGATCGCCATCATCATGCCGATCCATGCCGAGTTGTAGACGCCGCGATACCCGTCGCCAACAACCACCGTAACTTTCTCCGCGATCACGCCATAGGCCAGCCACAAGGCTCCCGCGAGGATCAGCAGAAAGCTGTAGCGGCGCACGCGCTCCAGAAAATCGGCTTTCACCATGTGGTACAGAATTCGCAGAGGCTGGTTCATGCCGCGGCTCCGGCTCGATGCTGCGACAGACAGAAGAGGTACGCATCTTCGAGCGTAGGCGCAACTGCACTCGCTCCCGGCGGCGGTTGCGACGAGAGCAGGCGAACATGCACGCCATCGCTGCGCCGGGTGGTATTGCTGATCAGGTATCGCTGCCGGGCCGTGACCAGTTCCGCGCTCGGCACCACCCACTCCCAGACTTTTCCCTCGACGGCACGCAACAAGTTTTCGGGCGCGGCGTGTGCCACCAGCGTGCCCTGCGAGATCAGCGCGATGTCGGTCGCCGTCGCTTCAACGTCAGAAACAATGTGGGTGGAAAGAATGACGACGCGATCTCCCGAAAGATCCGAGAGCAAGTTGCGAAAGCGAACCCGTTCTTCTGGATCCAACCCCGCAGTCGGCTCGTCGACAATCAGCAACTGCGGATCGTTCAACAGCGCCTGTGCTATGCCGACCCGCTGCCGCATGCCCCCCGAATAGCCGCCCAGCGGCCGTTTGCGGACATCGGTCAGGTTGACCAGATTGAGCAGTTCATCAATGCGCCGCCGCGCGGTAGCCGCATCAAGTCCCTTCACCGCTGCCAGGTACTCTAGAAACTCAACTGCATTCAAGTTGGGATAGACGCCAAAGTCCTGCGGCAGATATCCGAGCACACGCCGAATCGCATTGGGATCGGACGCCAGATCGGTCTCGTTCCAGCGGATGGTGCCACTGGTGGGCTTGGTAATCGTGGCCAGAATGCTCATCAACGTCGTCTTGCCGGCGCCATTCGGACCCAGAAGTCCAAGGACGCCGGAACCTAAATCGAGGCTGAAGTCCTGCAATGCCAGCGTTTTTCCACTGTACCGTTTGCTGACATGGTCGATCGTGAGTTTCAAGAAACCTCCGAAGTTCGCTGCTGCCATGGATACGAATGGAAGAGAGAAGTAGTTCCCCGGCGCTATAGTAGAGCTAAAGCTAACGCGAGAATGTGCCCGTTCTTGAACGATGTCTTCTACTTATAAGCGGGTGTTTCGAACGGGGCGTCCTAGTTGGCTTTGCGGGAGTGCACCAGCTTCAAGGTGTCTGCCTGCAGGATGCGCTGAATCTGATGTTTGGCATGAACGGTCCAGGGACCGGTCGTGTCGAGTTTCACATAGGAACGCCAGTGTTGCAGCGCCTTGCGCGGTTCGCGGATCTTTTCATAGGCGAGCGCAATGTTGTAGTGCGCGTCGGCATAGGTGGGTGCAAGTTGTATCGCCGTCTTATACGTATTGATCGCATCCTCGACGCGCCCGGTTTCATCGAGCACATTGCCCAGATCGAAATAGGCGAGAGCATATCTCGGGTCAATCTCAATGGCGGAGCGGTAGTGCCGTTCGGCGAGCGCATATTCCTGACGGTTGTAGTACAGCGTGCCCAAGTTGATGTGCGCAGCGGCGTGAACGGGATCCATATCGAGAACCTTTAAATAAACGGCAATTGCTTCAGTCTGCGTGGAAGGATTCTCTTCCAGCATGATTCCGCGCGCGAATAAGTCGGCACCGTCGGTCACCACCAGTTCCGGCCCATTGCGCGGCGGGCTGGTAACAACTTTTTCTTCGGAAGAGAAATCGAACATGAACTGACCGGCAATAGGCTCCACTAACCGGCCCTCGTGCCGGAACGCAACGCGGCGTCCGCTCTGGTAGGTGCCAGCCTCGAGAAGCGGATTCTCCATGCCGGCAACCTGTTTCTGCATGGCCTCAAGCGATTGCCGAATCATGGCTGGGCGCACGCGCTGGGCGCAGAGATCCCGCACTTTCTTGATTTGCACGAGATCGAAGAACGAGTAGTCTTCATTAGCCGCGACCAGTCCCGCCTTCTCCCAGGTCTGCAACTGGCGAGGAACGATCCGCAGAATGCGCAACAAGTCGGCACGGCTATAACGATACATGGCTGTCAATACTTCCCATGATTATCCGGAACTTGTGTCTGGGAATGCAAGTAGCAGGCAGTGGAAGGCTGTGGAGAATTGGGACGAAATGGCACAGAAGTGGTGGCAGATCGAACCCCATACGCCAACGCTCCCAGTTATTTCGTAACTTACGGCTCCTTGGCGAATCCTATTTCCGGCGACTGCGTGCTCGCGGCCCTTGGCAGGAATGGCGGGCATAATGGTGTCGATTCGACG
>JADGNO010000248.1 GCA_017883405.1 Occallatibacter sp. | reverse complement strand
TGGTGAATAGCTGCCTGGTGCCTGCGATTCAGGCTGAAGGAGCGGAGATCCAGACGGTTGAAGGGCTCGCGCACGATGGCGCGCTGCATCGGGTACAGCAGGCATTTCTGCAATGCGGTGGCGCGCAATGCGGCATTTGTACGCCCGGTATGCTGATGGCTGCGGTGCAACTGATCGAGCGCAATCCCCACCCCAGCTTGGCGGAAATTCGCGAAGGGCTGGCGGGCAATCTGTGCCGTTGCACTGGATTTATGCGCATATTTGAGTCGGTGCTTGCGGCCGCGACGAACCAGAGTATCGCCGAGCCGAAGAAGGTTGAACATGCGCGGTGATGCGGCAGCACACGAGATGGCGACGCCCGGCAACCTTGCCGGAGTGCTGGATGTGCTTGCGTCTGCGCCGGGCGAATGGACACCCATCGCAGGTGGCACGGAATTGATGGTGGCATTTTCTGCCGGCAGGTTGAGCGCGCGAAAGCTGGTCAACCTGTGGGGCATTCCAGACCTTCGATTTATTGAAACGACTCCCGAGAGTTTTTCCATCGGCGCATGTACAACGTTTCTCGAACTTCGTGCACATGAGGAACTGGCGAAGGCGTTACCGCTGATAGCTAAAGCGTCGAGTTGGATTGGATCGGTCGCCAACCAAAGCCGCGCCACGGTTGGCGGCAACCTGGTGAATGGTTCGCCGGCTGCGGACTCTTCCCCGGCGCTGCTTGTTTACGATGCGGAGATTGAGCTGATTTCGAAAAAGGGCCGCAGGCGGGTTGCCTATTCTGAATTTCACACCGGCTACAAAAGCAACACGATGACGGCCGACGAATTGATCTTCGCGATTCATGTGCCGCGAAGATTTGAGCGGCATCGCCAATACCTGCGCAAAGTGGGCACGCGACGCGCGATGGCGATTTCTAAAGTTGCACTGGCTGGAACCGCGCTGCTCAAGGCCGGGGTGGTCGATGAGATTCGAATTGCCGCGGCGAGCCTGGCGCCCTTCCCGGCACGTTTGTACGAAACGGAACACGTACTTGCAAGAAAGAAGATTTCAAGAGACACAATTAAGGCGGCACGGGCGGCGCTGTTATCTGAAGCAAAGCCGATTGACGATATTCGCTCCACCGCCGAATACAGACAGCAGGTTGGAGCCAATCTGCTTGAAGAGTTTCTAATTGAACTTTCGCGTGGAGAAGCGGCGTGATGAACGAAACGCTGAATGCGTGGAATTGCGCTGACGAGGCTACCGCCATAGATACGATGCTGTCGTGCTGCGAGGCGCAGAACTGGGCATCCGCGATGGTTGCATTGCGCCCGATTGAGAATGTGTTTGAGCTGAGTGAAGCGGCGGATCGGGTGTGGGCCATGATGTCCGAGGACGATTGGATGGAAGCGTTCGCGTGTCATCCGCGCATTGGCGAGCGCAAGGCCGCGTCGGCAGCGGCTAAATCCGTGGCGTGGTCGAGGCAGGAACAGTCTTCCGTAGCGACCGCTGAGTTGACGTTACTGGCTGAGCTTGCAGATGGTAATGCGGAATATGAACAGAAGTTCGGTTTTACCTACATTGTGTGCGCGACAGGAAAGTCGGCGGATGAGATGCTGGCGATTTTGAAGCGGCGACTGGCAAACGATCGCGCAACCGAATGGCGCGAGGCGGCGGAGCAGCAGAGACAGATTACGCAGATTCGGCTGGGAAAGTGGCTGGTGGAATGAGCACGATTACGACCCATGTTCTGGATACAGTGCTGGGCAAGCCGGCCGCTGGTGTCGCGGTGCGGCTTGAAAAACAGCAGGGCGCTGGATTTCTTGCTTTGTCAGCTGGTGTGACCGACGGCGACGGACGCTGCCGTGATCTGGCTCCGGATGCGAGTGAAGGAATTTATCGGCTCACGTTTGCTACGGGTGAATATGTGAAGCAACGTGGCCGCGCAACCATCTATCCAGAGATATCCATTACTTTCCATTGCAGTGGTGACGGGCACTATCACCTGCCGCTGCTGCTGAGCGACAACAGTTACACAACCTATCGAGGAAGCTGAGATATGGCAAAACTGGGCAGTAATCGCTATGGGAAGCACCGCGTACGTTTGTCGCGGATCACCCGCCATGAGGACCGGCACGATTTTAACGAGTGGAGCGTGAACGTGCTGCTCGAAGGCGATTTTGAAACCAGCTTTACCGAGGCCGACAACAGCAAAGTGCTGCCCACGGACACGATGAAGAACACCGTCTACTATGTGGCCCGGGGCTCGAAGGCGAGGACGATTGAAGAATTCGCGATGGAGCTTGGCGATTATCTGCTTGCGAATAACGCGCAGGTCTCCGGCGTGAAGGTGGAGATCAAGGAACGCGCGTGGGAACGAATGCTGTTAGACGGCACTGCGGAAGCCACGACCTTCAAACTCTGCGGACCTGAGGTGCATACTGTTCGCGCTGTTCGCGACAAAGGCCGCGAATGGTCAATTCGCTCCGGCGTTGACGGATTGACGATTCTGAAAACGACGAAGTCGGCGTTCACCGGCTACATCAAAGACAAGTTGACGACACTCAAGCCGGCGACCGACCGCATTTTCGGAACTTGCGCGAAGGTGACGTGGGACTATGCTTTGCCGACGCAGGAATTTGCGAAAGTCCGCGCTCGCATTGTTGCGGCGCTGCTGAAAGAGTTTGCCGGGCATGACAGCCTGAGCGTGCAACATACGTTGTTCGACATGGGGAAGGCCGCGCTGGATGCCGCGCCTGAGATCGAACGAATCAAACTCACGATGCCGAATCTGCATCACCTGCTGGCTGACCTGAGCCCATTCGGGCTTGACAATCCCAACCATATCTTTGTGCCCATTGACGAGCCACACGGCTACATTGAAGCAACCGTAGAGCGATAACGACTGATTGCGAAAGGCAGACTGGTGAGCGATATTTCCAAGTCGACAGCCGGAGTGTATGCAGCGGAAGTTGAGGTCGAGGAGTATGGCCTGCATGCTGGTGCGCTGGGGCCGGTTGAAACGCTCGCGCAATCCGTGTCGGCCATGGCGCCCAGCACGTCGGCATCGCTCACCATCCCGCTGGTGTTTGCGCTGGCAGGTAATGCAACGTGGTTTGTTTACCTGCTGGCTACGGGAGCGATTCTGCTGGTGGGTTTTTGTGTGAGCCGCTTTGCAAAGTTGTCAGCCTCACCGGGTTCGCTCTACACATACACAGCGAGCACGCTGCCACCGTTATTTGGCGTGACGGCGGCCTGGGCGCTGCTGCTGGCGTACCTGGGAACAGGCGCATCAGTTGCAGGCGGAGCACTTTATTATGCGGATCTATTTTCGCAACAGCTTTTTCACGCGACGCCACCGGCAATTCCCTGCCTTGCGGCGGTGTGCGTTGCAGCAGGAATGATCGCATATCGGGATATCAAACTTTCAGCGGAATTAATGTTATGGATCGAAGTTGTTTCTGTGAGCCTGGTTGTTCTGGTGTTGCTGATGCTGCCGTTCCGCATCGGCTTTCATGTTGACATGGATCAGTTCCGTTTCAAGGGTGTTTCGTTTTCGTCTCTTGGCCCGGCGCTGGTTTTGTCTATCTTCAGCTTTGCAGGATTTGAAGCCGCAACAACGCTTGGTGGAGAAGCGCGGGAGCCGCTGCGGACGATTCCGCGCGCGGTCATTCAATGCGGCGTGCTCGCGGGTGTGTTCTTTATGATGTGCTCGTATGCCGAGGTGGTCGGCTTTCGCGTTGAAACAACGCGGCTGAGCGACTCGACGAGCCCGCTGCACATGCTGGCAGGCAAGGCTGGATTTTCGCCGCTTGGCGTGGCAATTGATTTTGGCGCGATGGTAAGCATGTTTGCCTGCGCGCTGGCATGCATTACAGCGGCGGCGCGCGTGTTGATGCGGATGGCGCATGGCGGTATTCTTCCGGCGCGGCTGGAGCGAACCAATCCGCGCCATAAGACACCTGTTGCTGCGATTCTTCTGTGCGCGGCTCTCGTGCTGGTGGGCACAGCTTCAATGGCGGCATTCGGGTTTACGGGATCGGAGATATACGACTTGTCAGGATCGCTGGCAGTGTTTGGATTTCTGACCATCTACGCGCTGGTTGCGATCGCGCTGCCATTCGGCCGCAAGGCGGTTGGACAACATTCGCAGACTGTGGCTGCAGTGAGCATCTTTACCGCGCTGGTCATGGCGATGGTTGCAGCGTTCGACATTCGATCTGCGGCCGATGCGGCTCACTCCCGCATTCCGTTTATTTATCTCGCTTACATTGTGGCGGGGCTTGCGTGGTACGGCCTGCGGCGGAAGCATGCGGCCTCAATTGCATAACATTGGGCCGGGGCAACGGATCAGGGTTGGAGATCGGTGTCCGGCTGCAGTAGCACTAAGAGTACAAGTGCCACAACTGCGAAGTTTCGGAACGCAGCTTCCTGTCCGTTCCATTCGCGCGACTGCCACATTAGAAACCACTCGCCGCCAACCGACAGGAACGCCACCAGCCACATCAGCAATGAAAGCGTGAGCGCCATAATCGGAATTCGCTTGGCCGCGTTGAATTTCGAAGCGGAGAGCTGGAGCGCGCGCATCAGCTTTACGAAGCCCCACCAGAGCAGAACGGTGCTCGCGATTTCCCACGCAATGATGGAGAAATAGAAGGCCAGGTACCAGGTGGGTGATGGCAGCGCGCGGTACATGCCGTGATTGCCCGGAAAGGTGCTGTCCATGGAAAGAACATGTTGAACGAACTGGTAGTTCGATCCGAAATCGGTGAGATTGTTGAAGACCACGAGTGCATAGAAGAGACCGATGCCCGCCAGAAGCAGCGTTTTGGCCATCCGGGTGATCATTTTTGCAGTTCCTCAGCTACAGAAGGTTCAGGCCGATTGTGGCGCGCTTACTGCCGGTCAAACAGCGTATGAAATGAGCAGATTATCCACATCAATGGGCCGCTTCTCACAAGAGAATCTTTAGATGTTCCTTACGGCAATGTGGCTATTCTACCTTCGAATGCAGTTCTCAACCGAGCCGGCCACGGCTTGTGCATCACTTGGCACTGGGCTTGCCCAAATTTCTTTTAGGAGGGCCCGAAAACAAAGCTGGATTTTCTCAACTACAAGACACCAGATGAACAATAAAAAGTACGGGAATTCTCTACCTTGAGGTCAGGCACATGACGTTTTCGAAGCGTTTGTTTTCCTCCCACTTCCCTAGGCTGCTGGCGGTTGCAGCAGTCATCGTGCTGTGTTCGTACGCGCTGATAGCACAGCAAACGCTGGGTGGAATTACCGGTCAGGTGACTGATCCAACGGGTGGCGCAATTCAAAATGCCACAGTCACTGTGCTCGCAGAGCAAACGGCTATGACGCGCGCCACCAAGACGGACGGAACCGGCGTGTACACGTTTGTCAATCTTCCCATCGGCGCCTACACGCTGACATATTCCGCAGAGGGATTCGACGCGCAGAAGACCCAGCACATCGCGGTGCAGGCATATCGAACGGCGACTGTGAACGCGGCACTGAAGGTGGGCGAGGCAACGACTACGGTGGAAGTGGAAGCGACGCCGCTGATGAACGCGACGGACACGACCAACGGATACGTAATGGACAGGGCGCAGATTGATGCAGCTCCGCTGCCGACGGGGAGCTTTACGGGTCTGGCCACGCAGTCAGCAGGAGTAAGCGCCGAACTGCCGAGCGGGACCGGCGCAAATTCAGGTTTGGGCAATCAACCTATCTGGGCAAACGGACAGCGAGACACCAGCAACAGCTTTTCACTGAACGGTGTTGACGCCAGCAATTTGTTCAACGGCAAGAGCACCAGCCAGGTTCCTTCAGCGCGCGTAATCAACAGCACCGGCGTGCAGACCAGCCCGGGTGGAGGTGGAGGCGTAATTGTGTCAGCCGCGTCGATTTATCTCTCAATCGGCAATGCGCTGCCCACGCCCGCGCCCGAATTTCTGCAGGAAGTACGCGTGAATGCCTCGATGTACGATGCGCAGCAGGGCTCAACGTCCGGAGCGCACATCGACATGAGCACCAGCGCGGGCACTAATCAATTTCACGGCACCGTGTATGGACATCGCGGAACTAGCTGGATCAATTCCGCTCCATTTTTCTTTAATCAGGATCCCGACGTTCCGGCGAACATGAAAGTGCCGCAGTTGCACCGCTACATTCTTGGCGCCACTGTAGGCGGACCGGTTCTGAAGGATAAGGTTTATTTCTTCCTTGGCTATCAACACTTGCACGTATCAGACCAGGAAATTGGCGACTCATTTCTTGATGTGCCGGTGGGTCTGTCGGACGATCGCTCGGCCGCTGGACTTGCGGCAATCACGAACGCATCATTCGGCACAAGCATTACCGCAGCGCAGGTGGACCCGTTGGCACGGGTGCTGTTCAACTCGCCTGCATTGCCTGGGGAGCCGGGCAAATGGCTGATCCCTAACGACGCGCTCAAAGGCGTGTCACCAACGGTTCAGCACCTCGACAATGCGTTTATCCCAGGTACCGGGCGATTCAACGCAAATCTGGGTGTTGCCGACGTGGATTGGGATGCGACTTCGAAAGATACACTGAGCCTGAAGTACTACTACCAGCACGATCCCACGATGGCTCCTTTCGCATACTCGAGCGTGCCGGGATTTACCGAGCACCTTGATTCCGGAGCACAGGTGGCCTCAATCATCAACTCGTGGGTGATCCGGCCCAACCTGAGCACGACACAAACAATGGGCATCATCCGCGAAAAGAACTGGGCGGATAATGAACAGCCGTTTGGGCCGAGTTCGATTCCCGGTGGAGCAGCCGGCACGGGATCGATCAACATGTTCGGGTCGAAATATTTCCCTGGCGTTTCAATTTACAACGTCCTCGGCAGCAGCCAGCCCTCTGGCGTTAGCTCCGCATATTTGAATGTCGGGCCGAATGCGGAGTCGCAGTCCACGATGACTGGAATGTTCCAGAACCGGCTTGCGCCATCCTCGAACGCCATTTGGATACTGGGCAAACACACGCTCGCATTCGGGGCCAACTATACCTACACGCAGCTCAACACCATCGACAAGCGCACCGGCACGGGCACGGTGGCTACAGACGACTTCAGCCAGTTCCTGCAGGGATTTGTAACACCGGGCAGTTCGGCGACGGGCTTCTACGTGACCTCGTTTCTGCAAGGCAATGCCAATCGCTACTATCGCTCCAACCAGCTCGGCACTTACGTGCAGGACAAGTTCCAGATTCTGCCGTCCCTCTCGCTCACACTGGGCGTGCGTTATGACTGGGATGGGGGCCTGACGGAGAAATACGGCCGCATCTTCAACTTCGATCCAAAGGTCTACAAGTACGACGCGACGAGCGACACGATTGTGAACCCAGGATTGATCATCGCGGGCAATAACGCCAATGGGACTTCAGGTGTAAGCCCGACGACGCTCACCGGTCGTCAATGGGGCATCGGTCCAAGAATCGGCGCCGCGTGGCAGCCTTCAATGTTTCACGACAAACTCGTTGTTCGCGCTGGGGCCGGTATGTATTACGACCGCGGAGAGCTGTTCAGCTATTTCTCACCCGGCTACGCCATCGGCACTGTCACGGGAGGACCGTTCGGCGTAAATCAGCAGCTTCCATTCGTGAATGCTTCAACGTGTCCTACGGGAACACAATCGCTGTATGAGTTTTACATTCCGACCTGCGGCGGAAACGGACGTTTCGATCCTCCCACTGGACCGCCAACAGCAGATACAGGAAACCTGGAGAATCCGTACGGCTCTACGCTGCAGTACGCTGCGCCAACAAGCCCGAAGGCATCGGATCTGAGCAGTCACCTGCCGAACGCCTGCAGCATTGCCAACACCGGACTTGCCGGAATCCCGGGCATCTGCCAAAACACGCCGAACGGCGGGCAGATTATCAACAACGGCCAGCCAATTTCGCTTGGCGTGTATGACCGCGCCAACAAGCTGCCTTACACAATGAACTACACGCTGGACATCCAGTGGCAGCCACGCAACGACGTAGCAGTTGAAATTGGCTACGTGGGCAATCTCGGACGCCACCAGGTGATTCCGGTGCCGTTCAATCAGCCGGGTATCGCATCGCCATCGAGCCCGATGCTAAGCAGCAGCGGATGTCCGCAACGGTATACCTACGGATACAACGTCGGCTTTAACGATCTGCCAGCGGGGACACCGTCCTGTTTCGGCGCGCCGGCAAGCTACCTTGCAACGTACGAGGGCGGCAATGTCGACATGCGCGTTCCTTATATTGGATACGCCGCGGAATCGATCGATTACAAGGCCGCGGGAGTTGACGACTACAACGCGCTGCAGATTCATGTGGACAAACGCATGAGCCGCGGAATCCAGTTCGGCGCTTCATATACCTGGTCTCATGCACTGGACGAACAGAGCGGATTGGGCCTTTTCTACAACGGTAACAATCCTTTGAATTTGCGCAGCGCTTATGGTTCATCGGACTTTGACCGTACGCACGTCTTCAACATCAACTATGTATTTCAGGAACCTAATATTGCTCACGTCAACTCGCTGGAAGGCAAGTTCATCAATGGATGGTCGCTGATTGGGCTTGCGGTGCTGCAGAGCGGTCAGCCGTACAGCATCATCGATTACTCCGGGGCCATCGGCAGCATTTATTACTCCACGGCCGACGGCATCACCAATCCAATTGTGCCGCTGGCACCGGGATGCACGCCCAAACAGGCTCTTACCGGCGGGTCGGGCGCGTGGACTCCGAGCGGTGGTCAGCCGGCCGTGAATTCAGCTTGCTTCACGCTTCCACTGCTTCCGGCGGGCGGGCTCAATGGTGCAATTCCAGCGGACGATCCTTACGAAACCGGCTTCACAACCGGACAACGAAATATTTTCCGGCAGTCGTTCCAAAAGCGCGCGGATGCATCGATTGTAAAGAACACGAAAATCACCGAACGTTACGACCTTAAGTACACGTTCGACGTATATAACCTGACAAACACAACCAGCTTTGACATTCCTGGGAATGATGTCTCGCAGAACGCGTTCTACAATGCATTCCCGCAGTCGGGGCAGCCTGTTTCAGGCCCCGGTGGTTTGTATTCTCAGCCGGCGGGACTGGGAATTGTGACGCACACGATTGGATCGCCACGTCAGATCCAGATGTCGCTGCACTTGAACTTCTGATGCCCGGTTCACTCGCAATGATAAAAAGGGCGGCTCCGTAAGGAGCCGCCCTTTTATGTCTCTTAGCACGTACTATTCTTCTCCGATGTCTTCATTCCAGATTTCAGGGTGCTCGGCGATGTAGCCTTCGAGCAATTGACGGCAGTCCTGATTATCGAGGTCGATGACTTCAACGCCATTGGCGCGAAGCCAGTCGAGGCCGCCGGCAAAGGTGCGGCTTTCGCCCACGACCACGGTGCCAAACCTGAACTGGCGCACGAGTCCGCTGCAATACCAGCAGGGGGCGAGCGTGGTGACCATGATGAGGTCGCGATAACTGCGCTGGCGGCCAGCGCGCCGAAATGCATCCGTTTCGCCGTGAATGCTTGGATCGCCCTGCTGTACGCGGCGGTTGTGACCGCGGCTGACGAGTTCGCCCGCACGCGTAAAGATGGCTGCACCGATGGGGATGCCGCCTTCGACACGGCCATGGCGCGCTTCGTCGAGGGCAACCTCAAGCATCTTGTCGTATTCCGCACGGTTCATTGGCAGTCCTCTGGTTACAGCATAATAGTTCACTGAAGATGAAATTCTTCGACTATTAGGGCTTAGCCGGGGTCGGTTCGGGGGCGCTGATGGAGGCCCCATCCCAGTGTTCCACGAGCTTGCCTCTCTTTACTCGAAATGTATCGAAGGTGAACGCCTCGTAGAATTTTTCTTGGCCGGTAGGATCGTGCCTGAAGTTCTGATGGACGACAGTTACTATGTCACACTCCGCAGTAACAATTTCAAAACGGTTCCCGGGGGGCGTCGGGCCAAGTCCGAGGCCATGTACGGGGCCGGTGGCCTGTGCGAGAAACCCATTCCTCGCTTCTTCGTAATCAGACAGGTGCTCCTGCTGTGCACGTCGAACCGCGACGGGATTGTGCTGCTTGTAGGCAGGGTCAAGCAGTGCGATTCTTGCTTCTCCCGAGAGCCGGAAGAAATCCAATACCAGTTTTCTGTTTGCTTCAATCTGTTCTGGCTTGGCCGAGCATCCGGGAGTAGGGTTCGCCTGCGCTGGAGGGGTTCTGTCTTGCGCCGCCATTGCGGCTGAGATCAGGAGCATCGCTGCCAACGCGGCCTTGGATTTGGACGAGCATTGAGACATCATTAGGACCTCCTCGGGGGATGGGTAGCTGCCATCGGCGAGAGCCTTGTGCGGCGCGCCGATGAAGCTGACTTTATCAAAGTTCGTTGTCATCGGCCTTTCCACGGTTTTTTGGGCAAGGTTGAGTAAGGGACTGAAACTCGAACCCGTTGTATACACTCTCCATATGGTCGTCCGATTAAAGGATATTGCCGAGGAACTTGGCGTCTCCATCGTTACGGTGTCGAAGGCGCTCGGCGATCGGCCGGACGTTGCCAAGGAGACGCGTGCAAGAATTCTGGAGCGGGTGAAGCACTACAACTATCGCCCCAACCTGGCCGCACGCAGCCTGGTTACGGGCCGCAGTTCGCTGGTCGGGCTGGTGGTCCCCGACCTGATTCATCCCTTCTTTTCAGAGATTGCCAAATCGCTGGCTGCCAGCCTGCGCAAGAAAAATTATTTTCTGCTGGTGTCCTCATCAGAGAGCGATCCAAGCCTTGAGCAGGATGAGATCGAGCACATGCTTGCGCATCGGCTTGACTGCTTTGTGGTGGCATCTTGCCAGAAAAATTTCGACGGCCTGAAGAAGATTGGCGAAGCAGGGGTGCCGTTGATTCTGCTCGATCGGAGCTTTGAGGATTGTACTGCCAATTTTGTGGGCGTGAACGATTACGCAATCGGCAAGCTGGCGACTGAGCACCTGATCGCACAAGGCTACAAGCGAATCGCGCATATTCGCGGACCGCACACTAACGGTGGAAACCGCCGTGCCGAGGGCTACCTGGATGCTTTGAAGAAGCAGGGATTGAAAGTGCCTGGCAGCTACGTAGTTGAATCTGGTGAGGCAGCCGACTCTGACGGCGAGACGCGCGGGAAGAAGGCGATGAGCGCCATGCTGGCTCTGAAGCCCCGGCCGGATGCCGTGTTCTGCTTTAACGACACGATTGCCGTGGGCGCGATGGTGCAGGCCTTCGATGCGGGATTGAAGATTCCGAAAGATATCGCCATTGTGGGCAGCGGCAATTTCCACTACAGCAGCAAGCTGCGCGTTCCTCTTTCAAGTGTGGATCAGCATGCCGGCGGGATCGGCGAGCGCGCTGCGAGAATGATATCGACGCTGCTGGAAAAGACGCCGCCAACCCGACCACGATCGATCGTTCTGGAGCCGTCGCTGGTTGCCCGCGAATCCTCAATGCGCAAGTAGACGCGCCCGGCAACTACACGAGAAAAATCAGCGATTGAGAAACTTCGCGTCGCGCAGAATTTGCGCAATAGATTATTTTGTGCCCGGGGCCCACTCCGCCTTAACTTTTTCGACGCGCAGAATGGCTCAAAAGACGCGTAAATACTGTGGATTTCCGCGCTCAATCGGCTCCCTGCGACGGTGCCAATTCGTATCGAACTATTCGATTGCTGATCTCGAAAAATGCAACTTGTTCGCTAAGAATCCGCCAGCGTAGGATGCCCTCGTTCCGAGGTTGTGCAGCTTTGCGTCGCGTAGGTTCAGTGTCATTGAGCAAACGTTTACCAGAAGCAACAAACGCGCCGATTCCCAAGAGTATTGATCGGGGCAGACCACTTCAATATCAGCCGGGTCAACGTAATCCCATCAGTTAGTGGCAGAGAAAAGCACGGAGGAGAAGCAGTGCCGCAATCGAATTCTCAAAAAGGTATAGTTTTCAATCGTCGTGAGGCATTAATGCTTTCGGCGACGGCAGGATTGGGAGCTGCGCTGGCCAGTCCGGCGCGTGCCATGGATAACACCAAGACCGCTGCTCACCAGGAAGCTGGAGGCTGCTCTACGCCGCGGACAGCGGTGGCAAAAACCCAGTATGGGCCGGTGCGCGGATTTGTGGATGGAGGGGTTTTCACCTTCAAGGGGATTCCCTATGGACAGACTACGGCCGGAGAAAATCGCTGGCTGCCGGCGAAGCCTCCTGTGCCGTGGCAAGACGAATACCCTGCACTGGTTTATGGTGCGAATTGCCCACAGCGCCTGCACGACTGGACCGGCATTGAGCAGACGTTTCTGCAGGACTGGGATGACGGCTGGCTGAGCGAGGACATGCTGAAGCTGAACGTGTGGACGCCGAGCCTGACCGGCAAGCGCGCGGTGATGGTCTATTTTCACGGCGGCGGGTTTGAATTCGGATCAGCGTATGAGTTGCCCTCGCATGAAGGCGCGCAAATGGCGCGGCACCACGATGTTGTGCAGGTTTCAGTGAATCACCGGCTGAATGTGCTGGGCTTCCTCGATTTGTCTGAAGTGGGCGGAGAACCGTATGCCGAATCGGCGAACGTAGGACTGACGGACCTGGTGGCGTCGCTGCGATGGGTTCATGAAAACATTGCCAACTTTGGCGGCGACCCGGACCGCGTGATGATTTATGGACAGTCCGGCGGTGGCTCAAAGGTGACTTGCCTGATGGCGATGCCTTCGGCAGCAGGCTTGTTCCATCGCGCCTCAGCGCAATCTGGCGGCGGCATTCACTATCCACCTGCTGACCGCCCGTTCCAGTCACGAGAGCTGGCAAAGCAGATGATGATTGAGCTGGGGTTTGGGCCCAATGATGTTGGCGCACTGCAGAAGGTGGAGTGGTCCAAGCTGACAGCGGCCAGCAATGCAGCGGCTATCAAGCTCAATCCCGGCACAGTGCCTGGACCGGGTGGAGTGCCGAGACGCGGCGCCGACTGGACCGCAACGGTGGACGGACGCGTGCTGATGTGCCGCTCGTTTGCCGATGCTGTGTCGGACCTTTCAAAGAATGTGCCGTTGCTGGTTGGTTCGGTCAGTGAAGAAGGCATGCGCTACTTGTCAAAGCCGACCGAGGCTGAGTGGCACGCGACTCTTGCTCGCCAATATGGCGATGCCAAAGCGACCGCGCTGATTGCCGCCATGAAGAAGGCGCATCCGGAGAAGAGCATTCGCACGTTGTCGTACGGCGTGGGTGGCGTAGCCATGCGCAACAGCGTACAGCGCATTGTGAAGCTGAAACACGAGCAGAAGGGTGCGCCGGTCTACGCGTATCACTTTACCTGGCAGTCTCCGATGCTGGAAGACTCAGGCGCGTGGCATACCGCCGAACTTGCATTCTGCTTTGACAACACCAAACGTTGCGAGCAGGGTACAGGCAATACGCATGAAGCGCAGGCAGTGGCGAGAAAGATGGCGACGGCATGGTCGAACTTTGCCAAGACAGGCAATCCGAATCAGCCTGGACTGACCTGGGAACCGGCAGATCCGGCCCGCTGCCAAACAATGGTCTTCGATAACGAATGCCGAATGGTGGACGATCCGGAAGGCGAAGCACGGAAGATTCTGCTGGGTTGATGCACAGCAGCATGTCAAAACAAGCAAGACAACAAATAAAGGGAGAAGCAATGTCAAAGTCAGATTCTGAAAACCGCATGCTGTTGAATCGTCGCGAGGCCATGTTCCTTTCGGCGAGCGTGGGCATGGGCCTGGCCATCGGCAAAAAGGTTCACGCTTCAGACAGCATTAAGACCGGAGTGCACCAGCAGGAGCCGGGAACTTGTTCCACTCCACGCAGTGCAGTTGCCAACACGCAGTATGGAAAAATTCGCGGGTACCTGGATGGAGGCGTGTTGACCTTCAAGGGCGTTCCCTACGGACAGAACACGGGCGGCGAAAATCGCTGGCTTCCGGCGAAGCCTCCCGTGCCTTGGAAGGATGAGTATCCGGCTCTTGTTTATGGTGCGAATTGCCCGCAGACTCTGCACGACTGGACGGGCAATGAGCAGACTTTCATCCAGGACTGGGATGACGGCTGGCAGAGCGAAGACATGTTGAAGCTGAACATCTGGACGCCGAGCCTGACCGGCAAGCGGGCCGTCATGTTCTACATCCATGGTGGCGGATTCCAGTTTGGTTCCTCATATGAACTGCCCTCGCATGAAGGCGCGCAGATGGCGCGTCATCACGACATAGTGCAGATCTCAGTGAATCACCGGTTGAATGGACTGGGATTCCTGGATGTTTCGGAAATTGGTGGTGATGCCTATGCGGACTCAGTGAACGTGGGCATGACCGATCTGGTGGCCGCGTTGCAGTGGGTTCATGACAACATCGCCAACTTCGGCGGCGACCCGGATAACGTGATGATCTATGGCCAGTCCGGTGGTGGCGGCAAGGTTGCGACGTTGATGGGTATGCCTTCAGCGAAGGGCTTGTTCCATCGTGCCGCAATTCAGTCGGGCGGCGGAAGCGCAGCACCCAAGGAAGAAGCGAAGGAATTTACGCGGCAACTGGTGAAGGTGCTTGGCGTGACTGACATTGCAGGGCTGCAGAAGGTGGATTGGCAAACGCTGAATACTGCCGCTGATGCTGCGCAGGCCAAGATGCCGCCGCGCGCGGGCTTGCCGGGTATGCCGAATCGGCCCGGTCCGCCGCGCCGCTTCTGGGGACCGACGCTGGATAGCAAGGTCATCAACGTGAGATCGATGCAGGACGGCGCTCCCGAAATCTCAAAGGATGTGCCTCTGATGGTTGGCTCAGTGAGCGAAGAGGGCAACAGAATGCTCTCGCGGCCGACCGAAGCGGAATGGCGCGCGACCATGGCCAGGCAGTACGGAGAAGCCAAGGCAAACGCGCTTGCAGACGCCATGAAGAAGGCGCATCCGGAAAAGAGCATTCGCACTCTGTCGTACGGTGTTGGCGGCGTGGGTGGACGCAACAACGTAGCTCGCATGGCAAAGCTGAAGCACGATCTGAAGGCTGCGCCGGTTTACACGTACTACTTTACCTGGCAGTCGCCCATGCTGGAGGATGCGGGTGCTTGGCATACTTCTGAACTGGCCTTCTGCTTTGACAACACCAAGCGCTGCGAGCAGGGCACCGGCAACACGCCTGAGGCGCAGGCACTGGCAAAGAAGATGGCGAACGCGTGGGCGAACTTTGCGCGCACCGGCAATCCGAGCCAGCCGGGACTGACGTGGACGCCGTCTGATCCGGAGCGCAACCAGACCATGGTGTGGGACAACGAATGCCGCATGGTCGACGATCCCGAAGGCGAAGTGCGAAAGATAATTCTGAGCTAAGGGAACAAACAGCAGCAGCAAATCACAAACGGAAAGAACAGATGAGGGAATAACATGTCGAATACAAATGCTGAGAAAGACATCGTTCTGAATCGTCGTGAGGCGCTGCTGCTTTCGGCAACGGCGGGCGTGGGCCTTGCTTTTGGAAGGTCCGCGCGCGCCATGGACAACCGGAAAACTTCAGCGCATCAGGAACCGGGCAGTTGCACAACGCCGCGCACCGCCGTCGCCAACACGCGGTACGGCAAGGTGCGCGGTTTTGTGGATGGAGGCGTGTTTACCTTTAAGGGCATTCCTTATGGGCAGAACACGGGCGGCGAAAATCGCTGGCTGCCTGCGAAAGCACCCGCGCCATGGAAAGACGAGTACCCTGCCCTGATTTACGGCGCGAACTGCATGCAGAAGCTGCACGACTTTACCGCCATTGAGCAAACGTTCCTGCAGGACTGGGACGATGGCTACATCAGCGAAGACATGCTGAAGCTGAACCTATGGACACCGGGCCTGAGCGGTAAACGCGCCGTGATGGTGTATTTCCACGGAGGCCGATTCGATTTCGGTTCGTCGTATGAATTGCCTTCGCACGAGGGCGCGCAGATGGCGCGTCATCACGACGTGGTGCAGGTCTCAGTGAATCACCGGCTGAACGTGCTGGGATTCTTCGATGTATCAGAGGTGGGCGGATCGGCCTACGAAGACTCAAGAAACGTAGGCATGACCGATCTGGTTGCCGCGCTCAAATGGGTGCAGGAAAACATTGCGAATTTTGGCGGCGATCCGGACCGGGTGATGATCTACGGGCAGTCTGGCGGCGGATCTAAGGTGACAACGCTGTTGGGCATGCCATTGGCCAAAGGGTTGATTCATCGTGCGTCGGTTCAATCCGGCGGTGGCGCCAACTTGCCCACTGCCGAGCAGTCGCGCGAATTTGCACGGCAGGTTATCAAGGCTCTTGGAATTGCGCCGAACGACATTGCCGCACTGCAGAAGATGGATTGGGCCAAGCTGAACGACGCGGGCAATGCTGTCGCAGACAAGATGAATCCGCCCGTGCAAGGGCCAAGTGGACCGGGGTCTTCGCCTCCATCATCGCCTCGCGTTGGCTATTCGCCTTCGGTGGACGGAAAAATTCTAAGCCTGCGGCCGTTCTTCGATGAAGGGCCGGAGGTATCGAAAGACGTGCCAATGCTGATTGGCTCAGTGAGCGAAGAAGGCAACAAGATGGCCTCGCGTCCCACTGAGGATGAGTGGCACGCCACGCTCACAAAACAGATTGGAAGCGAGAAGGCGACCGCGCTGATAGCGGCTATGAAGAAGGCGCATCCGGAGAAGAGCATTCGCACTTTGTCATACGGCGTGAATGGAATGACGGCGCGCAACAACGTGCTGCGCATGGCGAAATTGAAACATGGTCTGCATGCTGCACCCGCCTATCAGTATTACTTTACGTGGCAATCTCCCATGCTGGAGGATGCGGGCGCGTGGCATACGGCTGAGCTTGCCTTCTGCTTTGACAACACTAAACGTTGCGAGCAAGGAACCGGCAACACACCGGAGGCGCAGGCGCTGGCAAAGAAGATGGCCACGGCCTGGTCGAACTTTGCCAAGACCGGCGATCCGAGCCAGCCCGGCCTGGCGTGGACGCCGGCTGATCCCGAGCATGGGCAGACGATGGTGTTCGACAATGAATGCCGCATGGTCAACGATCCTGAAAACGATGTGCGCAAGATCCTGCTGAGCTAACGCGATTAAAATGCGTTTGCGCGAATTCAACCGGGTAACAAATAAGGAGAGGGAATGTCGAAAGCGAAATCGGATAGCGGAATTGTTCTCAATCGTCGTGAAGCACTTTTGATGTCGGCAACAGCAGGCCTGGGAATCGCGTTGGGGCGCAAGGCCGCAGCGTCAGACAGCATCAAGACCGGCGTGCACCAGCAAGAGCCGGGAACCTGTTCGACACCGCGCAGCGCGATTGCCAATACGCGATATGGCAAAGTTCGCGGCTACCTCGATGGTGGAGTGTTCACGTTCAAAGGCGTTCCTTACGGACAGAACACGGGCGGCGAAAATCGCTGGCTGCCTGCCAAGCCACCCGTGCCGTGGAAGGACGAGTATCCCGCGCTGGTTTATGGCGCTAACTGCCCGCAGACTCTCCATGACTGGACAGGTAATGAGCAAACATTTCTGCAGGACTGGGACGACGGCTGGCAGAGCGAGGACATGCTGAAGCTGAACATCTGGACGCCGAGCCTCAGCGGTAGCCGCGCTGTGATGTTCTACATTCACGGCGGCGGATTCCAGTTTGGCTCCTCGTATGAATTGCCCTCGCATGAAGGCGCGCAGATGGCCAGGCACCATGACGTGGTGCAGATTTCAGTGAACCACCGCTTGAACTCGCTTGGATTTATGGATGTTTCGGAAATTGGCGGCGCGGGATATGAAGACTCCGTCAGTGTTGGCATGTCGGATCTTGTGGCTGCGCTCAAGTGGGTGCAGGAAAACATCGCCAACTTCGGCGGCGATCCGAACAAAGTAATGATCTATGGCCAATCCGGCGGCGGCGGCAAAGTAGCAACCCTAATGGGAATGCCTTCGGCTAAAGGATTGTTCCAACGCGCGGCGATTCAGTCTGGCGGTAGCTTTGCGGGCGACAAAGACGAAGCGAAAGAATTTGCGCGGATGCTGGTGAAGCAGCTTGGCATCGGGGCCAATGATATTGGTGCACTGCAAAAGCTTGACTGGGCCTCGCTGAATGCCGCAACCAATGCAGCGCAAGGCAAGATGCCGCCGCGGCCTGGTCCGTTTGGGGCAATGCCGGGACCACCGGCGCGTTTCTGGATGCCTACAGTGGACGGCCGCGTGATTACTGAGAACACATTCCAAACGTCGGCACCGGAGATTTCAAAGGACGTGCCATTGATCATCGGCTCGGTTAGCGAAGAGGGCAACAGTATGCGCTCGCGCCCGACTGAGGCTCAATGGCGTGCCAATCTTGCCAGGGCTTATGGCGAAGACAGAGGTAAAGTGCTGGCCGATGCATTGAGAAAGGCGCATCCGGAAAAGAGCATACGCACGCTCTCTTACATGTGCGGCGGCGGCGGCATTCTGAACGCAGTTTCCATTCGCAACAGCGTCGTTCACATAGCAAAGTTGAAACATGATCTGAAGGCAGCGCCGGTGTACACGTATTACTTTAGCTGGCAGTCGCCCATGCTGGAGGATGCCGGCGCGTGGCATACAGCCGATCTCGCATTCTGTTTCGACAACACCAAGCGCTGCGAGCAAGGCACCGGCAACACGCCAGAGGCGCAGGCACTGGCGAAAAAGATGGCCACGGCCTGGGCAAACTTTGCACGCACGGGAAATCCCAGTCAGCCGGGACTGACGTGGACGCCGTCTGACCCCGAGCATAACCAGACAATGGTGTGGGATAACGATTGCCGTGTTGTCGACGATCCGGAAAGTGAAATTCGCAAGATCATTCTGAGCTAACTAACGGCTGCGCACGAGCGCAATAACGACCTGCAGCAAAAGTAAGGAGAGGAAATGTCGAAGGCAAGTTCGAAAGATGGCATCATTCTCAATCGTCGTGAAGCACTTTTGATGTCGGCAACCGCGGGCATGGGCATTGCGCTGGGCCGGCCCGCACGCGCTTCAGACAGCATCAAAACGGCTGCACACCAGCAACCTGGAGGATGCAGCACGCCGCGCAGCGCCGTCGCGAAGACGCAGTACGGCCCTGTGCGGGGCTACTTGGATGGCGATGTTTTCACATTCAAGGGAATTCCGTACGGACAGAACACCGGCGGCGAAAATCGCTTTCTTCCGCCAAAGGTGCCGGCCCCGTGGAAAGATGAATTCCCTGCCCTGGTGTACGGAGCTAATTGCCCACAACATCTGCATGACTGGACGGGCAATGAGCAAACGTTTCTACAAGACTGGGATGACGGCTGGCAAAGCGAGGACATGCTGAAGCTGAACATCTGGACGCCGAGCCTGAGCGGCAGCCGTGCGGTGATGTTTTACATACACGGCGGCGGGTTCGAGTTTGGATCGTCGTACGAACTGCCCTCGCATGAAGGCGCACAGATGGCGCGTCATCACGACGTGGTGCAGGTCTCAGTCAACCACCGGCTGAACGCACTTGGCTTCCTGGATGTTTCTGAAATCGGTGGCTCGGCTTACGAGGACTCGCGGAACCTGAGCTTCACCGATTTGGTTTTCGCTCTGCGATGGGTGCAGGAGAACATCGCCAATTTCGGCGGCGACCCGAACAAGGTAATGATCTATGGGCAGTCCGGCGGTGGATCGAAAGTGACCACGTTGCTGGGCATGCCTGCTGCGAAAGGACTGATCCATCGCGCTTCGGCACAATCGGGAGGCGGCGGACAGATTCCTACTGCAGAGCAACAGAAAGAATTCTCAACGCGAGTGATCAAGGAACTAGGCGTCGGGGCTGGGGACATGGCCGCATTGCAGAAGATGGAATGGGCCAGAATGATCGCGGCGGGACGAACGGTGGCCGCGAAGATGAATCCTCCGCGACATGACCTGGTGTTCGGGCCGCCATCTGGGCCGGGCAGTGTTCCGATGGTCGGATGGACGCCGTGCATTGACGGAAAGAATGTCGTGTGCAAGTCGTTTGAAGATGTTGCGCCAGAGACGGCGAAGGATGTGCCAATCCTGTTCGGCTCCGTCAGCGAAGAATCCATGCGCTACCTATCCAATCCCACCGAGGCGGAGTGGCATGCCAGTCTTGCCAAAGTGATCGGCGACGGGAAGGCGACTGAGCTGATTGCCGCAATGAAGAAGGTGCATCCGGAAAAGAGCATCAAGACTCTTTCATTCGGCGTTGGCGGCCTAAGCGCGCGCAACAAGGTGCAACGGATGGCGAAACTGAAGCATGAGCAAGGTGGCGCGAAGGCTTATCAGTATTACTTCAGCTGGCAGTCGCCCATGCTGGAAGGTGCGGGCGCCTGGCACACGGCCGAGCTCGCTTTCTGCTTTGACAACACAAAGCGCTGCGAGCAAGGAACCGGCAACACGCCGGAGGCGCAGGCGATTGCAAAAAAGATGGCGACCGCGTGGTCGAACTTTGCACGCACGGGAGATCCAAGTCAGCCAGGCCTGGCTTGGCCCGCTGCCGAACCAGATCACGGCCAGACGATGGTGTTCGACAAGGAATGCCGCGTGGTGAATGATCCAGAAGGCGAAGTGCGGAAACTGATCGAGAGCTGATCATACCCGCAACCTACAAGGGACAACTGCTTGCGCCCTGGCGCAGGCAGTTGTTTGTTCAACGAATAAATTCTTTGTAAATAACGAGGTAACACGATGTCGAAGAAATCTCTTGGCGTAGCCGTACTATTGCTGGCAAGCATTGGCCTGATTGGCGCGCAGAGCGGCGAAGTTTACAACACGGGAATCGCGATCAAGAAGCCGGTCTTCGGCGGAGCCTGCAAGCTGTGCCCATGGGGCGCCATGGGGCAAGTAGTAAAGAAGGCCATGAAGTACTACGGTTACGATGTGCAAACATGCTTCAACTGCAATGCGGCTGCATCAACGCGCATTGTTGCACATGCCGAGGTTCCGCCTTCGTATAAGAAGGATCCGGCCGTATCGGTTGCCATGGCGCCGCCGAACGCGCCTGGGCTTGGTCCGGTAGACTTTGGCTCCACGGCGGAACAGTTTCTTTGCGACGCCTATCACGGTCGAGGTGCGTATGCGAAAGACAAGCCGATGGACAATCTTCGCCTGATTGCGAATATACAATCGCCGTGGTGGTTCGTTGTCGCCGCAAAGGCTGAGACGGGCATTACAGACCTGTCGCAGGTGAAGGAAAAGAAGTGGCCCGTAAGGATCAACGCGTCGCCGAACGACCGGATGGTGAAAGAGATTCTTGCCTATTACGGGCTATCGGTTGAGTCCATCACCGCCGCCGGTGGATATGTAGGAAGCTCCCTTGAAGATCGCACTAACTTTGACATCATCATGCATGGCGGTGCGCTTTCGTCAGCGCCGGAGTGGAATGTGCTGTACGAAGTGAGCCAGAAATTCGACCTGAACTATCTTGATATTCCTGAGCCGGTGATTGCGACGTTCACGAAAGATCCGCTGATGTATCGCGGCTATATTCCCAATGGGATGCTGCGCGGCGTTGAGCGCGAGATTCCCACGATCGTGCGCAATGGAACCGTGGTGTATACGCGCAACGATGTTCCCGACAGCTTTGCATACGACGTGGCGAAGGCAATGGACGAGCACCAGGACGAGTTGCAGTGGACCAACCAAAACTTTTCGTACAACGTGCACAACGTTTGGAAAGTTTGCGACGTGCCGCTGCATCCAGGTGCCGCGCGCTATTACAAACAGATGGGCTATATGAAATAACCCGGCTGCGCAAATTTATGCGCTGGAACGTCAAATCAGCAAGCGCTGAATCGAGCGAGGAGACCGCCAATCTGGCTTCCTCGCTCCTCGTTTTTTGCAGAAGGTTCTTCTTGGCAGGCGCACACTTAACTGCCCCCACAAAACCTTGAAGCGCGGGGTGCCCGGGACCGTGTAATCTGGTTAGCCAGTGGAGAAACCCCCTTGATTATTTCCTCTAAGCTCAGGAAACTCGACATCCGCCTGCAAGTTAAATCCGGGACAAAGCCGCGCGCGGTGAATGCCGCGAAATGGATCGTGGCATTGCTTTGGCTGTGCTTCATGCCGCCAATTCAATTTGCAAAAGCTCAAACAACAAAGAGCGCCGGATCGATTCACAAGATTGTTGTGCTCAGCGATGCTGGGAATTCCGCGACTGCTCGGCACGGTGTTTCAAAATTGGAAGACACGTTGCGAGCGCGAGGAATTACCGTCTCTGAGAGCGCCGCCGATGTCAGCAATGCCGACGCGGTGGTTCTTGCAGGAATCTCCGGCGGCAATGGTCCCGCCGCCACCGCACTCGGAAATGAGGCATCGCCCAGCGGCGCTGAATCTCTTGCGGTTCGCGTGGGCACGAGCTACCAGAAGAAGCCGGCGATTGTATTGTGCGGCGGTGATGGAGCTGGGCTGATGTATGCCGCACTCGATCTTGCGCAGCGCGTCTCGTGGACAAAACCAGGCAGCGATCCATTTACATTTGCGCGCAGCACGGATGAGAGACCGTTTCTCCGTGATCGCGGCGTTGTTATCTTTACAATGAACCGCGCATATTTTGAAAGCCATCTGCACGATCCACATTACTGGGAGCGCTATTTCGACATGCTCGCCGAAGATCGCATCAACGAACTGGTGCTGACTTTCGGCTATGAAGATGGCGGCTACATGGCTCCGCTCTATCCTTACTTCTTCAATGTCGACGGATTTCCTGACGTAAAAGTCGTGGGCCTGACGCCCGAACAGCAGAAGCAGAACTTCGACTCATTCCGGACCATGATTCGACTGGCTGGCGAACGCGGCATACGTATAAAGCCAGGCATCTGGGAGCACATTTATCGCGGTGCGCGCGGCGCAGGACAGGATGGGAAGATTGAATGGGCATCGGACGGAACACATCCCACGCCTGGGTTGGTCTGGGGTTTGAACGCTGACAACCTGGTGCCTTACACTGTTGCCGCGCTCGATAAATTCTATTCACTTTTTCCTGAGATCAAAGAAACGCAATTTCGTATGCACAATGAGTCCGGCCTCTTCGACTCGGAAATCGATGGATTCTGGCACGACATTTTTCACTTCTACAGCACGCGCCGACCGGAGATTGAACTTGAACTTCGTGCCAAGGGCCTGGCTAAATCCGTTATTCGCGACGCGCAGGCACAGGGCGTTCATGTACATATCGATACAAAGATATGGATGGAGCAGATGGGACTTCCCTATCACCCGACGCACATCAATAGACAGGACCAGGGCAATTCACGCCACAGTTACGCGGATCTGCTGGAATACCCGAAGACGTACTGGGTGAATTGGTCACTCTGGAATGGCGGTACGCAGCGACTGCTTGAATGGTCCGATCCGGATTATGCGCGTCGCATTGCGCAAAGTGCCCGGCTGTACGATGGCCACGGATTCGCCTTCACTGAAATGGAAGCGACCAAAATGTTGAGCGATCCGCCGGACGATCCGCCGCGCAATTTCCTGAACGACCGTTACAAGTACTTCGACTACGAGTTTGAGCGCTACTGGGCTTTTTATCGAGTCATGGGGCGGCTCGCTTACAATCCCGATACGCCAACGGACGTGTGGGAGCAAGAGTACGTGCAAAGATTTGGCCCCGACGCGGGCCCGCATGCAATGCGCGCGCTCGAACTCTCCAGCCGCGTGCTCCCGCGAGTTGTTGCTGCAAGCATTCCGTACTCTATGTTCCCTACCACAATGGGCTGGACTGAGATGATGCACATTGGCAGTCTGCCCATTTACGCGGCGCGTGAAGAAGGCAGCGACATTGCGCAATTTGAAAATGTGCGCGATGAAGCCAAGCGCATTCTTGCCGGTGGCGACACGGCCATGCAGCGCCCGGAGGATATCAGCCGTTGGTTTTCGCAGACCTCTGAGGGAATTCTTCGCGAGGCGACAGCGGCAGAACAGGCCTCGCACGGAACTCCCAGCAAGGAGTTGAAAGCAACACTCACCGATGCGCGAATCCTGGCGGGACTTGCCCGATATCATGCCGCGCTGCAACTCGGAGCCGTTGCCTACAACCTCTACAAATTATCAGGAAGCCTGCCGGCATTTGACCAGGCAGTTGAATACCAACGCAAAGCGGTCGAGGCATGGCGCGAAATCGTCAAGACTGCGGGCGATCAATACATTGACAACATGTATTTTGGGACGAGCCTGCGGGGATTCCCTCACCACTGGAAGGACGAACTACCGGCATTGGAAAAGGAATTCGCTGAACTCGTCGAAGAGCGGCAAGCAGCCCAGTCAAAGCCCGGCGCAAAGGCCGTTTTGCCTCCCGCGGATGTGAATGCCGTGGCACCCGTTGTCGCTCTCATTCCGGGGTCTTCAAGCGGCGCTCCCGTAAGTGTTGACTTTAAGGTGCGCGCCAAAGTGACCGCGCCGGCGGGTGTTCGCTGGATCCGCCTTCGCTATCGGCATGTGAATCAGAAGGAAGACTACGAGACGCTGCCGATGACCGAAGAAGGAACCAGCGGTATCTACAGCGCAAGCATTCCTGGAGCGTTCATCACGGCGCAATGGGACTTGATGTACTATGTGGAAATTGTGGATGGACATGGCACAGGCAAGATCTATCCCGATCTTGAACACGATACGCCGTATGTCATTCAGTCCGTTGTGCACTAAACGGTAATGGTGAAGCCACCAGTTCGATACGGTCGTGATACACGGGAGTTTTCCGACGCGGGAGGACTTCAGAGGGGTGGTAGGCGAGGCGGGGCTTGAACCCACAACCCCCGGCTTAGAAGGCCGGTGCTCTATCCAGTTGAGCTACTCGCCCGTACTTTCTATTTTAGCTTTGATCCGGGCCTGCGTGTGAAGCCGCCGGCGCAAGCGCATTTGAAAAGGCAACCATGGCGTCGGCAATCGCCTCCACCGCGATGGGCGAGCTTTCCGCTTCGGCACTGAAATATGCGGTCACGCCGAACCCCTCAGATTGCCCGGTTACTGCGCGGCGAACCACCAACAAGATGGTCGCTCCCACTTCTGATTCATTGCCTGCAACCAGGATTGGATGCCTGCCGGGCTGCATGGTTGCGGACAACACGGCGCGTGGCGTAATCCGCTTTACGAGAACGCGGCAAAATGCTTCAGCGCGCTCCCACTCTGCAAAAAAGCCGCCCCTAACCGGAAGAAGGTCCACGTAGCAGGCATGTGCCCCGGGGCCGGGCTGCCACACGTCGCACTTGGATGTACGCACCAGCGACTGCTCTGAATTCAAGGCAAGCAGCAAATCGGCCAACGGCGGCAACACCCTGGCCTCCGCTATTTCGGCCATGCGCTCCGGGGTTGCGCGCAAGTCGACAAACCCTGGCCATTGCGCATCAATTACTGGTGCGTCGCCGCCTATCTCCACTTCCCAATCAGCTTCCACGTTCCGCCTTTGTTACTGACTGCAGGTATCGAATCAGTGTTGCTTCTGCCCAGTGAATCTCGTCGCCCGGATCACGTGACAAAAAGGCACAGTGGCCGCCGTGTTCTGTCTCTACAAAGCTGATGTGTGGATTCGCTTGCAGGCGCGCACGCGTTTCGGGCAGCAGGCGGATGAAGGGATCGTCCTTGGCGACAAGAACCAGCGTGGGCACGGCGATCCGATGAACGACGCGGGCCGCGGCGGCACGGTAGTAGTAGTCGTCAGCGTCTCGAAAGCCGCAGTAGCGGGCCACAATTTTGTCGTCAAACTCGCGCAGCGAGCGCACTGGCCCTTGTACTTCGGGATGGTAGCGGTCAGGAAACAGTGCTGCCTTGCGGCGATATCGGCGCATCAGCCCGCGCAGGAAGCGGTATTCATACAATCGATTGGCCGGCTTGTGCAAAGCGTCTGACCCCGCAGCTAAATCTATGGCCGGACAAACAGTGGCCACCGCGGCAAGAGGAGGCCTGCTTCCCCACTCTCCGGCGAGTTTAAGCACCAGGTTCCCACCCATGGAGTACCCAACCAGCGCGACATGCTCGAGTTTATAAAGGGCGGTGAAATGGTTAATCACCGCACCCACGTCGCCGGACAGTCCGGAGTGATAGAGCGTGGGAGTAAGCCTGTCGGTGTCGCTGCAGTTGCGCATGTTCATCCGCACAACATTGAAACCGGCAGCCCACGCACGCGCGGCCACACCCTGGATGTAACGTGAGTTGGACGACCCCTCAAGGCCATGCACGAGCACGGCGGTCAGTCGCTCGGCACGGACCTGTTCCGGTTGCCAATGACAGTGACAGAGCACGCGGCTTCCGTCGAGCGGATCCACCTCGATCTCTTCTTCAATGCTTTCAAAATTCAAAGCGGGCCGCGGCAGGAAATTCCCAACAATTGTTTGAGCGTGTCCGTTCGAGAGCCCGCGCCGGGGCACGAAGGGGGTTAGCCAATCGGGCCGCTTTAAAGCGGCATCATTGATGGCTTCAATTGCGCTGGTGTCCGGACTCACTTGGGCTCGATCGCAGAGGAAGTTAGGAAGCTGCGGCACATGCACGGGCAAGGAAAGGATAGCATGGCATCACTTTGGCTCGGGTTTTCTAATCGCAGAGGAAGAGCGCGATGACGCATTTCTCGTTCCGGCTTCAGAGGATAGTTAGTTTGGAACTGGTTGGCCGGGACGCACAATTCGGATGAAATGGTCGAAGAATTTTGAATGCATCTCCGGGACGTCGGTCTTGGGCATATGGCAACTCACGCAATCCGCTGTTGCCTTCGGGCAAATTTTCGCAGTGGCGGTCCATGCGCCGCCGGAAGCGTTATGCTTTGCATCTTTACCCGAGCTATGGCAGCTCAGACACTTCTGATCGTAAAACTTTGTATCCCTGACCAACGGCGCGTGCGGGTCATGGCATTGCGTACAGGCCAGCCGCGCATCTTTGGTGGTTTTCCAACAACGGCTCTCCTCCAGACGATAAGGTTGGAATCGGACAGTTAAGGCGCCGGGCTCGGGCTCTCTCATCACGACATCCATCATGGTTCGATGACATGATCCACAAAAATCGATCGAGCTTGTTGGCGTGAGCGAGGCCGGATTAAAGATGGCCCTGCGAGCTTGCAAAACTTGGCCGGCCATGACTGCATCCACATGATCACGCCCTGGACCATGACAGGCCTCGCAATGCACACCGGGAACCGCGTCGGCCAGATTCAGCTTAGAATTCGCCGATGATGCCGTTGTGTGGCAAGCGAAACAGCGTACTGCGTCGGCACCTTTGAGCGGAGTGCCCAGCGCATTCTCAAGTGAGCCCTCCTGCGCAGCCTTATGTCCTGGAGTCAAACCCACGCCATGGATGAAAGAGAAACTGCTGGCCTGGCTCTCATACAATCCGCCGTTCTCGTCCAACACATATGTCTGGCCGTGATCGCCGGCGCCCATCGTCCAAACTATCGGTGAGGAAACTGAGCGGCCATTGGACGTCACTTCAAGCGAATGTCCAGGAAGCGTGTTATTGGGAATGAACCTGTAGGTGTAGGATCCGCTTACAAAATCTCCGGGCGCAGGCTCCCCGGCCGCACCACCCGAGAGCTGGTAAGCCGCCTTGGCCATTTCGCTAGCGGATTGAGTAGAGCCAATATCGGAATGGCATTTCACGCAGGCGTCGCTGCCAACATAGCCCTTGGTGGACGCCAGGGACTTGGTAGGCCACCAACCTGGGCCTGTAACGCGGTCAACCGTGGTGTCCGGCAACTCGTTCGAGGGCGAGTTCTGCTGGGCGGCCGGGACAAATAGAGCGGTGAAACACAACAAACCCGCTACTGCCACCCGAATCCCTGACAACGTTGTGAATCTCAGTGTTCTCAAATCGATGTCTAAGTTTACGTCAGAATCTCCACCGAATCCTAGAGCCTGTTATTAACTTTCGCGTGGGCGGCGCAGGAACCCGTTTCAGAAGGTCTACTTTTCGGCGGACGGACTGCCCTGGCCTGTAGTTGCTTCCTTAGCCTGGGCGGCCTTCAAATTGCTAAAGATTGATTCTTGTTGCGCGGCGTGAAGGGTCTTCGTCTTCTCAAACTCAGCTTTCGCCTCTTCCGTTTTTCCCATCGCCTGGTAAAGACGCGCCAGTCTCCAGTGAGGGTCCTGGTCATTCGGCGACAACTTGATGGCTGTCTTGAACTCCTTCACAGCATCTTCCTGGCGGCCGCTACCGGCATACAGGATGCCCAGATCGACGTGAGCTTTGGCAACACTGTGATCAATCTGAACTGCCTTCTCGGCCAATGGCAGTGCCTCATCCTGTTTACCCAAATGGATATCAGCGTCGGCCAGAAATGCGAGCGCCAGCGCACTATCAGGCACGTTCACCAATTCTGCCTGGAACTCCTGCGCCGCTTCCTCGAATTCATTGTCAGTCCATAACATATAGCCGAGAGACAAATGTGCGTTCGGTGCCTTGGGGTCTGCTTTTACTGCTGCGCGAAATTCATCGAGCGCCCCCTGGTGATTCTGCATCCCGTCGAGCGCTTCACCAGCCAGAATATCCGCCTCGGCGGACTCGGCATTTAAATCCAGAATCTGGTGATAGGTGTCGAGGACACATTGATATTGCTCTGACCACAAGCAACTCTGCCCGAGCAAGAGACGATAAGGAAGATTTTGCGGATCGGCGGTTGTCACCTTACGCAGGTAAGGAACGGCGGCGGCATATTCACCTAGGCCATAGTGAGCCATCCCCATCAGTATGTTCAGGCGGTTCGCCTCTGCCGATGAAGGAGCCGGCCCTTTCAGCAACGGAGTCCACATTTCGATTGCGGCCTTCAACGCGCCCGATTTGAAAAGCGCCAGGCCAAGGTCAAGGCGTACGCCGGGCATTGCGGGATTGAGCGCCAGCGCCTTTCGATAAAAAGGCACAGCCGCGTCGAAGTGCTCCTGGTGCGCTTCAAGCAAACCTAAATGCGCGTAAGCTTCGGCATCGGCAGGATGGATCCCTAGGACCGCATGCCAGGCGGCTTCAGCCTCGGCAACTTGCCCGTTCTCCTCAAGCTGGAGCGCCGTCGCGCGCTGCTGGTTGATGGATGGCGTCTGAGCGCTCGATGGAACCACCGCTGCCACCAGTACCACAGCGGCCAAACTGCATTTGAGTAGAACGGATTTCATAAAGTGAACGAGTTAATCGACAACTTCTATTATGGACTCACACGGCTGCGAAAAAGTAACAAGGAAGAACAACGCCGCAGGCTTACTTGGGCTCAATCTGCGAGGAAGTTGCGATGCCGCGGCAAACGCACACAGCAAAAAAAGGATAGCACGTCGCTGGTTTTGCGCGGAGAAGTGCGCACCAAGAAAAAACGTGCGACAGCCGAAGCTGTCGCACGTTTTAGTTAGTTACAGCCCGCTGACTAGAAGTGGAATCTACCGCCCAATTCCAGTACACGGTTGCTGGCGTTAACTGAGGTTACCTGTCCGAAATTGCTATCGTGGTTGGCCGTATCAACACCGCTGAACTCTGTGTGGTTGAAAGTGTTGAACGATTCAAAACGCAATTCAATTCCGGGGCCGTTGTCCTTGCCGTTGAGTGCGATGTTCTTGGTCAACGTCAGGTTGGTATTGAACAGGCCAGGACTACGAACGTTGTCCTTGCCTGCGGCGCCAAAGCCCTGGTTGGGGCCGCCAAACCACGGTGCAACCGGATCAGCATAAGAGCTGGTGCTGAACCACTTGGCTTGCGTCTTGGTGTAGGTGATCGGTGCGATAAGGTTCGGACGATTGGTGGTGCCACCGCCCAGGCCGAGTACGTCGGCGCCGCTGTAGGTGATGTTTAGCGGAGTGCCGGTATTCCAAACCGTGGCTCCCGCAATTCCCCACCCGCCAATGATCGCCTTTTCGGCATAGTTTGACGTGTGCTGGGCGAACGGAAGCGTATAGACATAGCTTACGTTGAAGATGTGACGGCGATCCAATGTACCCGAACCCTTGTTGTACGAGGTTACGAATGGATTGGGAAGGCCGTTCAAATCGTTGGACGCAGTATCAATCTCGTGTGAGTAGGTGTACGCCACTTGAGAGGTTAGGCCAAATCTGTTCTCAAAGCGAACACCAGCCTGCAGCGAGTGATAATGCGAGTTGGTTTCGTTTTCTTCCTGGTTGATGTTGGCAAATCCCGGGAACTGGCGCAGCTTATTCGCAAGGATTTTGCTGCCAGAAACGGCATAGCGATCCGAATAGATAGGCGTCCAATTGGGGTTGCTCGCTGGCCCTAAAGGTGCATTGATCGCAGCGATTACGAGGCCCGTAGAAGTTTGAGGACTGGCGTTTGCAGTCGACCAAAGGTTATTCCCATTGTTCGTCAACGGCAGAGTGTTGATCTGGCGATCGTTGTTCTGATCCCAGCCCGACGATCCAACATATTGCAACTGCGCGATCACAGAAGGTGCAACCTGGTGCTGAATACCCAGGCTCCAGTCCATGGTGCCCGGAGGCGGATAGTTGTATTTGATGTTCGTCAAGTTAGAGGGATACAGAGCTGTGCCCGTCGCCCCAGTGAGAATGCTCGTATTCGGGTTCGAGAAGAACACGCTCGTCGGGTTAGGCTGATAGGCGAACGGCGGATTCAAAGCGGCGTTATAAACGTCGTTGCCTTGAACGCGCTCGTAGAACACGCCAATGCCTCCGCGAAGAACGGTCTTGCCAGCTCCCGTCAGATCGTAGGTAAAGCCCAGGCGAGGTTGCCATGTGAAGTAACGGTTCTCGACGTTGCCCTTGGGGAAGCCGTTCACGCCTGCTTCCTGGATTCCGTTCAGATAGAACTTCTCTGTGCCGGTGGTAGCGTACGTGCTGAGCTGCGAAGGAGAGAGAGTGCCGCTATCCGCAATCGGGTTCGGGAGCGACTGGCTGTAAGCCCCTACCACGAAGTTGGCGAACTTGCTGTAGCGCTCAAATGCGTGCGGCATTCCGTCGTAACGAACTCCAAGGTTCAAGGTCAACCGTGGCGTGACGTGGAAGTTGTCGATCGCATAACCACTGTAGTTGTTGTTGACCCAGTTTTTACCGTACAGGTGCTCGAGCTGGTTAAAGTTATCCGTCATGCCCAGCATCATGTTGGCAATGCCGTCGCCTGAGAACGCGTTGTTGTTGAAGGTGGCACGCCCCATGGTTTCGGCCTGCAGTTCCTGGTTCTTGTAGTCATGCAGCCAGCTCACGCCAAACTTGAACTGGTGGTGGCCCTTGGTCCAGGACAGGTCATCGCGATACTGGAAGCCTTCATATCCGTTCTTCCATGGATAATACGAGGGAGTGTAGGTTGCTGACAGCGGCGTGCCACCCAGCGCAATAGCGGGCATTAGCGGCGCTGCCAATCCGTGCGTGAGAGCCGCCTGATCGCTCGTCGGGAACAGGCTGCTGGCGTTCCAACCTGACGGCTGCGAGATTGAGACACCTGCACCGGCAATCGGCGTCAGGTGGATCTTGTTGCCGCTATAGAAGACACCAGTTTCGTTCAGTACCGACGACGAATAAGTCTGCGTCAGTTTGATGGCTGCCGTGTACGAGGGGTTGAGCATCACAGTGCCAACAGAGGGCTGACCACCGGCCCACAGCGGCGGGAAGAAGGTCTTCTGCATTGCGTCGTGGAGGTAGTGGCCCATCAACTGGAACTTGCTGTTGATGGAGTGGTCAATACGGACCACGTCTTCGCGGATGTTCTCGGGCTGATTGATTGAAATGACGTACTGTTTGCAAGCGCCGCCAGGGCCCGTGCAAGTGGTATTCGGTGTCGGAAATACTCCCGAATTCAACTCACGAACGATGTTCTGGTCGACCAGGGGGAGCGGAATCCGGTAAGTTCCGGTGGCCGCGTTGAACGGGAAGGGCGAACCGGGTGTCAAACCGGCAGCGACTTCAGTGGCGGTCAATGATGTGTTGGCAGAGATGTTCGGAACGACCGGTACGTTGGTCCCCTGTGGGAAATAGTTGTAATCCTGCCCAAGTTTCGGCATGTTGTTCGACCATAATTCGTTCGAGACCGATGGAGAACTGCCCTGAATCAGCTTGCGCCATTCCTCGTTCCAGAAGAAGAATGTGCGGTTCTTGGCTTGGTCGTACACGTGAGGAATGTAGAGCGGTCCGCCGATGTTGCCGCCGGGCTCATTCAACTGGAATGTCGAGCGAGCCTTCGGAGGATTGGCCTGCTTCAGGAAGTAATCGTTGGCGTTGTAGTCGGTGTTGCGGTTGAACTCATACAGAGTCCCGTGATACTGCCGCTGACCAGACTTGATCATCATGACGATGGTGCCGCCGGAACCCAGACCGTAATCGGCCGAGTAGTTCGAACCAAGCGTCTGGAATTCGCCGATGGCGTCCTGTGAAGGAAGATTCATGAAGCAGCCGCCGCAACCGCGATCGTTCTGCTCTGCGCCGTCAAGCAAGTAGACGTTGTGGGTATTGCGCTGGCCGTTAAAGCTGATGCCGTTGGCCGAAGTCAAAGCGTCGATACCGCCGAATGAAGGCAGGTTGTTCGAAACGCCCAGACCGAGTGCCGCAAGTTGTACAACGTTACGACCGTTGGTGGCGAGCTGACGAATCTGCTCACCGCTGATCAGCGTGCTGACTTCGCTGGTTTCCGTCTGCACTGACAAAGCGTCTGCTTGCACCGACACAGTCTGCGATTCGCTACCGACTGACAGAGCAGCATTCTCTTCCAGGTGTTGAGCAACGTGTACTTCGATTCCAGACTTGGTGTATTTCTGGAAACCATTGGCAGTCGCCGACAAGGTGTAGGTGCCGGCACCGATATTGCCAAAGTGGAATGCGCCCACGGAGTTCGCCGTCGCTTCCCTCTTTACGCCAGTTCCGTTGGCGGTAAGCGTTACGGTGCCGTTGGCAACAACCGCTCCGCTGGCATCTGCTACAGTTCCGTCGATGCTCGCGTTATCCTGCGCCCATGCGCGGGGGGTAAGAACGACGAGCATAATGGCAAGTGCCATCCAAAGCACCGCCAATCCACTTGTCTTAATGCGTCTCTGTTCGAGTGAACAGGTTTGAGTCATGGTTATCTCCTATTCCAAATTCGTTCTGTTTGAAAGTTCCTCGTGGCGTAGCCGTTTTCCAACGACCTTTTGATCTCCACGTCAGGAACAACTTCGGTTGCGAATCTTTGAGTCGATCGATTCAATCCGGAAAAACTACAAGCAGCAATTGCCAAGCCTTTTCATGTCTCGCGCCAGTCTCAGCTTCCGTAAAAACTGACCTCCGCACTGCGGAGCCCAGATACTCAACACAAATTGGCCAAAGTATGATGCCCGAATAGATTTCTAATCAACGGCCGACCACCGTCTTCATATGACTTTTATGACGCCTTCGGAGGAATGAATTCATTTGAAGGACCTTTCTAACTTTCGACCCTCAAACGAAGTCCGAAGACATTTTTAACAACGCTCGCCATTGTTACGCCCCAATAAATCGATTGTCAATCTATTTTGGACCTTTTAGGTCCAGTGTTATCTCTTTTGATTTCTCATAGATAGATAGTCCGTCCCTATGGAAATCTGTTTACTGCCCGGTGATCGTTTCGGGGTCGAAAATAGGCGCTTAATTGTGAGCTGTATCACACATTCCAAAGGATTTGATTTTATTCGCGAAGCGATATCTCTATTGAAGACTCAGCGGGCAGCGGGCGATTTTGACGAAACCATACCCGCCGCCTCCAGAATTACGTAGGAGCGATCTGCTGCTAATTTGGCAAGCTTTTTGACCTTCCAAGCAGGTCAAAGCACCTCGGCGTGGTCGATGAGCTCTGGGTTGCCGAGGCCGGAATGAAGTTGAAAGCCTATCCGATGGTCTTGCGGGCCGCCCGCCGGGCGACGCATCAATGGCTTGCGGCGCCAGCGGTGGACTAACAGCGGCCCTCTTAAGAACTCCTCTTCCACACCGCATAATACGGTTGATTCGACAGGGTGGAATTGAAGCCCGGATAGAGCGTCGCAGAGTCGTCGCTGTTAAGAACGAAGTAGTACTGCACCGGATAGAGCGAATTTGTGTAGTCCCCTGGAATGGCGCCGGCGAATTTTCCGCCTGCCTCGTGCATTGAGACTGTGTGCCAACGTTCGCCCTGGTTCACATGCCGGTAGTAAAGATCCGCCGACAGCTTTCCATGATTTCCATTTGCGGGTCTGGCTTCCAGTTCCACGCTGAGAGGCTTGCCGGGCGCAAAGCTGTGGGCAGGCGTGTGGGAACAATCGTAGGCCGGATGGTGAGCGGGCTCGGAAATTAATTTAACGGCAAGTTCCGCTTTCGCGAGTTGCGCCTGGTCTAGCGGAGTCTGCGCAACAGCTACGGCCTTTCGCATGGCGTCAAGATCGAGATCGATGCCTGGCAAACGATCTGCCCAATGGCCGCGTCTGCCAGGCGTTCTGCCGTAGCTGATGTCCGATCTGTAAACGCCTTTCGCTCGCTGCGCCATTGCGGCCCATGCTTCGCGCGCCTCAGAGTACCTCGAGACCGCCAACTGCCCAGCCTTTGGATGCCCGGTCTTCCGGTAAATTTCATAGAGCAGGCCGCTGCGTAGTTTTGCAGCAAAGAATTTCCCCACGCCAATCTGTATGAGCACGTCCTCTTCCCACTGGCGAGATTCTGGCTTCGACGTTGCACTCACT
>JADGNO010000247.1 GCA_017883405.1 Occallatibacter sp. | reverse complement strand
CGGAGAAAATCGCGGACTGCCTCACGGACGCGCAGTCTTAAGACACGATTGCTCAACTTCAAATCTGGATTGAGCATTGCGTTAACAATAAAATCGCCCAGAACAAAAGAGAGAAACTGCGCAGCCGACTTGCGATAGAGTGGACCACCGATGCGACGCGATTTGAGGTACTCGGCGAGTTGCGAATAGCCTCGCTCCATGCAGGAGCACCATAATTGCCTGGCGAGGTCAGGAAAGTTGTGAGCTTCAGCAACCACGATCCGATAGAGCGCTAGAAAGCGAGGCGCGCTGAACATGGCCAGCATTTCGTAGCCCATTTCATTGAGCGTCTCGATGGTCGGAGCGTCCGATTCAATGAACTCGACGTGCCGTTCAAACAGTCGGCCCGCGTGCAGGCCAATAACGCCGACGAAAAGATCCGCCTTGGTAGGAAAAAGGGAGTAGAGGGTCTGTTTGGACGTCTTGGCGCGCCGCGCAATCTCACTTGTATTGGCGTGGCCATACCCCTTTTCGAGGAAAACCTCAGCCGTAGCGTCAAGAATTCGCTGGCGCTCGAAGGAGTCGAGCCGTGGCCTGCCGCGCCCTTGAGTACCGGGTTTCGTTTCCGATGCCTGACCTTCGACCATATTCAGTACTGCTTAGTACAGTTAATCATCGATACCAATTATGCGCAATGGGGATCAAAACGGCAAGTCGTCAGGGGCTAAAGCCACCAAGATTTGAATCGCGTAATATTCTTGCGCCTGAAGGCGCATGCTCCCTCCTTTGTCTTCATTTTCCGGAATTATTGCGGGCAAAGGGGTTGTCGAGTTCGTAAACACTTGAATTTACTTGGATTTGGCTGGTTTGGATGGGTTGGCGGATCCGTTCGCTGCGGCCAAATCCCCGTTCAGGCTGCTATTGCGCCGTTCGCTGCAGGCTGGTTGGGTTGACGAGGGCCTGGCATTACCCTAAGAAAGCCTTTTTAGCATCCCGCCAGCCCCAAGAGAAAGCCGGGGAGCAGGGACAGACGAAGGGCAAAGATTCTGGGTAAGAGCACTAACCCTTTTTCACAGTGCACAGCAGACGAACATTCCAACGTTGAGGAGATTGCACTTATATGGCAAAAGCAGTCAAGTACGCCGAGAAAATGGCGGTATACGCAGCCAAGGGAGCTTGGGTTGTTTTTGAGCGCCTGAACCGGATCAGCCCCAACAATGGCTTTATCCCCAAGTGGAGCGAGAAGCCGCTGCTGAAGAGCTGGCAGAAGGAAAAGCCGCCGCTAGGCTGGCCGCGTACCACTGACTCGCTGTGCCCCAAGTGCGTGCCTGAGATTCGCAAGCAGATTTTGGACGGCAAGCTGCCCCACGAAGTTCTGCTGAACGAGAAGGTGGGCGAAATCAAGGCCCAGATTATTGAGCGCGACGGCAAGATCCTGATGGTGAAGGACTGCCCCAAGCATGGTCACTTTGAAGACGTGATGTCGATTGATGCGGCGTTCTTCAAGCATCTTGAAGAGAGCTTCCCCGGGCGCGACATGCGCGCTCATGGCGATGGCGACAAGAACCTGCACCACCACGGCACTTCGACCGTGACCCACGGACGCGGCTCAGTGCTGACCATTGACCTGACCAACCGCTGCAACATGATGTGCGATCCGTGCTTTATGGATGCCAACCAGGTGGGCTTTGTGCACGAGCTCACGTGGGAAGAAATCAAGACCATGCTGGACAACGCCATCACCGTGAAACCGAAGCGGCAGATGAGCGTGCAGTTCTCCGGCGGCGAGCCCACGCTTTCGCCTTACTTCCTGGACGCAGTGGCGTACTCGCGCAAGGTTGGCTACAACTCAGTGCAGGCCGCATCGAACGGCATTGAATTTGCCAAGAGCAAGGAACTGTGCCGCGCCGCTGCTGAAGCGGGTCTGCGCTATGTTTACCTTCAGTTTGACGGCATTGGCAACGCAGCCAACTCGCACCGCAAGGTTGGCAACCTCTTCGACGTAAAGCTGCAGGCGATTAACAATCTGCACGAAGCCGGCGTTGACATTGTTCCCGTGACCACCATCATTAACGGCATTAACAACGAGCAGGTTGGCCGCATTATCGAGTTTGCTCTCGATAACCCGAAGAAGATCAGCTTCCTCAGCTTCCAGCCGGTGAGCTTTACGGGCCGCGACGAAGACATTACCGACGATCGCCGCATGGCGCAGCGGTACACGCTTTCGCACATGGCGCACGATGTGAAGAACCAGGTGGGCTTGGGCGTTCCTGAGCGCGACTGGTTCCCTATCAGCTTTATGAGCACCTTCTCTGACTGGGCCGATTTGATCCATGGACCCCAGGCCGAGTGGGGCCAGCTGTCCTGTGGATGCCACCCGAACTGCGGCATCGGCATGGCGCTGATGATCGACAAGGAAACCAAGGAAGCCGCTCCCGTAACCGCATTCCTGGATATGGGGCAGGTGGCAAAGGATCTGGCCAAGGTAAACGACGCGGCGCGCGGCAAGTGGCTTTCGGTTGTGGGCCTGGGTTTGTCGTTGCTGCGGAATTACGATCCGTTCCAGGCGCCGACGCACTTCAAGATCAGCGACATGATGAAGAAGATGGACAAGACCTTTAACGCTACCGGCAAGGACTACGGCAGCGTGAAGGGCGACCGTACCATCGACGACATCAAGAAGCGGCGCGCGGATCGCTGGAACTTCCTGTTTATCGCAGGCATGTGGTTCCAGGATCTGTTCAACTACGATTTCCGCCGCACCGAGCAATGCATTATTCCTTACGCGACACAGGAAGGCGAAATCAGCTTCTGCGCGTACAACACAGGCGTAGGCTGGCGCAACATTATCGAGAAGATGCACATGACCGCCACGCTGACCAAGTGGTATGAAGAGCATGGCCGTCACGAGATTTTTGCAGGCGGCAAGAAGGTCGGAATGACTCACGTGGGCCACGATCTGCAGCTGAACATGGATCACGTGAACTCTGAAGCCAACCACACGCTCGACAATCTTGGCATTGCCAAGAATGCCCGCGAAGAGAAGCTCCGCGCTCGCGAAGAAAAGATCAAGGTCGATGCCGAAAACATGCGCATGGCCAAGCTCTATCGCGAACACGTGCTCGGCGAGAAGCCGGTTGAAGGACTGGTAAGCCTGGACTCAATTGCTCCTGCCAAGCCGGTGCAAACCGGTGAGCCTGTCGCTGGCGACTGATTCGCTTTCACCTGGTTCTCTTGCAAGGCCAAAAGCCGCTCCTTACTGGAGCGGCTTTTGCCGTTCTTAAACGAAGTTGCTGCGACCGCTCATATTTCTAGTCCGATTGTCCTTTCTACTTAGCTGCCTTGCGCACGTAGCTTCCTTGCGCAGTGGAGCAGTTTTCAGCGGGGTCAAAAACCTGACTCTATTTATGAGGCCGCTCGAAAAGGGCGCGGTGATCATTCCGGCACAGCAATCCTTATTCACAATCGGTCATCTTATGACTCAGAAGGGAAAATGAAAGCCTATCTGACGTATTGCCCTCGATTGTGGTCGCTTGTACTTCTCATGTTGTGCGCATGGCTGCCGGCCGCCCATGCAGACCCCGTGCCGGTTCGATACACGAGGGGAACCCTTCATGGTCTCCTTCAGATGCGCTCTGAAGATGGCAGCATCGTCGCTGCCGGAGATATGGTCCAAGTTGTCCATGGCAGCCGGGTCACAACTCGGTTGACTTTCCATTTCAAAGACGGATCCATCGACGACGAGACAACCATTTACTCGCAACGCGGCCACTTCCGACTGATCAGCGACCATCATATCCAGAAAGGCCCTACCTTCCCTCATCCGATTGATTTCATGGTTGATTGCCAGACAGGCAAGGTCACCGTCCACTCGACAGGAAAAGACGGCAAGGATGAGGTGAAGACCAGCAGCCCTAAGCTGCAACCAGATCTCTCCAACGGACTGGTTTCTACCATCATTGAAAACCTCGCTCCTAACGGTGACGAAACAAAGGTTTCAATGGCCGCAGCCACGCCAGACGTAAGGCTGGTCACTCTCTCGATCATGTCCCATGGCGAAGAGCCCTTTTCTGTAGCAGGCGCACCTCGAAAAGCAATCCGATACGAAATCAAGATTGACCTGGGTGGAGTCGCAGGCGTAATCGCCCCACTGATTGGAAAACAGCCACCGAGCATTCAAGTTTGGATTGTTGGTGGACAAGCTCCTACTTTCATCCGCGAAGAGGGCCCGATTTACCCTGAGGGTCCCGTTTACACCATTGAGCTGGCCAATGCCACCTGGCCGGAGCCACCGCATCCGAGCAAATAGCGCGCGGGATCTAGTCAGGCTAAAGCCCGCACCTTTCAACATGACACTATCGATGGAGTTATCACGCAACCTGGCCGCTCCTGTCTGGAGCGGCTTTTGTGAATCATGAAGCAGTTACGATATCGCTTATACCCAGAAGCCCTCATGCACCTGGCCGGCCTCTTCTTCAAGGAACGGGCCTGAGACTAAAGTGGGCCGTTGCCCGCGCGCGAATATCTCGCGGCACGGTACATCGAGAGTCGGGTTTTGATTGTGACTGCCGGTGTAGCGATACAGCTTCTTTTCAGAGAGCGCAAAGACGACGCGTCCGATGCCTGTCCAGTAGATGGCGCCGGCGCACATGGCGCACGGCTCGGTGCTGGTGTAGAGAGTGCAAGTTGCAAGTTCATCCTCGGTGAGTTGCTCTGCCGCGGCTGCGCACGCATTGAGCTCTGCGTGCTGGGTGGGATCGCCGGCAGGCCGCACTGCGTTGTTGAGTGCTTCGGCAATCACGCGGCCGCGCTCATTGACGACCAGTGCGCCAAATGGATGGCGGCCATCCTCACGCGCGCGACGGGCAAGCTCAATGGCGCGGCGAAGAAATGCTTCGTCCCAGGGAGTAATTGCCGGCGTGGTCATGAAAATAGGGCCTCCAGGTCCTGCGTCGCGTTGGCTCGATCATAATCAGCATCTAATAGAAATGGAGTAAAGATCCGGGAGGTCGAGGAGCTTTCTTGATGAGGATGACGGAAACAGATCGCGTTGCGCGAACTTTGTTGCCTGATTCCCCTTTGGATCTTCTTCAGCATGGAGATTTGCCGGGGCGTAGCCAACCCATCCCCCCAGAAAAGGACTCAAGCGCCAATGAAAACTAACAAACTCACAGTTGCACTGCTTTTCGGAGCCGCACTAGCTTGCACGCCGGTGTCCGGACTGAGCCAATCCCGCGATGACAATAGCGCAAAACAGGACATGCACAACGCGGGAACGGAAACAAAGGACGCCGCAAAGGACGTCGGACACGGTGTGCAGAAGGGAACGGCGAAAGGTTACGCCAAAACGAAGAGGGGCACAAAGAGGGCGTGGCATAAGACAAAGGACACGACCAAGGGTGCGGTGAATGGCGCTAAAGAAGGCGCGAGACAGTCGGACGATTCCGACAGGCCGCGGTAAATTCGTCTGAATTAGGACGAAGCAGAACATGCGCAACTCTCTGGCGGCAGGTGTGTCTACACATGCACCGGCACAGAGGCACGATCAGCCGCCAAGGGAGAATTCAAATGAATACGAAGGCGACCATACTTTTGGGTGCACTGCTTTCCGCGGGTTCTTTACTCGCGCAGGCACCCGACCCAAATCAAGCCCCCGCTACCGGGGACCCGCAAAGCGCGCAGACGCAATCTGCGCAACCTCAACCTGAACGAGATCCCGCGAAACAAGCGAAGCACCTGGGCAAGCAACTTGGATTGAATAGTGACCAGGTTGCGCAGATTACGCCAATCCTCGCGGACCGCCAGCAACAGTTACAGAGCCTGCGTACCGACACCAGCCTGAGGCCGCGTGACCGCCGCGCAAAGGTAAAGGAAATTGTTGAAGACAGCACGGCAAAAGTAGAAGCCCTGTTGAACGACACACAGAAGCAGCAGTACGAGCAAAAGATGTCCGAACGCCGCAGTCATCACAATCATCACCCGCAGGCCTGAGCGCAGTGTTTGAATGGAGTTCGCGGGGCCGCGCAGTGATATCAAAGACGCGGTTCCGCGATGAACTCGATTCAGACACGTTTCATAACAATTGAGATTAGAACGGCAGCAGATTTCCTGCCTCATCGAACTGCATCGGCTTTGCCTGGTTGCCTATCGTAATTCCCGCATGCTGGCGCAGCGATTCAGTACATGATTCCGAGACAAGCAGCCGCTCCAGATTCAGCGTGTCAGAGATGCGCATGACGCGCAGGCGCTCGGTATTTGACGAGGCGAGCGAGGCGAGTGAGTGTTGAATCGTTTCGCGATCCGTTTCGAAATGAATAGGAATGTTGACCGTAGGCAATCCGAGCGACGTAAGCGCGTTGATGTAGGTTGAGCGCAGATCGAGATCGCGCACCAGGCGGGTGGTCGTAAAATCCGCAAGGCCGATACCGATACCATTGCCATTCGTATGCGGAGATAGGTCGCGCACAAAAATTCTGAAGATGCGCGGTGATCGTGCGTCATCGGAATGGAGCGTGGCGGAATAACCGAGAATGCCGCGGCCGATGACGTTTGTATCCATTCCAGTGCCGCTCAGCTCTTTGCCGATCATATCGACGATCAGCAAATCTATTTCATCCATGGGCAGGCTTGGCATGAGTGCCCTGGATCTTTCGAGCAGGCGATTTTCTTCTCTTACGATGCTCTCCGGCCGTATCACATGCACTTCCGCTGTCTGGTGGTGTTGATCCTCTACAAGGGCAACTCCGCATAGGACGGGCACGCAGTTGAGAATGACGCCTGCGCATTCGCGAATCACTTTCTCATGCCCTATGCGCATTGCGGCGCGGTGCGTGTTTGCAGCGCCGACATGCTTGCCGAAGCCGATGGTCAGCATCTTTTGAATTCCGCTGCCCAATGTGCCATGAAAATCGGTGTGCGGTTTGACGCGATTGATGGCGATGATTCCATCGGCCTGAAGTGCCGCATCGCTGAACACTACATCAAGACCACCTGGGGCCACGCCGATTTTGCGCACAGCCATGCTCGTTTCGAACGGAACACCGAGCGCTTGAGGTGTGATGCCGTATTCCGCCAGCACTCTGGCCTGGCCTTCAGGCGTGGCGCCGCCGTGGCTACCCATGGCCGGCACGATAAAAGGCCGGGCTCCAGCTCGAATCAGAATGTCGAGGGTGATGCGCACAATTTGCTGCAGATTGGTAATGCCTCGGCTGCCAACGCCAACAGCAATCCTCATGCCGGGCGAGATTTTGCCGGCGATACCCGCAGCCTTAAACTGCTGCTCAATCTCTGACTGCAAATCAAGCGGCGGCGAGGCGGGAAAATTCTGCCTTACTTCGATCATGTTCGGAAGCGGTTGTTGCATACATTCGGCAGTATGACAAGATGACAAGCGCATATGCAATGCAGAAGTGACAGATGTGATGCGATGGTTGCGCGCAGCAATACTGCGTGGGGTGTTTTCTCTGGACACCTGGCACATGGTACATTTGTTCCGCATGCGCGGGAGACGTGGTGGGCGCAAGGTAAACGTTTACCATTCAGATGGAAGCATTCGCGTGCAGTATCGAAACCGAGAGACGAGCAGAACTCAAACATGAGCGAACATTTAGCAGGGAGTGACGAGATCATCCTTAAGCGCGCGCTGGAATTGGCGGGCGATACGAAGTTCATCGCTGTTGAAGAGGGCGCACGGCACAGGACCGCCAACGTCTTCCGCGAAAACTTCGGCACTCAACACTCGGTGATTGTGGCCGATGAAAATACATACGCAGCAGCGGGCAAAGACGTGGAAGCAAGCTTTGCGCGAGACGGCCAGCCGCAGCCGAAGCGTTTCATTTTCGGCTCGCATGTTTATGCGGATGACGATTGCGTTCAGGAGCTGACAGAAGTATTGCGCGCGCTCGGTGGCATCCCTGTGGCCGTGGGGTCTGGAACGGTGAATGACCTGACCAAGGTGGCATCGCATCTCAACGGCCGGCCATACATGGTGGTGGGCACAGCGGCCTCAATGGATGGCTACTCCGCCTTCGGCGCATCGATTACAAAGGCCGGATCAAAGGACACGGTGGAGTGCCCGGCACCCAGGGTTGTGCTGGCTGATCTTGAAGTGATTGCCAAGGCTCCGAAGATGATGAACGCATGGGGATATGGCGATTTGCTGGCGAAAGTTGTGGCCGGCGCAGACTGGATGCTTGCCGACGCGGCGGGCGCTGAGGCGATTGTTCCTGCAGCATGGGAGCTGGTTCAGGAACCACTGCGGTCGTGGGTCGGCTCGCCTGATGCAATTGCCGCCAATGAAGTTGGCGCGCTTCGTCATCTTGTGTATGGATTGCTGATGAGCGGACTGGCCATGCAGGCCACTCTCTCAAGTCGCCCTGCTTCCGGTGCTGAACACCAGTTCAGTCATTTATGGGATATGCAACACCACACGTACAACGGTGTTGCTCCCTCGCATGGGTTCAAAGTAGGCATCGGCGTTCTCGCTTCGCTTGCTCTGCAGGAGTTTCTGCTGGCGATGGATCTGAAGAACTTCGATTTTGAAACCGCGGTAAATGCGTGGCCATCGCTCGATAAACTTGAGGTCAGAATCCGCACGCTCTTTGACACTGAAGCACTGCAGCGCCGCGCGATCGACGAGACGAGAGGCAAGTATGTCTCAAAAGATGTGCTGCGCACACAGTTGATGCGCGTCCAAGAGAACTGGCCTTCGCTTCAGGCAAAAGTGCGTGATCAGTTGTTTCCATTTGCGGAGTTGCGCGACATGCTGCGCCGTGCCGGATGCCCTTACGATCCTGCACAGATTGGAATCTCGCGGGCACGTCTTCGCTTGAGCTATCAGCAATGCTGCTTTTTGCGGCGCCGTTTCACAGTGCTCGACCTGCTTCAACGACTCGACGTATTCGATGCGGCGCTGGATCATCTCTTTGGACCCGATGGCCATTGGGCGGCTAGCGGTGAGGCGCAGGCATGAGCGACCTGTCGCTGATTCGGCATGTTGTGCTGGACATGGATGGAACGCTGTACAAAGGCACGCGGCTGTTTGCGCAGACGGTTCCGTTTCTTGAGAGATTGCGCGACCTCGGCATCGGGCGTACGTTTCTGACAAACAACACATCCCGCAGCAAAACGGAATACGTATCCAAACTGCGGCAGATGGGCATTGACGCTCAGGTTGAAGAGATTTACACACCGGCTGAATCGGTGTTCGCCTACCTGCGCACTCATTTGCCGAAGGTAAGTCGGATTGCGATTCTGGGTACGCCTTCGCTGACGCAGGAGTTTGCGGAGGCCGGTTTCATTGATGATTGGAACGCGCCTGAAGCGGTAGTGGTCGGCTTTGACACCACACTTACTTATGAGCGATTGTGCCGCGCCTCTTACTGGACAAGTTGCGGCCTGCCTTTCCTCGCGACCCATCCCGACCTTGTATGCCCGACGGACCTGCAGACGGTTTTAGTTGATTGCGGAGCCATTTGCGCATCTATTACTGCGGCAACCGGCAAGAAGCCGATAGTTTTCGGTAAGCCGAACCCGTCCATACTGCTGGAGCTTCGTGATCGCCTGCAGCTCAAGTTGGAAGAGATGCTGATGGTTGGCGATCGGATTTATACGGATATGAAGATGGCGCAGGAGGCCGGCGTTCCCACGGCGCTTGTGCTCACCGGTGAAGCGGGCATTGAGCAGGTGAACGATTTGGTGCTTAAACCGGACTTCATTCTTGACGATGTTGGACAACTGGGAGAGAAGTTGGTGAAAGCGCAGATCAATTTGCACGAATGAATCGCTTCATTCAAACGACCATTGCAGGAGGGTCGGAAACTTAATCAGCAACCATGCAGCGGCTGCAATAACGAGCTAAGAACGCATGCACGAAGAGGAGGAAGAGTGGTAATTCCGCACAGCTACGTTGCCGCACTTTTGATGACCGTATTGACCATGATGTGCTGGGGTTCATGGGCCAATGTGGTCAAAATCGTTGGGGAGTGGCGCTTTGAGCTCCTCTACTACGACTACGCCCTGGGCATTCTGATCACTTCCATTGTTGCTGGACTCACACTTGGGTCGATGGGAAGTTACGGACAGCCATTTTGGACCGACCTTATGGCTGCGGGCAGCTCCAACATTGCTTTTGGATTCCTGGGCGGTGTTGTGTACAGCTTCTCGAACATTCTGATTGTGGGCGCAATGGCGGTGGCCGGCCTGGGAGTCGCCTTCCCTATCGGCGTGGGACTTGCGTTGGTTGTGGGCGTTATTTGGAATTACGTTGTGAATCCTCAAGGAAATCCGCTGCTGCTTTTTGCGGGCGTTGCCATGATTGTTGCCGCTATCGTGTTGGATGGCGTTGCTTATCGCTTTCACTCGATTGCGAAGCGATCGACGGCAAGCGCGGATTCTCGAGGCGAGGAGAACGCAAAGAAGATTCGCAAAGGGATATTGTTGAGCGTTGCGGGTGGTGTTCTGATGGGCATGTTCTTCCCGCTGGTCGAGATCGGCAAGTCAGGCCCGCGTGGACTTGGGCCGTATGCGATTGGATTAGTTTTTTCCGCGGGCGTGCTTCTCTCCACATTTGTTTACAACGCATATTTTCTGCGCAAGCCCATCCAGGGCAGGCCGCTCGAATTCAGCGAGTATTTCAAGGGCACCTCAAAAGAACATTTCTGGGGAATTGTTGGCGGCATCGTTTGGGCCATCGGCACGCTCTCGAGTTTTGTGGCAGCAAGCGCGCCGAAAGAACTGCAGGTGGGCCCGGCGATCAGCTACGCGCTCGGCCAGGGCTCGACGATGGTCGGTGCACTGTGGGGTGTTGTTGTCTGGAAGGAATTCAAAGGCGGCAGTGCACTCGTGAATCGCTGTCTTGTTCTAATGTTCATCCTATTTGTTTGCGGCTTGACGATGGTTTCGATTGCACCACTTTATGCAAGTCACTAGAAGTAGCAACGCGCAGGAAGTTGTGAAGTTATTGCGCGCATAAGTAAAAGCCGTGCAGCTCAAGACCTTTCGGTCCGGAGCTGCACGGCTTTTGTGTTGGAGTTAAGTTCCAGTTAAATTAGAACCGAACCTTGCCAATCAGTTCTACGACACGGCCGCCCTGGCTCACGCCCGTGATCTGGGCATGGTGACCTGTTCCGATGTTCGCGTCAGGATTGGCAAACGACGCATGGTTGATCAAGTTGGTTGCGTTTGCGGTGAAGTCGAAGGACACGCGCTCAACGATCCGGAACTGCTTGCGAATCGACCCGTTGATGACGTGAAGTCCCGGCCCGTAAACGTTGTTGCGGCGCATGTTGCCGAATGTTCCGTTTGCGGGTTGTACGAACGCGTTAGGGTCGAACCACTGATTGATGGTTCCGCTTGCGCCGGATGTCATCGTTTTTCCCACCTGGTTCGGGTACCACGCAAAACTGTTTCCGCCAACTACGTAACTGTTGTTTGCGCTGAGCATATGAGGCGTGAACGGATGACCACCCTGACCGATAAAGGTAAGGGCCATTGTCCAGCCACCGATGACTTCATCAAGGGCCATGTTGTTGTTCAGATACTTCCGGCCTTTTCCGAAAGGAAGATCATAGGTTCCGTACGCCTTGAACATCTGACGGACGTCAAAGTTGGCTGCGCCATGGTTAGCACTAACGACGTAGGAGTTCTGCCAGATTGTGGTCCCTTGCTGCGATCCCCAGCCTGACGAGTCCTGATCATCCGTCATATGCGACCAGGTGTAGTTGAAGTTGAACATCAGGCCGTTGTTCATGCGGCGCTGAAATTGTGCTTGCAGCGCAGCATAATCAGAAACAGCCTGCGTGCTGAATCCGCTGATGGCCTGGAATTGCGGATAGGGCCGCGAAGCCTGGTCGGTCGGAGACAGCAAGGACGCCGGTACCTGGTTGATGTCGTTATTGAAGAGCAGGTTGGCACCGTGGCTGCCCACATATCCAACCTCAGCCATCTTGTCCCCGGTGAGCTGGCGTTGGACGGTCAGGTTCCAATTGTAGAGATGAGGGAT
>JADGNO010000246.1 GCA_017883405.1 Occallatibacter sp. | reverse complement strand
ATTGTTACCTGGGACGGCGATCTGAATGAGGCCGTGGCGCCGCTTTCGGTAACGCTGGTGCTCGATCGCGAACTGGACATCAGCCGCGGCGATTTAATTGTTGCGGCCCAGGCTCCGGCAACGGTGACCAAAGCATTGAAGGCTGGAATCGTGTGGATGGATCAGCGGCCTCTCGAACTGCATCGCCGCTACCTGCTCAAACACACCAGCCAGACTGTGCCGGTCTTCCTCGGCGCGGTTGAATATCGTACCGATCTCGGCACCCTGCATCACGACTCTGCACGCACGTTGCATATGAACGACATCGGTGCCGTGGCGCTTAATTTGCTGCGGCCTATCGCCGTCGATGTGTACGGCGAAAATCGCAGCACCGGCGCATTCATCCTTGTCGATCCGGAAACCAACGGCACCGTTGCGGCTGGAATGATCCGTGCGGCTGAGAAGGTTCCTGCCAAGGGCGAGGCGTTCTTTGCCGATGTGTGGGGCCCCATGACAGCGGGCGAACGCGAAGCGCGCTGGGGACATCGTGGCGGCGTATTGGAGCTGCGTGGCTCAAAAGAAATTGCGGATGCAATTGAGCGTTCGCTGTTCGCCGGCGGTGCGGCCTCAATTCGCATTCACGCGGACGACGATGCATTCCTCATGCACCCCATGCTGCTTGAAATCACGACGTCGCTCGCAGTGGAGTCAGGCTTGATTGCGCTGGTTGTGCGCGAAGGTGAGCCGGACGTAGCGACAGCGCGCGTGGAAGGAAAGCAGATTACTGTGCCGGAAGAGTCGGCAACGAACGAAGGCGACGTGGGCGATGCTGGCGGATCGAGCGGTGCCGGCAGGGTCAGCAAGGTGGTTGTCGCCGTTCACCAGTTGCTATACGACACAGGAGTATTTATTTCACCTGAAAAGGCGGGCCTGTAAATGAGCACGTTGGAAATCAACGCGGAATTGAATGCAAAACTAGACCAGGTGCGGGCCGTGCTCGACAAGGAGATCACCGGTAAGGGCGACGTCTGCCTCACCTGCAGCTTTCAGGCCGAAGATGTGCTGTTGACCAAGCTCGCCATTGAGCGCGATGCGAAACTTCCAATTCTGTTTCTCGATACGGGCTACCACTTCAAGGAGACATACGAGTATCGCGATCGCATTGCGCGCGAGTGGAATCTGAATCTCATCAACCTGCTGCCGGCCAAGACTGTTGCCGAGCAGGAAGCCGAATTCGGTTTGCTCTATCAGTCTGCCCCCGACCGCTGCTGCGGAATGCGCAAAGTTGAACCGCTGTTCAAAGCGCTTGCCGATTATCGCGTCTGGTTTACAGGCTTGCGCCGTGAACAGGCAAAGAGCCGCGCCGCGCTTGAAGAGAGAGCCATGTTCTCCTTGCCGGCCGGCAAGCAGATTTTGAAGCTGGCGCCGCTCACCGAGTGGACCACCCGCGATATCTGGTACGCGTGCGAGCAGCTTTGCATTCCGCTGCTGTCGCTGTATGACCGCGGCTACTCCTCCATCGGATGCGAGCCTTGCACATCTATTCCTACCGATCCCAACGATCCACGCTCGGGGCGCTGGGCAGGCCGCAAGGTCGAGTGCGGAATTCACATTCAGGCAGCACCTGCAAAGTAAGTAGACGGGCAAGGCGAGGCTATGCGGTATCTCATCGGGTTTGTAATTGCGTTGTTCATCTCTCTCACCGGGGTGGGAGCAGGAACCGTTACGGTGCCCATGCTGGTGCTGTTCCTCAAGGTGCCCGCGCCGGTCGCGGTGGGCATCGGGCTCATGTTCTCCGCGGCCATTAAGCTCATCCTGGTGCCCTCGCAGATTGCGCGCAAAAACGTGGCCTGGCGCACGCTTGGGTTTATGCTGCTGGGAGGACTGCCGGGCGTTCTGTTGGGTTCGATCTTCCTCAAGCAGCTAGTAAACGCGGGCTCGCAGAATCTGCTCAATGCGCTGCTGGGCGTGATCCTGGTGGGCACCGCAACCTGGCAACTCATTTATTCCTTCAGGCCGATGAAGGAAAATCGCAATGCGCGCGACCGTAGTCCGCTGCTGGCGTGGCTCATGTTTCCCGTGGGAGCCGAGGTGGGCTTTTCGTCTGCCGGAGCCGGTGCGCTGGGCAGCGCAGCATTGCTCAGCATGACAAACCTGACAGCCGCACAAGTAGTTGGAACCGACATTACCTTTGGTTTTATGGTCTCGCTGTTTGGCAGCGGCGCGCATTGGTTTTCGCACATGTCCAACCCCGCCCTCTTGATTGCGCTCATCATTGGCGGCGTCTTCGGCGCGATTACCGGAACCATTATTTCCACAAGGATTCCGAGACGGCCGCTGCGATTTGCACTGTGGCTGTGGCTGCTTTTCCTGGGCGTGCAGTTCATGTTCAACAGCTACCAGGTGTGGGCAGCGACTCGTTGATGCAGTACTGTTCTCACACTAAAGTGCCATGACCTTCGGAATGAACTTGTACATTCTTCCAAAGGTAACGATGAAAATCTGACGCACCAACGTAAAAAGTACACAGTGCACTGCGGAGCAATTCGCGGTGCATTTTCTTTATAAGCACCATCCAATGAATCCCTTAATGTAAGGCTCGCGCTTTGGAACGGGACGTGCATTATGAGCGCATGACAGCACATAAAATCCTGGGCTCACTGTATAAAAATCTTGCTCGTCCGGATTTGGATTAGATGTTTCTGTCTATTTAGATTTGTGAGGTCCTCACATATGTTCTGCCCCAAGTGCCATTCGGAATCCCTGTCGGTGGTCCCGGCAGAAATCCGCTTATATCGCAACCGTCCTCGCACGCTCAGCCATCCACCGTTGTCACCCTCACCTGAAGTTCTGGTCTGCGTGGATTGTGGCTGGGCTGAATTTTCAATCCCACAGTCGTGGCTGGCGGCAGGCTGGTTGCGCCAGCATAGCGAACCGGCAAACGAAAACGGCACTCCGCGGGAGACACCCGTATTCGTGCCCGGCAGGCTTGCGGTTGTGATGTAGCAAGACATCGGGGCCGCTATGGCTCGATGCGGCCTATCTCCTACTGAAGGAGATTGGTGCGGAAGGCGGGACTTGAACCCGCAAGCCTTTCGGCGCTAGCTCCTAAGGCTAGTGTGTTTGCCATTTCACCACTTCCGCTCTGATGGGGCACTGCCTACATCAGTGTAGAAAAACTAGATAATGAATGCAAAAGTGTAATCCCCCGGGCTCAGAACTATATATAGAAGAATCACCCGTTATTTAGAAGAATTAACCGTTCTGAGTTCGACTGCCGAGTTTGAGAAATCAACGGAGGCAAAGGAAAAGGCCAGTTCATGGGCAACATGAACTGGCCTTCTGGGGTTTGCGGCGCTTTCTGCCCGGTAGCTGTAAGACCAGCTTCCTACTGGCAAGCCGCCTCAAAGCACAGATTCTTGCTGAAGAACGGCACTACGTGGTTCTGGAACCGATCCGCTACCGCGCTGGTGTGCGTGCCTGAATAAATCTCAAACCCGTTCGCGATGCCATAGGAATCCAGAATATTGTGGAGCTTGGTGGTGTCAGTTTTCAGGCCGTCCTGATCGCCCACATCGATGGAAATAGCGCGATACTGGCGCAGGTTCCCAATGTATTGATCGATGAAAGCCAGCGGCGCGTTGGCTGCAAACTTCGCAATCACGTCAGGCTGAGGTTCGCCGTTCTTCATCGGCAGATCGAGATAAAGCGGAGGATTCTTCGGATCGGGCGCCCATGCTGCTGCGCTGGCAAGCTGCGCGCGCAGGAAGAACGGAGCCTTTTCGGAATCAGCAGGAGTCTTGATGTCGGCCAGCGCCTTTTCAAGATCGGGCATCTGTCCGCCAGGACCTCCGGCTGCCGGTCTGTTGCCTTGCCGGCCGGCCATCGACGACATGCAGCAGGGGCTCATGATGTAAAGGCTGCCGAACACGTCCGAGTGCTTCATGCCGATGCGGCTCGCGCCATATCCGCCCATCGAGTGACCAACCAGCCCGCGCGCCGCGCGATTCGGAATGGTGCGATAGTGGGCGTCCATGTAAGCCACCACGTCGTGGGCAATGTACATCTCAAAATTGCCGGTTGTAACAGAGCTCGAATACATTGAGCCGTTATGCACCGTCTTCGAATCGGGCAGCACAACGATGAATTCCTTGGCGCCCTGCGCAAAACCGCCTTCAATGGTCTGTGGCACATGGATCTCGTGCGTCCATTGCTCCGCTCCAATCGAGTATCCGTGCAACGCATACACCACCGGATAGCGGCGATGCTTGTCTTTCGCATAGCTCGGTGGCAGATAGACGATGGCGTCGCGATCCACAGCGTCGCCTTCAAGATTTCCTTCCAGCGCCGCGCCGTGAATCTTGATGTGCTCAACCGTAACCGGCTTGGCGCCGGGCACCGGCTCCGGAACGATTGTCTTGACCTGCCCAGAGCTCAAACTTGCACCGGCAAACGCCAGGGCGATCAGTAAAGCTGATGTGCCGAGATTCTTCAGTTTCATTGCAATCTTCTCCAGAATTCTTTTTGTGCCGCGCCGCGCCCAGGTGGAAAGGCGCGCCTCATCGCTGCACGGTGTTTTCCCTCGGGCAGGAACTGCTCAAATTGCCTTCGGGAAGTTGACTCGCGCCGCCGTTTCGGGCAACGCGAGTCAGATGAGGTAGGACAACTCAGGTCCGTTGTGACGGCGAACCTGTTTATTATTTCGCCGCTACAGCAAAGCGGTAAATGCTTACGGTGTAGGGCGCCACTGTAATGGAAGACGGAGCACTGGCAAGAGAAGTTTCCTTCACCTGTACCTGTTCCGGTTCACCTACGCGATTTGCTGCGTCGAGATTGCTCCCCGACATGACCCACGCCTTCGATGCGCCAGCCAGCTTGGTTCCCGTCACACTCATGTCTACCTTCTGGTCCTTGTCAGTCGCATTCACAACTGAAACAACCAGGGTCTTGTGATCGGGAGAGAGCGCCGCAAACATGTCGAGCGGGTAGGTGGGGCTGCCGGAGCGGACTTTCGGTTCATCCGCGTAATTCGGATTGGTGGCCGGTTGCGGCGAATTGCCACTGAGAGCAACTGGTACAGTTCCGGGGAACTGCTCGCCATACATCTTGTAAATCAGTCCGATCGCGTTGTAGGTTGATGCAGTCGGCGTAATGTCCAACGCCGAAGTGCCCATCGTGCGTGCGCCCATCGTCAGGTAATCGGAGTGGCGCATCCATTCATTCAGCAGCATGCCGTAGGCGAGCGCTGATTTCAGGTTCGGTCCGCCTCTGCCACCGCCACCTCCACCGCCGCCACCGTAGCCGTACTCATCGATGGAAAGGAAGATCTTCTTATCCTTTGCCGCAGGGAAGCGGTCCAGATAGCCATTCCACTCCTCGGCCATCCTGCGGATGATGTCGCCGGCAAAGCGGGCATACTCTAGCGTCGTGGGCTCATAGGTGACCATGGCGCTGTTTGTCGGCGCTACTGCAACTGCGGCTTCGCCCGTGGGTGTGCTGGCCGGTAGCGTCTTCGCCTTTTGGATGTCGAAATGACGTCCGGCACCTTCATACCAGTGCTGCGCCATGCCCTGGAAGGTTCCAAAGCTGTGCGCCATCATGCCGCCGGTCCAGTCAATCTCATTGCCGTAAGCTGGCCCCAGATTGTCGACATATTTCACTCGTTCTTCGCCACGCAACATCATCGGCTCAAGCATCTTTCCTGATCCAATCAGAACGATCGAGGGATCGGCTTTGAGCATGGCCTTGGCAAATTCATTGCTCTTAAGCACCCAGTACTTCAAATCGGTAAAGCCCATCTGGAACGTGCCCCAGGGCTCGTTGCCGATGTTCCAGTACTTGATGTGATAAGGCTCCGGATGGCCGTTCTTGGCGCGTAGCGCGCCCAGGCGCGTGTTTACTGAGCCGTTGAGGTATTCCACTTCCTCAGCCGCGGAGTGAGAATCGCCAAAGCCGCCGTTCACCGTGACGTAAGGATCGACATCAATCAGCTTGCATAGCGTCATGAACTCGTCCATGCCTACGTCGTTCACCTGCATCGCATTCCATGCGTGATCGAACATGGGAGGCCGCTTGTCCGGGTCGCCGATAGCGTCGTACCACATCCAGTCAGAAAGGAAGTTGCCACCGGGCAGGCGCCACATGCCGCTGTGCAGCGATTTCAGCAGGGCAATGGTGTCAGGCCGGAACCCCTCGATGTTGTCGGAAGGCATAAGCGATACAGCGCCGACGTGGAAGTTGCCTGAGCCGGTGCCCGCAATCTCAAGCGCGGCATTTGCGGAGTCGGCCTTGGAAGTAAACTTGAGCGGGAACTTCTTGTAGTCTGCTGTGAGCGAAGGGATACTTACAATTTCCCTGTCGCTTGCGCCATCGCCCCAGATAAGAGCCACCTCCGCCCTGCTGCCTGGCGTGCCCTTCAGCCAGATGCGGCCCGTATAAGTTTTGCCCTTCACTACCGAGAAACCCGCTTGCTTGATTCCGTGAGGTGTGGATGCATCAAGCTGGATCTTCGGGCTGTGGTCGCCCACGAACGGCTGATCGTCATCAAGGCTCACCGCTTCATCTGGACCAACGGGACGCCACTTGCGGAGAGCCATACGCTGGCGCTGCACCGCGTTTTGTCCGGGAGGCAGAACCTCTTCTTTTGACGTGATGGGGAACCAGAACTTGCGGTCGTCGAGAAGTTCCGCCCACATGCTGCGATAGATGGTGCCGCCGATGTGCTCAATAAAGCTGCCGAACACATATTTTGAAACTGGGTCGGCCGTCTGCTGTGTGTTGATGGTTACATTCAGTTGATCTGGAACGTTGGGCGCGGCTTCTTGTGCGAAAGCCGTGACCGAACATCCAAGACAAAATGCCGCTGCGGCAAACAGTGCAATCCTTGTCTTCATTGAGCCCCCTCTGGATCTCGTTGTGATACGTACTCGTTACTGCGGTTATGCGCGTCCGGGCCAGCTGATGCTGGTCCGGACACAGGAAGCGTTATTGAACGGCGAGCTGATAGAGGCTCACGCTGTAGGGCGGTACTGAGATTGTTGACGGAGCGCTGCCCAGTGAAGTTTCCTTTACCGTAATCTGTGCGGCTTCGCCCACGTGATTGTAGGCAGTCGTGCTGCTGCCCGTCATCTGCCACGCTTTCGCCGGCCCGGCAAGCTTTGAACCGGTCAGGTTAACGTCGAATTTCTGATCGGCGTCGGTCGCATTGGCAACCGAGATGAGCAGGCTCTTCTTGTCCGCGCTCAGCGCGGCGAACACATCGAGCGGGTAAGTCGGGCTGCCGGAGCTTTTTTGTGGCGTATCAGGTCCGCCGGCTGGATACTTCTCCGCGGGTTGCGGCGAATTGCCCCCAAGCTCGACAGGTATTGCGCCCACAAAATGATTGCCGTACATCTCGTACAGCAGTCCAAGCGCATTCATTGTTGAAGCAGTCTTGTTGTAGTCAATCAGCGATACGCCTGTTGTCTGCGCTCCCATTGTCAGGAAGTTTGTGTATCGCATCATCTCGTTCAGGATCATGGAATAGGCGAGAGCCTGCTTCATGGTCGTCCGTCCGAAGATACCTTCACCGGGAGCGCCACCGCCAAAATAGGCGTACTCGTCGATCGAGAGCTTGATCTTGTTTACGATCCACGGGAAGCGCTGCTCGTAGCCCTGCCACTCTTCAGCCTTCAGGCGCACCGTATCGGCAGCATAGCGAGCCGCTTCAAGAGGCGTCATGTCCACCTTCACATACGCATCGTCTGAGGGTTTGTCATTGGGCAGATTGCGGGCCTTCTCCTGGTCCCAGTGGTGGCCGCCCTGCGCGTACCAGTGCTCGGCCATGATGTCGAAGTTGCTTTTGGATTCGCGCATAAAGCCGCCGGTCCAGTCGTAGTCTCCGCCAAACATCGCGTCGTGGTGGCCAACATACTTGGCACGCAAATCGTTCGGCACATTGTCATCCTGCAGCATCATGCCCGATGCGATCAGCGTGATCGACGGATCCACCTGTCGCATGGCCTTGGCGAATTCGTTGTGCTTCATCAGGTAGTACTTAAGATCGGTGCGGCCAATCTGCCATGAGCCCCATGGCTCGTTGCCAATGTTCCAGAGCTTCACGTTGTAAGGAGTGGCGTGACCGTTCTTTACGCGCTGTGCACCCATGTGCGTCGTGGCTGCGCCGTTCATATACTCAATTTCTTCCGCAGCCGAGTGTGAATCGCCCAGTCCCGCATTCACGCTGATATACGGCTCAACATTGATCAGCCTGCAAAGCGTCATGAACTCGTCCAGGCCAAGATCGTTGGTCTGCATCGCGTTCCATGCGTTGTCCCAGTCCGGCGGCCGCTTATCGATGTCGCCAACAATGTGGTACCAGATCAGGTTCGACGTGTAGTTGCCGCCGTAGCGCCAGAAACCCATCGGAATCTTGCGCAGTAGCGCAGTGGTGTCGGGCCGGAATCCCTGGATGTTATCGGCCGGCATCAGCGAAATAGCTCCAATGTGGAAGCTGCCGCTGCCGGTTCCGGTTACTTCGATAATTCCTTCTTCGCTATCGGCCTTCGCCGTAAATGTCAGCGGATACTTCTTGTACTCTGCGGTCAGCGGCGTAATCGCAACGCTCTGCTTCTCACTTGCGCCATCACCCCAGACAAGCATCACGTTCACCTTGGCTCCCGGCGTGCCGCGAAGATAAATGCGGCCTGTGTACTGCTTGCCCTTCACCAGTCCAAGTCCGGTTTGCCGAATGCCGTGCGGAGATTTCGCGTCGAGTTGAATGACCGGGCTCTGGTCGCCGACAAACGGAACCTTCTTGTCCATCTCAATTTCGTCCAGACCAACTGAAGTCCATCGACGCATCTGTCCGCCGAAGCCGCCCGGGCCCTGCGCCGGTTCCTTGGCTGTAATAGGAAAGAAGAATTTGCGGTCATCGACCATCTCAGCCCAAAGGCTGCTGTACATTGTTTTGACAATGTGCTCAATAAACTGGCCAAACTCGTACTTGGTTACGGCATCGGAGGTCTGCGTTGTGTTGATGCTTACGCTCAGATGATCTGGAACCTGCTGAGTCGTGACTACACTCGCTGATCCAAGCAACAGTGCCGCTGCAGCGAACATGAGGAATTTTGCTTTCATCGTGCCCTCGTCCTTTTCCTTGGTCTTGTTGTCACTTCCGGAAAATCTTCCGCGTTCGAGCTGCATGACAATCCCGTCAAGCGGCTCAAACGCGGCTATGCTTACTGCCCGGCCACAGAGAGCCGGTAGATGTTAACGGTGTTCGGAGCCACGGAAACTGCCGATGGCGCATCACCCAGCGAAATTTCCTTCACTGCAATCTGCGCCGGCTGGCCAACATGATTCTCGGCATCCAGGCTGGTGCCGATCAGTTGCCACTGCGTTGAAGGACCCGCAAGCCGGACGCCGGCTACGTTCAAATCGAGCTTCTGTTCCTTCTCGGTCGCATTCACAACCGCGATGGTCAGATATTTGTGATCGTCCGTAAGCGCAGCCACCATGTCGAGCGGGTAAGTTGCGCTGCCTGAACTCGTCTCCGGCTGATCGCCATACGGCGGACGCTTCGGCGCGGGCTGCGGCGAATTGCCTGAAACCGCCACCGGCAAAGTCCCAAAGTGCTCGCGATACATCTTGTAGAGCACGCCGCGCGAGTTATACGTTGAGGCCGTCGGCGTGATGTCGAGCGTTGACGTCGCCATCGTGTATGCGCCCATCTTCAGGTAGTCCGTGTGCCGGAACATTTCATTCAGAATCATGCCGTATGCAAGATCCGACTTGAGACTCCCGCCACCGTAACCGTACTCGTCGATAGACAGAAAAATCTTCTTGTCGATCATCTGCGGAAAGCGCTTCGTGTACTCGGCCCACTCTTCAGATTTTTTATGAATGCGATCCGCAGGATGGCGCGCCCATTCGAGCGTAGTCTCCGGCAGGTCGATATACCCGGCTTCGATCGGCGAATGAAGCGGAATGCTCTTGGCGTGCTCGTAGTCAAAGTACTTGCCGCTGCGGACATACCAGTGCTCGGCAAGTCCATCAAAGTTGCCAAAGCTTTCTTTCAGCAGCGTTCCAGTCCAGTCGAGTTTGGGATCGCCAAAGTGTACCTGCGGATCGGCGATGTCGTTGGCGCGCGGCTGCCCTTCAACAGTCATTTCATCCGGCATGGCGCCAGATGCAATGAGCGTGATGGACGGATCAACTTTCTTCATCGCCCTGTAGAATTCGTTGTTCTTCCACGCAAAGTAGTTGGGGTAAGTATGGCCATGCTGCCACGAGCCGTATGGTTCGTTGCCCATGTTCCACATCTTCACGTTGTAGGGCTCGGGATGTCCGTTCTTCGCGCGCTGCGCGCCCATCACCGTGTTCACAGAACCGTTCAGGTATTCAACTTCCTGCGCTGCGGAGTGCGAATCGCCGAAGCCCGCATTGACTGTGATGTAAGGATCAACGCCGATAAGCCTGCAAAGCGTCATCAGCTCATCCATGCCCAGGTCGTTGGTCTGCATCGCGTGCCACGCATCGTCCAACACGGGAGGCCGCTTGTCAATGTCGCCGATCGAGTTGTACCAGACCCAGTCGGAAATAAAATTGCCGCCGGGCAAACGCCACATTCCAGAATGAAGGTCCTTCAGCAGCGCGATCGTGTCCGGACGGAATCCCTCCACGTTGTCTGCAGGCATAAGCGAGAGCGTGCCCACATGAATGTTGCCCGTGCCGGTGGCGCTGATTTCAATTGCGCCTTCCGCATCGGCCTTCGACGTAAAGGAGAGTGGAAACTTCTTGTATTGCGCGGTAAGGGGAGCGATGGCGATTGTCTGCTTGTCGTTTGCGCCGCTGCCCCAGCTGAGAGTCACGTTCACCTTGGCGCCGGGTGTGCCGCGCAGCCAGATGCGGCCGTTGTACTGCTTGCCGTTCACCAGCGGAATGCCGGACTGCACAATGCCGTGCGGGGTCGAAGCATCAAGCGCGATGCGCGGACTCTGATCGCCGACAAACGGCTGGTCCTCGTCCAGCGTCACGGCATCATCGGGACCCACCGGCTTCCATTTGCGCATGGCCATGCCGCGGAAGCCGCCGCCGCCCGCGCGACGTGGCGGTGCAGGAGGCTCGACCGACGTGATCGGAAAATAGAATTTGCGATCGTCAATCATCTCTGCCCACAGGCTGCGATACATCAGCATGCCGCCGTGCTCAATAAATCCGCCATAAAGATACTTCGAAATCGGCGCAGCAACCTGCTGCGTGTCGATGCTTGCCGTGATCTTGCCCGGAGCAACCGCGTCGCCCTGCTGCGCAACTGCGATCGAGCCGCCAAGACAAATGACCGCTCCAACAATCATCAAGATTTTCGCCTTCATTGTTCCCCCCATGCTGCTCTTTCAATGAATGAGTGATTCGTGTCTTCTAAACAAGCGCGCCAAAGTGCTTTGCCAATCGTGCCCTTTGAGCGTGGCGTCGAATAATGGCATCTACCGGTTATTCGGTTGAGCGAGCGGTCGCCGATATGCACCGAACTTGACTTGGCTACCGAGACGGAAACGGTGCAACTAGTACCGGCGCTCTCGCGGTTTGTTTACTTGCCTGCTCCCCGAAACAGCATGGGAGCGAACTCATTGAGGTCTCTGCGCCATGTCAGCCATTCGTGAGCGGTACCCGGCGACTCGTAGTAGCTGTTCTTCACACCAGCTTTTTCGAGAGCCTGGTGCAATACAAAAATATTCGGGTTATTCGCTTTCTCCACGGTTCCCGTACCCAGCCAAAGCAGCTTGACCTGCTTGTTAAATCCGGCCGGATCTTTGATCGCCGAATCGTCAAATGCGGCCTGCGGAACTCCGGGGCTGAATCCGCCAATGTAGGCAAACTTGTCCAGGTGCGGCAGCGCCGTTAGAAACGTCTGCATGCCGCCCATGCTCAGCCCCGCCATGCCGCGATTTTCGCGTCCCGGCAGAATGCGGTAGTGCGACTCCATAAACGGAATCAGATCGTTGAACATGACTTCGGTAAATGTCTGTCCGTAGGTGCCGAAGCTGGGACGCGCGCCGCCAGGCCTGCGCCCTCCAAGAACCAGCGGAGCCTCGCCGGGCTTGAGCGCCGTAAACTGGTCCTCGGTCACGATTACCATCGGCACAGCCTTCTTTTCAGCAATTAGATTGTCGAGGATGATGTTGCCGCGGCCCTGCGTAAACCAGCCCGATTCGTCTTCGCCATATCCCGGCATGATGTATAGCACCGGATATTTTTTCTGCGTCTGTGCGGCATAATCGGGCGGTGTATAAACAACCGCGCGGCGCCACTTGCCCGTGACCTTTGAAAAATAAAGAATGGAACGCACATCGCCGTGCGGAACGTCCTTGATTTCGTAGAACGAATCCGAGGCCACGGGCGAGGGAATCTCAATGCCGCTGATCCAGCGCGCCGTGCCGAAAAATGTCTGGCTGCCCGGATCGGGCACTTCCACTCCATCCACGTAGATGAAGTAGTAATGAAAGCCCTCAACGATGGGCGGCGTTGTGATCGTCCAGAAGCCGTCGGCATCCTTCGTCAGATCCATCTTGGCCGTCTGCGCGCCGCCGCCTCCAATCATCGCCTGCACCTTCTGGGCGTCGGGTGCCTTAATCCGTAGCGCCACCCGTCGATCCGGATAAATACACGGATACTGGGCGGCAATCACGTTGGTTGATGCAGGTACGCACGAGGCGGGAGCAGTATCCCCCGCCGGACTTGCCTGGGATGCAAAAGCCGAACCGGTGCAAAGCGCAGCAATCCCCAAGGCCACCAGTGAAGCAACTTCAACTCTTCTCATCATCGGATTTCCTGTAGTTGCGCTTCAGCGCATTTAAAGTCATGCGGGCAAGGAAAGATCCCGGATGACGATGTAAACGTGGTTTTTCGCCGCACGGAAAGCGTTTACTTGTTCGCGCAAAAATAAATCGCTTTTTGAAAGCAAAGGCATACTACCCACAATGAATAAGGGCTGAAAAGCAGCATTTTTCGAACTGACGTATCGATAATTTAGATATGGGTACCGCCTAATGATCCGTGTTGCAACAGCAATCTCTCAATCCGTCTTCCCTCATCAACGAAGTGTCTCCCGAGAGGAGCCAAGGGACCTGCAGTTGCTTTTCTGCCTCCACGAAGCACAAGCCCCCGAAGGGAATGCAATTCCTGAATTCCAACTCTCCCGCAAAAACCTCAGTTTGCAGCCTTCTGATCGCTCGCCTGCTTGAAGACATCGCCCATCTTATCCTTCAGGCCTTTGTAGTGCGTGTATTCATCCATCTCGTGCTTTGCATCCGCAACGCGGCCGGCGCGGCGATAGAGTCCGCTCAGCCGGTAATGCGCCACGATGTTGGTGGGGTCATCTTTAATAGCGCTCTCAAGCAATGGAATGGCGTCTTTCTGCTGATTCGTGGAGATGAGCGCAATCGCCAGATCGGTCTTCGCCGTCGCGTCTCCCGGTTGGAGAGCCAGCGCCTTGTTATACGCGTCCTGCGCTGCTTTAAAGTCCCCCCGCGCCGCGATCACTTCGCCCAGGCGGCACCAGGACCTTTCATCGTACTGATTCTCCTTGACCGCAGTTTTGTATTCGCCTTCGGCCAGAGCATTCAGTTTCGGATCGGCCGCGGCCCTCAACTGTTCGGCGAGTTCGAAATGAACGCCCGGCAAATGCGTGTTCAGGCGAACAGCCTCGCGATACTTCGCAATGGATTTGTCATGTTCGCCCTGTCGCGCAAGTTCGCCGGCCATCATCATGTTCATCTGTGCTGATTCAGGGGCCACCAGCACCATGCTCAGCATGGTCTGGTCCTTCATCTGAGCGGCAATTTCATATGCGACGAAGATGATCTCCGGGTCTTGCGGAGCCACCTCTTCCAGCTTCGCCGTAACGGCCAGCGCCTTTGAGAACTGCGCAGCGGCTGAGTCAATTTCGATCAGTTCGAGCCCAACCTGCTTCAGGAACTTCGCATCGTCTATGCCGGGGAATGCCTGTTCAAGGTCGCTTTGTGCGCTCGTCATGTCGCCGGTACGCTTTTCTGCAATGCCCAGCAGCGCCTGGATGCGTGGCAAATTCGGATGCAACTGCAGCGCCGCGCGCATCTCTGGAATAGCTCCGACAAAATCGTTTTGAAAATACAACAGAACACCGAGGTTTGCCTGCGCGTTCAGGTTTTTCGGATCGAGCGAAACAATCTGGCGAAGCACCGGAATTGCGAGTTGCGGCTTTTGCTGCTGAAGATAGGTCTGCACCTGCTGCTCAAGCGCGGGAATCTGGGACGCCGAATTGCTGGCGTCCTGCCCCCTTGCGCTCACTGCGGAAGCAATCAGCAGAATCGTGCAAAGAGTTCTTGAATAAAGCCGTTCCATATTAGAAATCACCTCGATGACTTAACAGATCGCATAGACTTCAGCCACGAACAACTATAGTGGTTCGACGTAGATTGCAGGCTTTTGAGTGAGCCTACACTCCGCCACAAACGAAAGTCGAGCCTGCGGTTACCAGATTGATCTTGACAGTAGAAGTCAGAGTGTCTAACTTGCTTTGTCGGAAAGCGTTTACTAGCTTAATCGCTTTATCCTGCAATCTCACCAACCAAACTGCACCGATCTCCAGCCCCGAAAGCGCCGGTGGTCAGTCGAGACCAACACTTTGAAGTATTGCATTTGAGGAGACAAGAAAATGTCGAAACTAAACTCCGCATTTGGCCCGGTCATGAATCGGCGTCAGGCCTTATTCCTTTCCGCAACTGCCGGCATGAGCGTCGCCCTGGGAAAACCGGCCATCGCAATGGACAACACCAAGACCGCTGCTCACCAGGAGACAGGAAACTGCTCAACGCCGCGCACCGCGGTTGCCAGCACAGGCTATGGAAAAGTTCGCGGCTTTGTAGATGGCGGCGTATTCACCTTCAAAGGTGTGCCCTATGGCGCCGACACAGGTGGCGATAATCGTTGGTTGCCGGCTCAGCCCGTCAAGCCATGGGATGGTGAGCGCCCAACACTCGTTTACGGAGCCAACTGCCCGCAGCACCTTCATGACTTCACCGCAATCGAGCAGTCGTTCATTCAGGATTGGGACGACGGCTACATGAGTGAAGACATGCTCAAGCTGAACATCTGGACTCCCAGCCTCACCGGCAAGCGTCCCGTCATGTTCTACATTCATGGCGGCGGCTTCAGCTTCGGCTCGTCGTACGAACTGCCCTCGCATGAAGGCGCGCAAATGGCGCGGCATCATGACGTCGTTCAGATCTCTGTCAATCATCGACTTAACGCACTCGGCTTTATGGATCTGTCGGAAATCGGCGGAGCCGATTATGCGGATTCCGTCAACGTTGGCATGACCGACCTGGTGGCCGCTCTCAAGTGGGTTCGCGACAACATTTCAAACTTCGGCGGCGACCCTGACAATGTGATGATCTACGGTCAGTCGGGCGGCGGCTCCAAGGTAACAACTCTGCTGGGCATGCCCTCGGCGCAGGGACTCATTCATCGCGCCTCCGTGCAGTCGGGCGGCGGCGGCAACGCCCCCACCGGCGATCAGTCAAAGGAACTAGCAAGGCAAGTGATGAAGGAACTGGGTCTGCAGCCAAACGATATCGCCAGCCTGCGCAAAATCGATTGGGAAAAGTTGAATGCGGCCGGCAATGCTGCCGTCGCCAAAATCAATGGTCCCGGCCCCGCAATGATGATGGGCGCTCCCGGTCAGAGGCCGCGCGTTGGCTGGGGACCGACACTCGATGGACGCATCATCAACGTGCGCTCCTTCTCTGAGGTGGCTCCGGAAATCTCAAAGAACGTGCCCATGCTCATCGGCTCAGTCAGCGAAGAAGGAAACAGAATGGCCTCGCGCCCAACTGAGGCGGAGTGGCATGCCACCCTCGCCAGAACATACGGCGACGCCAAAGCCACCGCACTCGTTACCGCAATGAAAAAAGCGCATCCGGAAAAGAGCATCCGCACACTTTCCTACATGTGCAGCGGCCCCGGTCTGAATGCCCTTGCCATGCGCAATAACGTAACCCGCATGGCCACTCTGAAACACGGACAGAAGGCAGCCCACGCCTACACCTACTACTTCACATGGCAGTCGCCCATGCTGGAGGAGGCTGGCGCATGGCACACCGCCGAGCTCGCTTTCTGCTTCGACAACACCAAGCGCTGCGAGCAGGGCACCGGCAATACGCCAGAGGCGCAGGCGCTCGGAAAGAAAATGGCAACCGCATGGGCTAACTTTGCCCGCACTGGAAACCCAAGCCAGCCTGGGTTGGAGTGGCAACCCTTCGATCCGGAAACCGGCAAAACGATGGTGTTCGATAATCAGTGCCGGATGGAGAACGACCCTGAAGGCGAACTGCGCAAGATACTGCAAGGCTAAGTGAAATCGAAAACAAAGCGCACCACGCGCCGGTCCAGTTCCGCAAGATTGCGAGCAGGGTTGGCGCTGGTGCTCAACTTTTTTAAATACGATCTGCGCCTACTTCGGGCACAGACAAAACCGAATGCCGATCAGGAGACCGTTATGTCTGCATCAAACGCGGGCAACCGCATCACGTTGAATCGTCGCCAGGCCGTTATGCTCGCTGCCGGCGCAGGCGTTGGCGTTGCGCTCGCCAAACCGGCCATCGCCATGGACAACACCAAGTCAGCCGCTCATCAGGAACCAGGCAACTGCTCCACTCCGCGCACCGCTGTCGCAAACACGCAGTATGGCAAAGTGCGCGGCTTCGTCGATGGCGGCGTCATCACCTTCAAGGGAATCCCCTACGGCCAAAACACCGGCGGCGAAAACCGTTGGCTGCCCGCAAAGGCTCCCGTGCCGTGGAAGGACGAATATCCGGCGTTGATCTATGGCGCGAATTGCCCGCAGACACTGCATACCTGGACGGGGATTGAGCAGACGTTTCTGCAGGACTGGGACGACGGTTGGCTGAGCGAAGACATGCTGAAGCTGAATATCTGGACTTCCAGCCTGACCGGGAAAAAGCCGGTGATGGTCTATTTCCATGGCGGTGGTTTCTCGTTCGGCTCGGCCTATGAACTGCCCTCGCATGAGGGCGCGCAGATGGCGCGGCATCACGATGTGGTGCAGGTGTCGGTCAATCACCGGCTGAATGCGCTGGGCTTCCTGGATACATCGGAGATTGGCGGCGCCGATTACGCCGAATCCGCCAATGTCGGCATGACCGATCTTGTCGCCGCCTTGCGCTGGGTGCGGGACAATAT
>JADGNO010000245.1 GCA_017883405.1 Occallatibacter sp. | reverse complement strand
GATCTGGTCATCCATGGCCGCCTCGCGTTACTACCCGCTCACGCTCACCAATTTCTGGCTGCAGCGGCATTTGTGGGGATTGAATACCCTACCCTATCATTTGGTCAACATCGCATTCCACGCGATAAACGGCGTGCTTGTTTTTCTCGTACTGCGTCGGCTGCGCCTCCGCGCGGCGTGGTGGGCCGCCCTGCTGTGGGCCGTTCACCCGGTCAATGTGGAATCGGCAGCCTGGGTCACAGAGACGAAGAACACCCAGTCGGGACTGTTTTTCTTCCTGGCGCTGCTGTGCTTTCTGCAATTCGAATCAGCAGAGTCTCCGCGCCAACATGCCAGTTGGAGCTGGTACGTCCTGTCGCTTCTGTGCGGCGCAGCGGCGATGTTGAGCAAGCCGTCCACGGTGGTCCTGCCGTTCGTCTTGTTACTGTGCGCGTGGTGGGAACGTGGACGACTGCGCCCAAAGGACATTGCCCGTGTCATACCGTTTTTCGTCATGGCGTTGGCGATGTCACTCTGGGCGATCTCCGAACAACAGCACCACGTTCGTGCGACCGGCCCAGAAGAGTGGTCGTTGGGAATTGCCGAGCGATTGATTGTCGCGGGCCGGGCTGTCTGGTTTTACGCTGCGAAAGTGCTGTGGCCGGCGAACCTGATATTTGTGTATCCGCGCTGGGATCTGAAGGCGAGTTCAATTGTAGATTGGCTCCCGCTGGTCGGCGCGGTGGGTGTGGGGACGATGTTGTGGAGGCAGCGGCGACAATCTTGGGCCAAAGCGTGTCTATTCGGGTTCGGTTTCTTTCTGATCGCGCTCCTGCCGGTCCTTGGATTCTTCGATATCTATTACTTCCGGTATTCCTTCGTGGCGGACCACTTTCAGTATCTGGCGAGTCTGGGTCTCATTGCCTTGGCAGCGAGCGGCATTCCTTGGGTTCTGGGCCGTTGGAGAATGTCGCCTGAGCGGGCAGGAAATGCCGTTGGGCTGGGATTGGCGTTGACGCTCGGCGTCCTGACCTGGCGACAGGCCCGGATGTACAGTGACATCGAGACGCTCTTTCGCAGGACGATCCAGCAGAATCCCAACTGCTCGATGGCCCATAACAACCTGGGCATGATTCTCTATCGGGCCGGCAAGATGCCAGAGGCGATCTCCCAATTCGAGCAGGCGCTGCGGGTCGGTCCCGGTAACTTTGATGCCGCCAACAATTTGGGAAGTATCCTGAGCGATCTTGGCCGGTCTCAGGAGGCGATGGTGTGTTTTGAGAAGGCGTTGCTAATCAATCCGCATTACGCCCCGGCGCACAGCAACCTGGGTAAGGCATTATCAGACGCTGGCAAGATGACGGAAGCAATGGAGCACCTCAAACAAGCGCTCTGGATCAATCCATATGACGCGAATGCTCATAACAACATGGGAAATGTTCTATTCGCAATGGGCAACATCAAGGAGGCCATCGGGCATTATCAGGCAGCGCTGCGAATCAAGCCCGGCTACGCCGAGGCCCACAACAACCTCGGAGTTGCCCTCAAACAATCGGGCAAACCCGAAGAGGCAATTCGACAATTCGAAGAGGCGCTGCGGATCAAACCCGATTCCGCTGAAGCGCAGCGCAATTGGGGCCACGCTTTGGAGCAGATGGGCAAGGTACCCGAAGCCATCGGCCACTATCGACAGACGCTCCGAATCAATCCCGACTACGCTGCGGCGCACAACGACTTGGGAAATGCCCTGTTGCACGAAGGCGATGTCCAAGGTGCTTTGGAACACTACGAGCAGGCGCTGCGGATCAAACCGGATTCCGTCGACGTGCAAAACAACCTGGCATGGGCACTCGCAACGGTTCCGCCACCGCAAGGCGGCGATCCGGGACGGGCCGTGCGTGTGGCCGAGCGAGTCTGCACGCTCACTGACAACAAGGTCGCTCCGTATCTCGACACCCTGGCGACTGCCTACGCTGCCACCGGCCGGTTCAACGACGCCACCGCCACTGCCCAGAAGGCCGTCGAATTGGCGCGGGCCGCCGGACAACCGCAGATGGCCAGCGAGATCGAAACGCATCTGCAACTTTATCGCAGTGGACGCCCGTACCGTCAAATAATCGGCGTGGCGAGTCCACATGACCCGTGACGAGAAGGCCCGCAAACAAGAAGGAGACTTGTAACAAGATGAGGATCGCGTGGAAATCACCAAAGGCAAGCGCTGCTCTGGATGGCGGCCGCGCTTAGCGTTTTTGCCTTGTGAGAACACGAAAGTTTATCCCCTTGTTGGTGGTGGGCGCGGCACTGTTGGCGTATCAGAACAGTTTCACGGGTCCTTTCATTTATGATGATGAATCGTCAATCCTGACGAATCCGACAATTCGTCATCTCTGGCCGATTGGAAATGTGCTGTCGCCACCACACGGCGGCGGCCTCACTGTCGAAGGCCGTCCGGTCATCAACCTGTCTTTGGCCATTAACTACGCGCTGGGCGGCACCAAGGTGTGGGGTTATCACGCGCTGAATCTGATCGTTCACATCCTCGCGGGTCTGACCTTGTACGGCGTTGTGCGGCGGACATTGTTGTCGCCCAAGCTTCGTGACCAGTTCGGCGCCGGCGCCGATGGCTTGGCGTTGGCGGTCGCCCTCTTGTGGACCGTCCATCCGTTGCAGACCGAGTCGGTCACTTATGTCATCCAGCGGGCCGAAATGATCATGGGGTTGTTTTACCTGCTAACGTTATACTGTTTTATTCGTGCTGCTGAATCGCCCCGGCCCGGCCCATGGAACGGCCTGTGCGTGGCCGCTTGCGCGTTGGGGATGGCCAGCAAAGAGGTCATGGCCACGGCCCCGATAATCGTTCTGCTGTACGACCGCGCATTCCTGTCGGGATCATTTTCGGAAGCGTGGCGGCGACGCTGGCGCCTGTATCTGACGTTGGCCAGTACCTGGATTCTTCTCGGCTACCTGATTCTGCGCGCCGGAAGTTTTGGCAATGCGGTGACGACTGCAAAATCCACGGGCTTCACTTGGTGGCAATACCTGGCGGCCCAGCCGGGAGCGATACTCCATTACCTGCGAGTGTCCGTTTGGCCGTATCCGTTGTGTTTCGACTACTATGGATGGCCCGCCGCCCAGACGTGGCTGAACGTTGGGCTGCCTGCTTTGGCCATCATCCTCCTGCTGGGAGTCACCGCGTGGGCCCTGAAAAGGAACTCTATTTACGGATTCTTGGGCGCATGGTTCTTTGTGATTCTGGCGCCGAGTTCGAGTGTTGTTCCGCTCGATAGCCCGGTCTACGAGCACCGCCTCTACTTGCCATTGGCAGGGATTGTTGTGCTGGCGGTCATGGGGATTCGGGCTCTGGCCGGGCGGCGAACCCTGGCGGTGACGGTGGCTCTGACGATTGGGCTGGTGTTTCTGACATGGCGACGCAATCTGGATTACCGAAGCGAATTGTCAATCTGGCAGGACACCGTGGTCAAGCATCCCCAGAACCCGAGGGCGCACACCAACCTGGGACTCGCCCTTGTCCACGCCGGCAGATTTCAGGAAGCGATTGGTCACTACGAGCAGGCGCTACGGATCAAGCCCGATTCCTCCCAAGCGCGCTACGATCTGGAAATTGCCCTTGCTCGGACGAGCAAAGTTGAGGAGGCCATCAGACACTACGAACAAGCGTTGCAGATCAAGCCCGACTCGGCCGAAGCGCACAAAGGTCTCGGACTGGTCCTCGCCCAGGCCGGCAGAACTGAAGCGGCGATCGGGCATTTTGAACAAGCCGTCCGGCTCAAGCCGGAGGATGCTGGCGCGTACAAGGACTTGGCGGTCGCCTTGATCCAACGTGGACGGACGCAGGAAGCAATCGACAATTGGAAGCGGTCGCTCCGGTTGAAGCCGGATGATGCCGAGATGCAGTACAGCTTGGGAAATGCGCTGGTCGCGCTGCGGAGAATGCCCGAAGCGGTCGAGCACTTTCAGCAAGCGCTGCGGATCAAGCCCGACTATGTTGAAGCACTCGACAATCTGGCTTGGCTGCTGGCGACACTCGCGCCGGCTGACGGCGGCGATCCGGGACGGGCGGTGACGTTGGCCGAACGGGCCTGCAAACTCACAGACCACAAAGCCGCTCCGTATCTCGACACCCTGGCGACTGCCTACGCTGCCGTCGGCCGATTCAATGACGCCACCGTCAATGCCCAGAAGGCTGTAGAATTGGCGCGCGCCACTGGGCAACCGCAGTTGGTCGCTGAGATCGAAGCGCATCTGCAACTCTATCGAAATGGTCAACCTTATCGACCGGATGCCTTGAATAAATGACTGCATTGTCCAGACGACAGCGAAATATCATTATTTGCCTGGGACTCGTATTGGCTACTGCGGCTGTGTACTGGCCGGTTCGACACTTCGATTTTGTCAATTATGACGATCAATCCTATGTGTACGAAAACCCGCACGTGCAGCGTGGCTTGTCGCTTGAGGGTCTCGCCTGGTCTTTCTCGACCGATAGCGAAGCCAATTGGCATCCCTTAACCTGGCTGTCCCACATGCTTGATTGTCAGTTGTTCGGGTTGAACGCCGGCGGACATCACCTCGTCAATTTGTTGTTCCATCTCGTCAGCACGCTGTTGCTTTTCCACATTCTCAGCCGGATGACTGCTGCGCCCTGGCGGAGCGCATTTGTCGCCGCCTTGTTTGCCTTGCATCCGTTGCACGTGGAATCGGTGGCTTGGATCGCGGAACGCAAAGATGTCCTGAGCGCATTGTTCTGGATG
>JADGNO010000244.1 GCA_017883405.1 Occallatibacter sp. | reverse complement strand
TTGCGCCTTCAGAGATTGCCGCGCTACGCCAGCGTCACGCCGATTTCAACGCCCGCATGGACGATCTGTTCGCAGCGCATCAGTTGATCATGTTTCCATGCGCCCCTGTGGCCAGGCTCGCGGCCGGCGCAGACCACTCGCAGACCCGCGCTCATCTGCTCCGTTACACCACGCCGTTCAGTCTCGCCGGTGTACCCGTCGTCGCCGTTCCCTGCGCGCCTGGCGGCATGCAGATTGCCGCTCAGCGAGGCTTCGACGAAGAATTGGTCCGGCTTGCCGCACGGCTCGGCGCGCAACGAAAGTTAACTGCTTCGGCTCAATAAAAACAAATAAGCACGATAAAGAGCGACTGCAGCGCCGCGCGTACCACCTTAGTGCTACTTCTTGCACCTTTGTACCGCGCTACTTACCCTTTTGGACCTTCAGCTTTGCTTCCATTCCGAGGATAATCGTCTTGCAGCATCCGACTTTAGTAATCGCTTTCGCGACATAAGGTAACGGGCCCCTGAGAAGCATCTGTAAGTCTGCCGCTAATTAATGCAGTTTCCCCGTTTTCATATTTCTGATACGTCTTCAATCGTTGGTATTTGCGAGGTCTGGATCATGGCGGTCGAATATACCCCTGGAAGAACAAATTTTGGCTTACTTCCCGAGCCGGAGCGCAGCACCGGCGCAATCATTGCCAGCGCGACTGTTAATGGATCAATTCTCGCTGCGGTTCTCATTATCGGCATGACGATGAAGCATGTCATCGCGGTGCATCACTACGAGATGACGGAGTTGATTGCGCCCACCGTTCCGCCGCCGGAGCCCAAGGTCAAAGTAACGCCTCCGCCCAAGCTTCCGCCTCCACCAGAGCCTCCCAAGGTGAAGTTGGATGCGCCCAAGATCGACATGCCGAAGCCAAAGCCTGAGCCGAAGCCGATCCAGGTTGAAGCCAAACTGGCCGAGCCGGTCATCAAGCCTGCCAAGCCGGCAATTGTTCTGGCGCCGCAGCCAAAGGCAGCGCTCACGGCCGCCATGCCAGCGCAGACGCCGCAGATCAAGCCATCTACTGCTCCGGTTCACCTTGGCGATACATTTGGCGCTACACCCAACCCCAACGCGACACGCCCGGCAACCATCGCCGCCATTGGCAATCCTTACGGAGGCCAGCAAGGCCCCGCTGTTGCTCCGCATGGCGTCGTGGGATCGACTGGGATCGGCAACGGAACCAACTCTGGTTCGAATGCTGGCACATTAGGCAAGGTCGCTTCTGCCGGAATTCCTGGCGCCACCGGAACAGCTTCAAACGGAACCTATGGTAGGGTCGCCTCCGCGGGCATCCCGGCTGCAACCACGGTGGCCGTGATGCAGAGGGTGAGCACGCAACCCGCGTTCACAAACCTCGAGCTCATTTCAAAGCCTCCGGTGCGATACACGGCTGAAGCTCGTGATATGAAGGTGCAAGGCGATGTAGTGCTACGCGTCACCTTTCTGGCTAACGGCCAGGTTTCTATTCAAGGAGTCTTGCGTGGCCTGGGGCACGGCCTCGATGAGGAAGCGCAGCGCGTAGCGCAGCAGATCCGCTTCCGCCCGGCCACACGCGACGGCCGGCCCGTGGATATGACCACCAACATTACCATCTCCTTCCAACTCGCTTAGGGAACCAACTGCTGGGGAGACCGCTGAGTCGCTTTAATCGCCGAGCTCTCAGTCTCTCCAGGCACATTTCCCTTCGTAAATCACCGCACAACTTCTGCTCTGCACCTCGCGATTAGCCCGAACCTCGACCAATGCGTTAACCTCATCTCGAGGGTAAGCGAAGCATGCTCCTGGAACCCCGTCCCCGTATTCCGGCACTTGCCGGCCGAATATTATTGGCTATTTCAATTCTTACAACGGTGCAATCACACGCCCAGCAGCAGTCTGCCGCTCCTGCAAGCAATGCTGACTGGCAACCGAAGATCCATTTCTTTGCGCCGCCAAACTGGATCAACGATCCCAACGGCCCGATCTACCTGAATGGGCAATACCATATCTTCTTTCAGACAAATCCCTTCGGCGAACAATGGGGCCACATGAGCTGGGGCCACGCCACGTCGCCCGACCTTGTCCACTGGAAGCATCTGCCCATTGCCATCCCCGAAGAAAACGGCATTGCCATCTTCAGCGGTTCAACCGTCGAAGATCACGACAATACCAGCGGCCTTTGCGGCGATGCCGGACATAAGACTCCCGGCTGTCTTATCGCGATCTACACCGGCGCATCGCTCGGGAAGCAGACGCAAAACATCGCCGTCAGCCGCGACGAGGGCACAACGTGGACGAAGTATTCCGGCAATCCCGTCCTTGACCTCGGCCTCAAAGACTTTCGCGATCCCAAGGTGTTCTGGCACGAAGCGTCGAAAAGCTGGGTGATGGTTGTCGCACTGCCTGACCAGCACGAACTGCGCTTCTATCGCTCGCCAAATCTGCGCAAGTGGGAGCTCGCCAGCGAGTTCGGTTCTGCCGGCGCGGTTTCTGGAGTATGGGAGTGCCCAGATCTTTTTGAGCTTCCCGTTTATGACGCCCAGGGTCATCTCGATGGCTCGCGCTGGCTGCTGAACGTCAATCTCAGTCCGGGCGGACCCGCCGGCGGTTCAGCCGATCAATACTTCGTAGGCAAATTCGACGGCACAACTTTTACTGAAGATCATCCCGGTTCAGGGCCGCATTGGGTCGACTGGGGCAAAGATTTCTACGCCTCTACTTCATTCGCAAACACCGGCAATGAGTCGGTCGAACGCACATGGATTGCCTGGATGAGCAATTGGCAGTACGCTTCGAAATTGCCTACCCTGCCCGGTCGCGGAGAAATGACGACTGCACGTCATCTCTATTTCCAGGAGCCGCCCGCATATCCGCCGCCGACTCCGATGCAAGAGCCGCTTCAGCTTGTACAGAAGCCCGTCCTCGGCCTGCCTGCAGATAAAAAATACATGGCCATGTTCGGCGCGCCTGCATTTCAAACAATTGCGAAAGCGAATGAGCGCATTGCTGCGAAGAAACTCACCGGCGGGGTCTTCAGGCTTCGCTTCACGCTCGATCCCGGCGATGCGTCCGAAGCTGGTGTCCGCCTGCGCCGCAACAACCTCGATCCAAACCAGGCCGCTAGTGAAGAAACGGTCGTCGGCATCGATACCGCTAAAAGCCGCATCTTTATCGATCGCTCGCATTCAGGAAAGACCGACTGGTCGGCGGATTTTCCAGCCCGTGCCTCCGCTCCGCTCAAACATATTCAGGCCGAAGGCGTCCCCATCGAGATCGTGGTTGACAGCAATTCTATTGAGATCTTCGCCGAGGATGGCGAAACGGTCATCACCGCGTTGATATATCCCGCCGCATCAAGTCAGGGGCTCGGTTTTTACTCCACGACGCTTCCGCCCGGAACAGCCCCGCCGCGGGTGCGCGATCTTGAAATGGTCTCGCTGGATCGTCCCGCAAGCAAAAAGTAGTCCCAAAAACAAACGGCAAGAAGCAGCTCCGCTCCGCTATTTTTCCCGCAGCGCCGCCGCCGGCCAGCCCTGCTTCCACTCAATGGTCGAAAGCTGCAGCGACGATTTCCCCGTCTCATGATCGTATGCGTGATAAACAATCAGGTCCGGCTCGCCTTTGCGAAGCAGCACCGACTCACCGCCTGGTCCCAACCAGCGAGCATTTGCTGAAAGCAAGGCCGTCCCGCCGCCCTTCAGCATCGGCACGCCATCGCGATCGACATACGGACCGGTAACTGCTTTTGCGCGCCCAACGACCGTCCGGTAAGTGCTCTTCACGCCTCGGCAGCAGAGATCGAACGAAACAAAGAGATAAAAATATCCGCCGTGACGAACGATGAACGGAGCCTCAACCGCCTGCCAGTTGCCAGGTAAACCGGGAGGATTCGGCTCGGCATTTTCAGGCCGAACGCGGCTCGCCAACGAATAAGTTTTCGGGTCTGTCGTTGAGAGTTTGCCCGTGGCAGCGTCAAGCGCGCGCATTTTAATTCCGGTCCAGAAGCTACCGAAATTCAGCCACGCATGGTGCGCCTTGTCCTCAATGTAATTCGGATCGATGGCGTTGAAATCATCCGTCGCTTTCGATTCGAGTATAAGTCCATCATCGTGCCAGCCGTAGTCAGGGCTTTTCGGATCGAGCGTCCTGGCAGTTGCCAGAGCAATGCCGGAAGTATTCTTCCCAAACAGCGAGTATGCGTAGTACAGCCGATACTGGCCGTGCTCGAAAGAGATGTCGGGCGCCCAAAGGTCTCTCGTGCCGGGGCTGCGTTCCTTGATCCATGCCGGAACTGCGTCGAACACCTGCCCGCATTGTTTCCAGCTAGTCAGATCGCTCGAGCAGCGAATGGCAAATTGCCCTCCGCCCGGCGCCCTCCCAGTTGTGAAAACGTAATACGTGCTGCCTTCGCGAATCATTGAGGGATCGTGCGCGCCTGCAATGTCGCCCTCAAGATTGAAGGCCTGTGGCGGTTGAGATGCTTGCGCACCCCAACTCCACAGGCCAAATACCAGCGCGATAACTTTCAATCGGCCGCTGCAATTCATTTCAAATCCCTACCATTTCAAATGCAGAAGCGATGTTGCCTGACGGGGCAGATTTGTGTCAATCACAACTTTGCCTTCGCTCACATCGAGCCATTTGGGAGAGGTCAACAGCTCAAGTTGCCCGGCTGCCTGCAACTGCGCATATTGCTCCGGTGTGGGCGATTGCGGCGAGCCCATCGCCTTCCACACCGTATAGGAGTTGCTGTGCGACTCGTCGATGCGATAGTGCTCGAGCAAAACCTTCTTCACTCCAGCCGGGATGCCCGTGATCGTTACCTGCACTGGCGCGATTGGCCCCGCTACATCATCGTCATGATAGTTCCACATCATGACTGCCGCTTCATGCGCGGCCTTGGTGGCGAATGCGTCAATATCAGGTTGCTGCCTGACACCCTGTTCAACAATGTCATTCACTGGAACCTGGCCGGTGCTGGTCGTTGTCACGCGATCTCCAGACATCAGTCCGGCCATGCGGAAAACGTTCAGAACAGGTTTGTCCACTCCGTTGGACGCAAGCGTGCGGAAGCCCTCGAAGTAGTCCTTGCCTTCAAACTCGAAAGCCCACGACAGCATCGAGATCAGGTTGACCCCAGCCGCCTGCTCCAGATCTATGAGCCCCTTCATTGCCACAGCGGTGTACGCCGGGTACAGTGGGCCGTTACGGTAGGCATTCGCGGGATTCACTCGCATTGAGCAGCCGGCGCAGCCTTCTGGATCGGCCTCGCTCAAAATGATGGGCGTCTGCTTGTACTTCGGGAACTTCGACACGATCTCATAACCATTCTTCGCGGACTTCAACTCATCACTAATGCCCATTCGCACGTGCCGGTCAACCAAACGCGGACGTCCCTTCGGATGGAACGAAATAAAGTCGAGAGGAATCGGCTTGCCATCGGCTGCATTCTTGTCGTTCTCGCAATGCTTCAGGAATGCTTCGAGAAATGCTGAAGCTTTCGGACTAGCCGGCCCTGTTGCCGCGGGTCCGCCCACTTTTGCTCGGGGCAATACGGCGCGAACATTCGCAACCGAGTAGTCATAGAGCTTGAAGTACTCTTCCTGCGTACCGTGCCAGTACGAAATGTCCGGCTCGTTCCACACTTCGAAGTACCAGTTGCTCACCTGATCGCGCCCGTAACGCTCTGCCAGGTGCTCCACGTATTTGCGCACCAACTCGCCCCACATCTTGTAATCCTTAGGCGGATTGTTCACCGATCCGCCATTGGTCGGGGCAGGGTAGTGGAGCTGGTATTCCGTGATTCCCGGAACTGTTGATGCAAGATCCTTCGGCATAAAGCCGAGCTCTACCATCGGCTGTACGCCCTCTTCCTTGTAGGCGTCGAACATCTTGTCCGTGATGGTGAAGTCATAAACAGGCTTGCCGTTCGCGTCCAGGCTGAACACGTTTGACGAGCTCCACTTCACCTCTGGAACTCCGTTGCCGGAATTAAACAGAAAGTGTGCGCGGATATGAACAGGCACCGGGCTCAGGTCATGCAGTTCTTTCGTCAGTTGCCGGCCATACTTCATCATTCCGTAGTTCGATTCGTCATATCCGAACCAGCTATAAATCGGCTTGTACGCGCCTTGCGACTTCAACAGGTCCACGTTAACATTCACCTGAGTTTGCGCCTGGCAGGTAATCGCCACAACAGCAGCACTCAAAATCAATCCAAACTTCCTCGTTCTCATCCTGATTTCTCCCCTGAAGTAGAGCCGGAGTGCCGCGGTGCGCGTGAATGCGCCGCGGCCACGGCTATTTCGTTGCGTTTGAATAATCGCCAATCGCCGCGCGCGTCGTCAATTCACTGGCTGGCCATACGCTTTCTGACGTGACTTCAAAACTGCCCTTCTGCCGCGCATCATCTGAAGCGCCTCCAACCGTCACTTCAAACGTTCCAGCATTGATGACGTATTGGTGCTTGTCTGTATCCCAGTACGAAAGCTGTTCGACCGGCATTGTAAAGTGCACAGTCTTTGTTTCACCCGGCTTAAGGCTGACACGTTCAAACCCCTGAAGCTGTTCTTTAGGTTGCGTCACCTTCGAGTCGCGATTGCGGACGTAGAGCTGAACAATTTCGTCTCCCGCCATCTGCCCGGAGTTCTTCACATCTACCAGCACCTGCATTGTTCCGTTGCCTTTCACCTGCGCAGAAGAGAATTTCAGGTTGCTGTAGTCGAACGTTGAATAGCTCAACCCATGGCCGAACGCATACAGCGGCTTGCCACCGTAGTACATATAGGTGAAGCCCTTGGAAATGTCGTACTCGTTCATCGGCGGTAGTCCGCGATCGACGGCATATACGGTGTAAGGCATGCGGCCTGACGGATTGTAGTCGCCGAACAAGACATCGGCGATGGCCGTTCCGCCCTCTTCACCGGGCCAGAACATATCAAGCACGGTTGAAAAACGCGAGATGCCTGCGCCTCGCCCGCCACCTGTGAATTGTCCTGCGAGTGAAATCGGCCCGCCGTTGAGAAGCACAATCACAGTCTTGGGATTCGCCGCCATAACTCTCTGCACCAGCATCATCTGCACTGGAGGCAGATTCAGAAAACCGCGATCGAGCCCTTCACGTTCGGTCAGTTGATTCGTTCCGACAAAAAGAATTGCAACATCGGCCTTCTTTGCTGCTGCAACGGCTTCCGCAACGCTCGCCTCGGGATTATCGGTTTCCAATATCCCGCTTCCGCGCGCATACAGAACATTAACGCCCGAACCGACTTTCGTCTGAATCCCCTCAAGAGGTTTGACGAAGTGTGAGACCTCGCCGGTATAGTTGGGGCCGGTCTGCGCGTAGTCTGCAAACGGTCCAATCACGGCGAGCGTTTTGACTTTGCTCTTGTCCAGCGGCAACAGCTTTTCTTCGTTCGCCAGCAGGACAATGGATTCCTGCGCTGTGCGAAGCGCAAGCTTCCGGTGCGCGGGCGAGTCAATCATTTCAGGCCCGTATTTGCTGAAAGGCACCATTTCCGGCGGATCGAACTCACCCAGGCGGAAACGAATTGTCAACACTCTGCGCAGCGACTCGTCAATCTGCTTCTCGGTCAACAACCCCTCTTCAAGCGCCTTGGGCAAAGCGATCGCATACGATCCGTCATCCAGATCGCTGCCTGCAAGAATCGTTTTGGCCGCAGCCACCTGCAGCGTCGGGTACTTCATATAAGCGGAAACAAGGTTCTGCACAGCGCCGCTATCAGGCACTACAAAACCCTGAAATCCCCATTCGCCGCGCAGAATATCGGTGAGCAGCAACTTGTTCTCTGCGTTGGGAACGCCATTGATCCCGTTATACGACGACATAATGGAAGTGGCTTTGCCGGCCATGATGCCCGCCTTGAATTGCGGCAGGTAAAACTCGCGCAGCATCCGGTCGCTCACCATGTCGTTTCCGGTCTTTACGCGATCGCGCTCATCGTCATAAACCGCGTAGTGCTTGAGCGTGGTAGCCAGCTTCAGGTATTTCGGATCGTCGCCCTGCGTGCCCTGCACGTAAGCAACAGTAATCCGCGAGGCCAGCAGAGGATCTTCACCGAATGTCTCCCAGATTCTTCCCCAGCGTGGATCGCGGTCCATATTGATAACCGGCGAGCGATAGACGAGACCGTTATGTGCGATGCGCTTGCCGTCAGGAGTAATCGTTACAGCCTGGCCACGTCCCTGCTGCTCCACCGTTCCCTGAACGGTATGCCAGTAGTTGTAAATGGCGCGTCCTTCATCTGCAATTGCCGCGGCCACATCGTGAACCAGCGGCGGATCGAACGTGGCCGACATGCTGATCGATACCGGGAACATCGTCGTAGGCTGCGACCAGACAATTCCATGCAGGCTCTGGTTCCAGCCGTTCATTGCCGGCACTTTCAGACGATCGATGGCCGGAGCAGTCGTACTGAGCAAAGATGTCTTCTCTGCGGGAGTCAATTGATGAATCAAATCATCAACACGCTTGTCGATTGGCTGTGAGGGATCAAGATAGGCTGATTGCGCGCTTGCCCACAAAGGGAGTCCGAGGATTAGAGCGATTGCACCCGAAGCAACTTTTCTCATTGTCTTGTCTCCTGCATTGCGAGTGGATGAGCCCGCGGCAACGCAATGTAAATTCAATTGGTGGAAACGGAAAAATGGTCAGTGCCGTCAATCATCGTCGGCACTGACCGTAGTTTGAGGAGCTCAAATCATCAGGTTTCCAGGCAGTTAAAAGTCATACTTCAACGCAAACTGAATATCGCGCGAAGGAACTGAGGTTGATGTCACTGCGCAGCAGGTCGAAGAATTGACCGTGGCGCCCGGAGCATTGAAGCTGGTTGTGTTTGAAATGTTGAATGCTTCGGCACGGAACGATAGTTTGGTCTCGCCGGGCATATCGAAGTTCTTGAAGAACGATGCGTCGTATTGACGGCGCATATCGGAGCGCAGCGTGTTGCCTCTCACGTTTCCATATGTGAATGCCGGCGACGCAACATAGAGTGTCGGATCAAACCATTTCGCTAGCGTCTTCTGGAAACCAGAAGTTCCCCCCGCCGGGTTCAGATTGGGCCGTTGTGAACCTACGCCGGTGTTGGCCACATCCGAGCTGACCGCAGGAGTGTAGGTTGACCCGCTGTGCAGAATCGTGATGGTTTGAATCTGCCAGCCACCGAGGATTGCATTGGTTACGCCGTTCGTATCGGAAAGGAATTTGCGTCCCTTGCCGAACGGAAGCACGTAGGTCCCGCTTATCGCGATGTTTTGCGGAATATCAAACGGAGAATAAGTATGTTCGTAAGCACCATCTCCACCCGCCTGTGGTGTCTGTGCGATGTTGAGGAACTTTGACCACGTGTAGGACACCATACCGGCAAGTCCGTTGCTCATGCGGCGCTGGAATTTGGTTTGGAGCGACTGGTAGGTTGCACCATTATCCTGTGACTGCAGGGTCATTGAGCCCCATGGTTGATAAGGACGGCGTCCTTGAATTGCACCCGCCGCAGGCGTTGGGGTGTTGAAGGAATCCGATGCCTGCAAATGAAGTGCATGGTTGGCCACATACGCAACTTCGAGCAGCGTCGTGCTCGAAAGCTGACGTTCGATTGCAAGACTGTAGTGGTCGTTCTCACCCATTTGAAGATGAGTCGGGGTTGGATTCATTGACGGGTTGGTCGTGGTCGATCCCAGCGGTGAACCCTGGAAGAAATCGGTGATCGTCCTGTTTGGAACAACGTTGGCCGTCTGATTGACCGTCTCAGAAAGCAGGAACGGCAAAATGTTGTGGTTGACACGGCCGCTGGTTCCTTCCGGCTCGTAGTACATGCCGTATCCGCCGCGGACTACCGTCTTCGCAAATGGCTTCCACGCAAACCCTACGCGCGGCCCAAACTGCATCTTGTCGGTATAGGTCACGTTGTAGGGCAGGCCCACGTCTGAGGTGGTCTGGATGTACTGCGAAAAGAACGTCATTGCTGTAGGTGCAGCCAGCTGAGCTGCGGTATTTACCTTGCTGTTGTGGCTGGCCACGATGATCGGTTTGGCCTTGGTTGGATCGAACGTACCGAGCTGTCCTAGATATCCTTTGAGCCACGGCGTGTATTCATACCGGAGTCCGATGTTCACCGTCAGCTTGTCATTCACGCGGATATCATCTTGAGCGAAGAACTGCTTGTACCACTGCTGCCCGCCAAAATTGGACGCCGGATAGGCGCGGCCGACAGAGGCCGGATAACCGAGCAAGAAGTCTGCAAATCCGTCGCCACCCTTGCAGGTATTAGGCTGGGCCGGATCACAAGGCTTCTGACTCGAGAAAACGGTTTCAGCGCCGGTGAAATTCCAGTTACCGACATAGTTGCCGGTATCTGTGCCGAGCCACTGGTAGTAACGGATAAGGACGCCGAACTTCAAAGACTGGCGGCCTTTCAGGATGGTGAAGTTGTCCGTCGCTTCGAGCACACGGCGGTCCTGTGTTTTGGGCCGCTGGTCAAACGTAGAGCCCTGCAGCGCGTGGTAACCGCTGAATGCATAGTCGGGGAAAGAACCGCCGGTTCCCGGACGCAGCAAAGGCGCAAAGCCGATAATGCCGTTAGTTGTGTTGAAATCTGGGCCCTGCAGGAACGCCGAGAGATTTACGTGGCTCGGCAGGCCGTGAATCCGGAACTCCTGCACCTTGTTCGAGCCGATGTTGGTGATCAGTCTAACTGCAATGTCCTGGCCGTTTGAAGTAAGTGTCGCCAGCTTCAATGCCGGAGCAAAGTTGGGATCGATCTCGCGCTGATTGATATACGCCCAACGGAAGAACAACCGATTGTCCTTACTCACCTGGTGGTCGACCCTAATTACGAACTGATCCCAGTCGATTGCTTGCGATGGCACCGCCTGGAAACTCGTGGGGCTTGCATTGCCAAGCGGGTAGTACGCCAGGATCGCTTGGGCCTGCGGTGAAATCTTGTTCGGGCAAATTACGTTCAAAACACCGTTGCAGCTGATCTGCTGTCGTGTCGTTACTCCACCAACCGTCGTCGTTGTCGAGGGGTCGTAGATCTTGTTAAGACCCGCCGCGCTGAAATCGCCGTTCCGCTGTGCCTGCGTTGGAACCGTCCCGCTTTGCACCAGTCCCTGACGAAGCCGCTGCGCTTCGTAGTCGAGGAAAAAGAACGTTCGATCCTTGCCGCTGTAAAGTGGTCCAATGGTCAGCGGGCCGCCGATATCGCCTCCAAACTGGTTTCTCTTCAGAATGGCTCGGGTCTGCGAAAAGAAGTTGCGCGCATCCAGCTTGTCATTGCGGATGTATTCGAAAATGCCGCCATGGAATCTATTGGTTCCCGACTTCGTTGTCGAGTTAAATCCCGGCCCGCCGCGATTGTATTCGGCAGAGTAGGCATTCTGCTGTACGCTGAACTCCTGCAGCGCATCGATAGATGTCTGCATGAACGTTCCGCCCTGGTGCTGTTCGGTTACATCCACGCCGTCAAGTAGGAACGACATCGCAAATCCGTGAACGCCGCTGATTGTGTTGCCGTTCACGATCTCCGGACGAATTGCCAGTGAATTGCCGGTTGCAGGCAGCAAAGCCGCTCCCGGTGTCAGCTCGGCCAATTGGAAGAACCCGCGTCCGTTCAGTGGAAGGTCGGTGAGCTGCTGGTTCGACACGATGGTGCCCATCGTTGCACTATCCGTGTTGATGAGCTGCGCCTCTGTCGTCACTTCAATGGTCGTGGTCGACGCCCCGACTTTCAGCGTAAGATCTTCGCGGACAATCTGTCCAACGTTGACTTCGATCACGGATGTCGTGATCGTTTGGAATCCCGATGCCGACACATTCAGACGATATTGACCTGCTGAAACCGGGGTGATTACAAACTCACCTGTCGAGTTTGTAACCGCTTCTTGCGTGATGTTCGTGCCAATGTTTGTGGCCTTCACCTGCGCGTTGGGCACAACTGCACCCTGAACGTCTTCGATGCGGCCAACGAATCGTCCTTTTTCCACCTGGCTGAATGCGGGTAACACCACTACCAGGAAGAGCGCCAGCGCTAGGGCCGGCTTTATCCAACCAACATGCGTGATCTTTTTCACGTCCTACCTCCATCTCTTGTGAAACATCTCAAATATCTTGTCCACTTCTTCTGCACCGTGCGTCCAGTCTCCACTTGGAACACAAAGAGCAAAGAAGGTCCGCGTCATTGCAGGCTCAATACCAGCGTGTCAACCTCGCTGCTTTTCAATTGAGAGGCAGCGAGCACAAGGAATCAAAGGAGGATCAAAGGGGCGCATATTCCTCCGAATCACTTTGCATTCCGATTCGCCCTTGGAATGCTTATCCTTGCCGATTTTCCTGTCTCGCTCAATTCATGAAACCGGCAAGTGAGTATTTAAGACTCCGATTTTGGTGCCATCTCCTCAATGAAAGTAAAAATGGCCGAGTGATCCAGATCGCCGCTGCCGCGATTCATCAGCGCCATTAACATCTGCTGTACAAGACTCGTCAGCGGCAATGCAACTTTCTTTGACTCAGCCGTTAGCAGAGCATTCCGCAAATCTTTCTGGTGAAGGCGAATGCGAAATCCAGGCTTGAAATTGCGTGCGATAACCATCGGGGCCTTCGCGTTGAGAACCGTGCTTCCCGCAAGGCCTCCCTTGATTGCGTTGAAGACAACTTCAGAATCCACACCGCATCGATCGGCCAGCACAAGTGCTTCCGACATGCCCGCGATGTTGCAGGCCACAATGATCTGATTAGCGAGCTTGGTCACGTTGCCCGCGCCCACCCCGCCGGTAAGTACAACGCTTGAGCCCATCAACTTCAAAATTGGCTCAACCTTGCTGAATGTGTCCGCGTCGCCGCCAACCATAATGGCCAGCGTTCCATCAACAGCCTTCGGCTCGCCGCCGCTCACTGGCGCATCGAGAAACGCAACGCCCTTCTCTTTGCAAGCAGCTGCCATCTTCTGCGAAACCAGCGGGCTGATTGAGCTCATGTCCACCACAATCGAACCCGCATGCACGCCTTCCAAAACACCGCCGGGTCCGAGCACGGCCTGCTCTACCTCAGGCCCGTCCGGCAACATCGTAATCACCAGCGCAGTGCGCGCCGCCACGTCCTTGGCTGAGGCGCCTCGCTCAATTCCTTCGCCCACCACCTCATCAATTGACTTGGTAAAAATGTCGTAGACCACTAGTTCGTGGCCTGCTTTGCGCAGATTGCGAACCATTGGCTTACCCATAATGCCGAGGCCGATAAATCCAATTTTTGACACGTTGTCATCCTCTCTCAGGGGAAATTAGCGCGTTGCGGCGCTCAACCACCGCAGTCCTTCGTTCGTCTTGCCGGCTGGGCGATACTCGCAACCAAGCCATCCCGGATAGCCGATCGTATCCAGCAATTGGAAAAGATATTCGTACCGGACTTCGCCCGTGTCCGGCTCATTGCGCTCCGGGCATCCTGCAATCTGGATATGCCCGCACATCGGCGCATATTTCTTGAGGCTCGTTGCCAGATCGCCTTCCATCACCTGCATGTGATAAAGATCCATCTGCATCTTCATGTTGGGAGCGCCAACGGCCTCGCAAATCGCGTGAGAATCTTTCTGCGTTGAAACCAGAAATCCAGGCATGTCGCGCAGATTGATCGCTTCAAGCAGCAAAGTCATGTCTTCTTTCTCAAGCTCTGCCGCCGCATATTTCAAATTCGCAATCAGCGTCGATTTGCAGGCACTCAGGTCGGCTCCCGCAGGCGCGATACCGGCCATCGCATGCAGCCTTGGCACTCCGAGCACCTTCGCGTACGTCACGGCCTTGGCCACGTTGTCGCGGAACTCCTGTTCGCGTCCCGGCAATCCAGTCAACCCGCGTTCACCGGCTGCCCAATTGCCCGCGGGCATATTGAACAGCACAATCTGCACGCCCGCATCTTTCGCTTTGCCGGCTACTTCTTCAGGGGTGTACTCGTACGGAAACAAGAATTCCACGCCAGAAAAACCGGCCCGCGCTGCTGCCTCAAAACGATCGAGGAACGGTACCTCGTTAAACATCATTGATAGATTCGCTGCAAATCGCGGCATATTGCTCACTCTCCTTTCCAGTGAATTTCGCCATAATGTCGGCGCCGGCAGTAATCACGCCGATGCGCGCGTTCTTGCCATGTCGCGCCAATGCTGCGCTCAAGGCGTCATTGAAATTAGTCGTTGAAGTAATTCCGATCTTGCGCGCCTCGTCGTTTGTAATCCCGTCTGACACGAGTGCGACGGTCAACCGCTTCCTGGTCTGATCGAAGGCCAGATACGTGGCAGCTGCAACCTCATCGTGAACCTTGCCCTGTGTCACAAGATCCATTACTTCGTCGCCGGGAGTGGTTCCAAAATCAACCAGCAGCGTATGATCCGGCGCGATACCTTCCGGTGCGGGGATAATTAAAATCAGCGTTCCGCCGTCCTTCACCAACATGCCGCAATTGTTCACCGGCTTAAAGCCCTGCCAGAGATCGCGATCCGCCGGATGAGAACTCGCCACCACAATATCGGGCTTTTCAGAAAGCTCAAGCGTGTAGATAGGTTTGGCGATTTCAATTCCTGCTCGATGCGCCTTGATCACGTCGCCAGCCACAATTCCTGCTACCGATCCCGTTGCATCCAGCACCACATTCACAATGAATTTAAGGCCCGACTGAACAGCGATGGTCTCCATTTCCTTGCGCACTTCGTTATCGACGTTGCCAAGGATTTCGTATACTCGCGGACCTGCAATTAAATGCGTTCTTCCAGTCGTCACCGCGCTGGTCACGCCGGGTTGCACCATCTTGGCGCCACCTGCCCAGCCCGCATACATATGCGGAATAATATTGCCCACCGCAATCGTGATCGGCGTATCGAGGTATCTGCGATTTACGTGGATAGGAATTCCAAGCGGCGTTACGCCCAGATCTTTGAAGTCCTTCGGGTCGTGCGACATGTTTGTAACTGAAATGCGCTTAAGCACGCCCGTGCCGACTCGCTGCTCAATCTCCGCATTGTTCATTCGCCGATGCGTTCCCAGCGCGATCATTCCGGATATTTCGCTGTCAGGCACGCCGGCCGCATTCAGTTCATCGAGAAGAATAGGCAAAATAAGTTCCTGCGGTGTGCTGCGCGTGCTGTCATCGATGAGAATCAGCGTGCGAGTGCCGTAGCGCGCAACCAACTCCGCAAGAGTTGGCGAGCCGATCGGTTTCCGAATAGCCTCGCGAACCGCTGCCTCAATGTCCGGTATCGGTTCAGCGTGACGCGGACCCTCGATCCAGGCGAGGTTCGCTTCCGGAATCTCGATGGTCCGCTCTTCGTGACCGTAGGGGAGTGTTATTTGCTTCATCATGAAATAGCCTCACTAATCGCTGAACGGCTAACTCGTCTGCGCGGGCCCGTACAACTTCTCGCGAATGTATCCGAATCCAGTAGTGCCGCTGTTGTAGACCGGCACAGCCGTCTTGCCCAACTGGGGTTCCAGCGCCGACATCGAAAGCTGTGCCATCACAATGGAGTCAACCTTGCCCGAAAGTTTGTCGATCTCTTCCAGCAGAATCCGGTTGTGCGTTGCTGTATCGCCCTTGGCCACTGCCGCGAATGCCTCGGGACGAAGCACTGTCGTGATCTCCACTTCGCGATTTTTCTCAGCCGCAATAATCCTCATCAACCGCTCTGATGAAGGCACAGTGGAGGGCAGTGTCGCCAGCAATCCCACACGCTTGCCTTGCATCACCGCAAGCTCCATCATCGGCCGGTCAATCTGCAGAATCGGAATATCGATCATCGGCCGTGCCAACTCTGCCGCGTAATTGAATGTGGAACAGGCCAGCAGAATCAACTCAACCCCCGATTCCTGCAGGTTATGCGCGTACTGCGCGAACCGAAAATAATTATGCTTGGGAATGGTGCCGACGGCCGCCGCCAGATTGTCCCGCTGAATGGTGTCATCGCAAAGATGCATCACGTCGACATCTGGAATGTAGCGCTCGAGAAACGGCTTCATGGCGCCGATCGTCAAATGTATTGCATGGATAATGCCGATAGTCTTTTTCTGTTGTTCCACGTTACTTCTCTCCTCTATCTTGTTTCTCTTCTCTTGAAAATGTGCCAATCAGACTGTCGCGAACCTGGCCGTCTTAGTCTTGAAGTTGATGGGCCCCACTACGCGAATTGTCAGCAGAATTACGCAGAATCCGATTACGTGCAGCGTACTCACAATTCCAAATACCGGTCCGTAACCGAATCCGTTGTCGAGCAGCCGTCCAACCACCAGCCCAAACACAATGCCGCCCATCGCGCCGCCAAACCCAACCAGGCCTGCGAACGACCCCACCACGCTCGATGGAACAAGGTCAGAGGGCAGCGTCATCACCAGCGTCGACCACGATTGCTGGCCGGCGAAGGCAAGGCTGAAGATCACGATCGCAAACTCCACCGGGACATGCGGCACCAACAGGATCGATGGCATCACTAGCGCGCTCAGGCCAAGCGCAACCTTGCGCGCCGCGTTAACTGAAACCCCGCGCTGAATGAGCCTGCTTGAAAACCATCCACCCGTCAGGCTGCCCACACCCGCTGCGGCATAGGGAATCCACGCGTAATAGCCAACTTGCTTAGTGTCGAAATGATGTACGTCGTACAAATACTTGGGCAGCCAGAAAATGTAGAAATACCAGGCCGCATCGCTCAAGAATTTCGCGAACACAAGTCCGCAGACCTGCGGATAACGGAAAAGGTCGATCCACCTAACCGTCTGCGTGCTCTTCTCCTTAGGCGCCAGCACTTCGGCAAGTTTTTCCCTTTCTTCGGCGCTCAGGCGCGGATGCAGCGCGGCCGGCTGATAGGCCTTTGCCCACCACGCCGTCCACAGCAACCCAACCATTCCGGCCAGGTAGAAAACCCAATGCCAGCTCAGGTGGGCCAGCGTAAGTGCTATCAGCGGCGGAGCAGCAACTGCTCCAACGGCAGTGCCCGCATTCATCAATCCCATGGCCGTCGAGCGCTCGCTAACTGGGAACCACTCGGCCATCGCTTTCGTCGCCGCGGGAAAGCCTCCGCCTTCGCCCATCCCCAGCAGAAACAGAGCCACCGCCAGCATCGGCACGCTCGTCGCCAATCCCTGGCTTGCGCACGCCAGCGACCACCAAACCATGATGATCAGGAATCCGCGGCGCGTGCCCAGCACGTCAATCAGCTTTCCGCTGCCCGCATACATCAGCGCATAAGCAGCCAGAAACGCCGCCTGCAAATGCGAGAACTGGCCGTTCGTAACCGGAATTTCCTGCTGGATGGCCCGTATCGCAATAGGCAGCGTCTGGCGATCGAAATAGCTGATAGCTATTGCGGCCGTGATAAGGATGGCCATGTTCCAGCGAAGGGCTTTGGTCATAGTACCGGCTCACGTGCGATTACGGTTGACTCTGAAATACGGTAAGGGAAGCGCGGGTAAATGGCCGCAATGCCCAGGACAAAACGGGAAAATGATCGGAGGGTAAACTGGCCCGACCGATGCTTTGCCTGTTTGGAATGTCTCACTCCACACCACAAAAATGGAACGGATCGGGAGACTAAATCCAAACATCAGACAGCCTGATGTGCTGATGTTCTAGCGTGCGTACTATAATCACCGCAGTATAGCCATGTCAACGCTAAAACCAGTCTCGCGGGTCACGTTGGGAGAGCAGGTCGCCGCCCAGCTTTCGGACCAGATCGCCGAAGGCCGTTGGAAGCCCGGCGAGAAGCTGCCATCAGAGGCTGAGCTTTGTTACGCGATGAACATTGGCCGCTCCACTCTGCGCGAAGCGTTGAAGTCGTTGGCTTTTGTAGGCATGGTGCAGATGCGTCCCGGTGAGGGCACTTATGTCATTGAGACCTCAAAGCTTCTCATTGATCGCATCATGGCGCGGGGCATTCTCAAATCCGACAAGGAACTGCAGGATGTAGGTGAAGCCCGCCTGTTGATCGAATCGGAAACTGCGGCCCTGGCCGCGGAGCGCGCAGACACGGATGACTTCGAGCAGCTCGATCGCCTGATGGACGACATGGAACAGAGTCTGCATGGCGTAGGCCGCGATTTCGTCGACCTCGATGTCGAATTCCATCTCGCCATTGCAAGCTGCGCCAAGAACCAGATGCTCTACGAATTGCTGACCCCCATTCGCGGCGTCCTCAAAGAGTGGATCAGTAAATCGCAGGAATTACCCGGCATCAAGGAAAATGCTCATCAACAGCACGGCAAAATCCTGGCCGCGGTTCGCCGGCGCGAACCTGAAAAAGCGCGCCACGCCATGCGCACCCATCTGCAAACCTGCGAAAAGATGTTCAATCTCCTTGGCCGCCTGACGTCCAATAAAGACCGCGTCGAAGTCTGAGCGATGCTGCCAAGGTATTTCAGCTAAATCAGCGCACCGTCTTTCACTTCACCAGCATTACCGGATTTACCCAGAACGCCACCCGCTTTCCTGTTGGATCGAGCACGCTGATTTGGCACTCGTAACGTCCCGCCGCCAGACTACCCAGGGAAAGATGAAAACTGAACGGCGTAACTCCCAGCTTGCTGCCCGTCTCCGGCATTGCGACCAGCGGTGCAGACTCGAACGCCTTCTTGCCATCCTTATATAAACTCACAAACGCAATTAACGACGAGGCCGGCTTTGGCGTCGTCGCATCAGCCTGCGGGCCGCCGGCATATGCCTGCAGATAAACATTCATCTCGCGCGCCGTGCTGAATACGCGCGTCACACTCGGAATCAGCTTCAGGCCTTCCTGTATAAGCGGATTCTTCTGGTCGTTCTCATTCTGTTTTTTGCCGCGCGTAGCGTTGTACAGCGCATCACGGGTGTTAACGCGCTGGCTGCTCAACACGACAGAGCTGATCGGCACGCGCACAGTTTCCTTGTTCAAATTCGGAATCGTGAACTCCGTCTGATACGTGCCAATCCTTCCAGTCTCATCGTCACGCGCCAGAAATTTCATGGAGTACCGTCCAGGCAGCAGCGAGAATCCGGCGTCGTATTCAATCGGCACCATTACCAGTTGCTGTGCTGTCGCATCGGTCAGCTTCACGTCAACGTTGTCGCGCACGTTGCTTACCGTATAGCCGCCAGCCAGGTCTTTGATCTCGCATACAAAGTCGATGAGCGTATGTTCTGCCCCAAACTTTTTCGCCAGCGCCAGTTCGCGGCCGGGAATCTTTACCATGATGGGCACAAAATACTCAGCGCGATTCAATTGGAAATAATCAATCTCCATCGCAATCGTCAGATCTGTAATCGGATCGCCCAGCATCAGCGCATCTTCAAGCTGGCGTTCCTTGTCCACGGTCGTAAACTTTGCAAACTCCTTGTTCGCGTAGTAGCCCTCGCGATAGGCCAGGTTCGCATCGGCAGGAGCGGCTACCGTGATCTTGACGCGCCTGAATTTGCCGTTCTGCGCGGTGTTGGTGGTGTAGTAGCCAACAATGTAGTAATCGGTGATGGCGTGCTGCGCCTGCACAATGCCACGCGTCAAGTCATTGTTGTCGAATAGCGCCTTGCCGCCGGTATCCGCGGCAAGCGAGTACATCGTGTCCTGCGATTTCTGGAACCTGTCCGCTGCAGCCACAGCGGCTGTACCTGAATACATGCCAACATTTCCCGGCGATGCCTGCGTCGCATCGCCCAGCGGCGCGCTGGCCACCAGGCCGCGCGCATCCACCGGCCAAAACGACACGCCGGCACGCACAGCCGCATCAATCGTGGCGTGCAACTGCGCCATGTTATCCACGCCGTTCAAGCTCAAATTGCTGGCAAAATACACCAGCTCCTTTTTCTCGCGCATCTGTTCAAGCATCTTCGCGGTCGTCTGCAATGCTGAAAGCTGGCGATCGGTATTAAAGATGTTGAATTCGCTATCGTCCTGCCCAAACGCGGCGCCGGTATCGGCACTGGCCGAGTCATCAATCGAATCTGTGGAGCCCTGTCCTTCGCCGACAATCAGCGTCTCCAGAATGCTAAGCAACTTGTTGCGGTCAGCGGTAAAATCCTGCAGCACAGTCACTGAGCCGCCGGTGAACTCCATAATCGCGATCATGTCCGCGGAGGTCATCTGCGTGCGCACAAACGTCTGCGCCGCCGTCAAAGCCCTCGCCTGATCCGGCGGCGGCATCGAAGTCATATCAAAATAAAGCGCAATCAGCCGTCGGTCTTTGTATTTGCTGCCGTCCGCAGGCTCAGATGCAATCTGCGTGTGCGTCAGCTTTTTGTAGATCGTTATGTTCTCTTCGTCAGCACTTTGCGGGGGCAGGGGAGTCACCGTATCGGAAAATTTCTGATGCTCGCAGAACTTCAAAGTCTGTACCGCTCCGTCTTCCGTTACGGTAAAATCCTTCTCCGTCAGCCCATTGACGAAATCGCCTTTCTTGTCCTTCACCACCACTTGTTCAACAACCAGTTGCGAATTCAGCGTCAGCTTAAAAGTCTCGCTCTGTCCCGCTGGCAAAGCGTTACCGCCCACCTGCTGCGCACACAAACCCGAACTCGCAGCAAGTGCTATCAAGGCCGGTAATCTACCAAGCTTGAGCATCATCAAAACCTCAACCTCGCAGTTACCTGCAAGCTCCGCATGGCGTTGGCCTGCGCGGGCAGCCCAAAGGTCGTACTGTTCACCACCGAATTCCAGCCCGTAAACACGCCGCGGTTCAAAACATTCGTGGCATCCACCCGCACATCAAGGTTGAACGGATTCATCAATCGGATCGTGCGAGACATCGATGAGTTCATGCTGAACGTGTCCGGACCGGTAATTGAATTCCGGCGCGCCGTTCCCCACGCGCCCGCACTCGGGCCCGTAAACGCGGCGGGATTTAAAAACTGCCCTGCAGTCCCACCATAGACTAGTGCTCCCGTCGCGTTCGGTCTGATCGTGTTGCTAAAGCCCGTCCCCGGCACAGCGGCTAGATAAATCGGCGTCTCCGGCAATCCCGTGCCGAAAGTCAGCTGATTGCCCACAGTCCACTCCTTCAGCAGCCTGCCACGCCAACCACTCATCAGCTCGCGGCCCAGGCCCATGCCCGTTGTGTACTGGACGGTCGCGCTCACCACATGCCGCTGATCGAAATTGGAAAGTGAACGCTCCGCGAGCAGGTCGCGCCAGTTCTGCGCAATCGTCGGCCCACTGATGGAGGCACTCGTAGCGCTCGCGCCACCCGGCGTTGCAGCGCTGGTCGCAGTCTGGTGTCCAGCTGCGCCCACTTGCGAGTCGTCATCCATCGCCTTCGCCCATGTGTAGTCAAGCGTTGCCGTCAAACCGCTGCGCAGCCTGCGCCGTAACTGCAACTGTCCCGCGTTGCGCGTTGAGTTGCCCCCAGACAAGCGATACACGAAACCCACCTGGCACGTTGGACAAGGATTGATGCCGCCGATCGGATATGTGTTCGGAAGAAATTCCTGCATTCCGTGAGTGCCCTTTGTCCCGTTGTACGCAACCGACCCCACCAGCGCCCATGGCAAGTCGCGCTGCACGCTCACCTGCCAAATCTGCGCATTACCCACGCGCAAATTAGGATCGAGGCCGAATGTGTCCGTGGCCGCGCTCATGCATTGCGTGAATCCATTTGCAAGTGTCAAAGGGCATGCGCTGCTGTTGGCCTGGCTCAGGCTGGTCGCAAACGGAGCCTGTGTCGCCATCGCATCTGTAGCCGCCAGGTAAACCGACGTGTCGTAATAAATTCCGTACCCTGCCCGCACAACCAGTGTCGAAGCAGGAATCGGACGCCACGAAATTCCAATCCGCGGGCCGATTCCCTTCTTATCCGGCCGCACCAATGAAGTTGGATACGACACTCCGCTAACCGGCCCCTTCGGTGATGTGGCGACAACCGGAGCGATATTTGCAAAGCCTTGCGATACATCAATATTTGCGAGCCTGCCAAACAGCTCCGTCAAAGGCGCGCCATAATCCCAGCGCACGCCGGCATTGATGCTCAACTGAGGCAGCAACCGCCAGTCATCTGTGAAATACAAGTCGTACACCGACTGTCGAAAATATTTATCTGGGTTGCCAAACGATATTGCGCTCGTGTCGGGAATACCGAGCAGAAAATCGGCAACATCCGATCCCGTAGTCGTCGATGTGCCCGCGGCACTCCCGCCCCGCTGCGTTGCCGCGCCGGTAAATGTAAACCTTCCGCGCGGATTCTCCTGCGCAAACACGTTGTACTCCTGCCGCCGAAAATCGCCGCCGAAAATAAAATTGTGCCGCCTGTAAGTAGTCGACACATTTACGTTCATCGCGTCCGTACGATTGCGATTGAAAGCGCTGTTTGCGTCGCCCAGACCTGAAATTCCGCTCGAGAATGTCAGGTTCGGCGGTCCCCAATTCCGCGGGTCCTGATTGTTGCCGCCGATGCCCGCCTGCCCCGATACATTCTGGCGTCCTTCGAATTCCGGCTCAATGCTTGTGCGCAAACGCGTCAGGTGATAAGTCATCAGTACAAAAATCTGGTGCCGATAGCGGTGCGACCAATTCATATTCGCATCGATGCCCAGCGAACTTGTATCGTCTACAAATCCAAATAAATTCTTGTCGTCTTCGCGCGTACTTTTAAAGCCAAAGCCGCCATACAATTGATCGCGCCGGCCAATATTCTTCATCACTCGCGATTGCAGTGCATCGATATGCGTGTTGTTCAACACCGTTGCCTGATAGTTGTAGAGCGTGTCGCCGGCCAGGTTTGGCAGCGGATACAGATTAAGCAATGCCGCTGCCTGCGCATTGACAGGAACGTTCCCCGCAAAGGGCAATCCAGTCGCAGGATTGTAAACCGTTATCGGCTGTCCTTGCGCATTGCGCAGCCCCGACAAATCGCCGCTCCGCTCCGCGGCATCCGGCACCAGCCCCGTCTGATTGGCCGCGTCCGTACTACGCGTCCATTGGTATTGCACAAAGAAATTTGGACCAATAGGCATCAGGTGCGGAATCCGCAGCGGCCCGCCCAACGTCGCAATTCCCGTGATGCGGCTGTAGAAATCTTTCGGCGACTGCAAGCCGGTAAGCGAGTAAGGCCGCGCATCAAGCGCAGAACTGTCCGCGATCAAGCCGAGCCCACCGTTGTACTGTCCCTTCTGCCCGGGCCTGCGATTACCGAACGCCGGCGAAAGCGAATATTGCGAAGTTGCCGCATTGTTCTGGCTGCCGCTGATAAGCACGCCATCGGCCGATTGCTCCGCCGACTGTTCCGCAGGAATAGGCGGCATCGACGCCACAGCGGCATCGTCGGTTTTCTTCTTCTCATCGGTGCCGGGCGCCGGCGATAAATTCTCAGGCCGCGCTTTCAGCTGAGCAGTTACTTCCGGCTGAGCTTTTATCTGCTCAAGCCCCAGCATATTTAAATCCCATTGGCGCTGCGGCACATCAGCTCCCACCGTCACCGTATCGTCCAGTGTGGTAAAACCGCTCATCGCGATCTCGATCTTCCACTGTCCGTCCGCAATATCGGCAAACTCGTAAAGGCCCTGCCGGTCCGTCACGGCAGTAAAGCGCTTGTCTCCCTGCATCAAGGTCACGGTGGTGCCCGGTACCGGCACGCCGCCATAGAACACCTGCCCGTGATACTCCCGCGCCCACGCAGGAGCGGCGGCGCACAAAGCCAGGAGTGCGCAGCTGAGCAAGACCTTTACCGAGCGCAACCGCACCATTCGTTCACTCCAACCTTGTCTAGTTTTCAGTGGGTCTTTCGATTGTCTCTACCAGATAGACGGCCACCGCGCTTTTTTGTGGTTCCAATCTCAATCCAAGCTGCTCTTGAATCGCCGTAAAAATTGAAGGCGATGAATTCTCATCCGCGAGAGCATTCCCGGCTTCGCCGCTCGTTTGTCCGGGCCCCATTGGATGATCTGTCTCTTGCGACCATTCAAGCTTGAAGTCGTACTTGCCATCCAGACCCGACTTGTTCTGCACAATCTGATGAAGCTGCTCAGAGAGAAACGTGGCTAGATTGTCCAGTTTCACTCCTTGCGCAGTAAGCTGATGGCCGTTAAACCGCATCATGCCTGCGTGCCCTTTGCCGTCGCCTTCCTTCAAGCCATTGGGATATTCGTCGCCGGGTTTTGCTTCGTGCAGGTTCGCCCCGTTTTTTGCCACAACCATACCAAGGGTCGACATTTCTTTTGACTCCGGCCGCATCTTCAAGTTCAGCCGATCTGCCAGCATGGCTTGCACCATCTGCTTGCCAACCAGCAATCGTTCGTCGTCACTCAACTTTGGCAATTCCTGTTCAACTTGGCCCTCGGTCTTCGCCTGAATCGCAAACCGCTCCGACGAGATCCAGGCCGGTCCTCCTACCAACTGAAAATCCTGAATTCCATAAGCCATGCAGACAAGCCGCTTGATCGTAATTCCATTCGCAACAAACCTTCCGTCCGGCGTCATTCCAATTCTCATCTGGTGCCCATCCGGGTCATCAGGATGGATCGAAACAACTTCAAACTTCGCCGAATGAATCAGTGTAGAAACGCTCCCCGAGTCATTCTGCTGAGCGCTCGTTTGCAACGCAATCATCGGTACTAAGACAACCGCGGCAATCATTGTGCGGATCGTTCTGCTTAATTGCCTCTTACTTGAAATTTGCGTGTAAATCATATTGGCGCCTCGAAAGTGAGATGGACGCATTCCGCTCCCGACTGCGCGAATATCTCGCACACGCACTTATCAAACGTGGAGAAAAATGTGACCTCATCTCAAGAAACGAACGAACCGGCATCGACGTTAACAGCAGAAATCGCGCCGATTCGTCATTTCATCATTCAAAGGCCAAATCAGTTAGCCGACGGCTTCTCGACCTTGTCGATTACAAGCACCGGCACCTGCGCCTTCCCAGAATCGAGCTTCAGCCCAATCTGTTCCTGAATTGCCGTAAATAAAGGCGGTGGTGCGTCCGCAGCATCGCTCGGCGGTGGCACTTTCATCCCCATGCCACTCATCTGAGACTCATCCGCTGTCCACTTCAGACGGAAATTCCACTTACCCTCCAGCGCGGTTTGATCCACTACCGGCCGGTCCAGGACGAGCTGCTGAAGAAACTGCGCAAAATCGCCCATCGTAGCGTTAACAACCGTCAGCGACACAGGGGAGATGCTGCTGAATCCCAACCCCGGAAGCTGCGCTTTTTGATCACCCGCAGTCATCTTGTTTCCAGTTTTTGACTCAGTCAGAACATATGCCGAGAGCTCTTTTGATTCCTTATGAAACTTCAATTGGAATCTATCGGCCAGCAATTTCTGTACCATTGTCTCCATCTGTTTTTTGTTGGGAGTGCCGGGCACATCGGGCTGTCCCTCAATGTCCCATTTATCTGTTTCAACCCACGACGGCGCACCGACAATTTGCTTCTGCTGAACGCCATAGAAGAATGCGATCAAATCGTTCAACGTTGTATTGCGCGTCATGAATCGAGTGCCCCGTACCGTGATTCCTTTGCCGGGCTTGTCGGGCTCGCTCGGTTTAATAGTTGCAACTTCGAAACTCGGGTTTGCGTCTGCTACCATTGGCACCACTGGCGGCGGAGGCGGCGGAATTGTCCATTCAGTTGCCGGTGTCGCGCGTTCGTATAGCATCGAAACAGGCTTGTCACCTTCCATCCACGTTCCCGAAATCGACCTCCCGTCCGCCGACATCTTGCCCTCATAGGTGCGCTCGATGATTTGGGACGTATATTTCAATACTCCATCCTGAAAGCTCATGGTTGCGGTCTGGATACCCTGCCCGCTCTGGTCGATGCTGTACCAAATGCCTTTCAGAACACCGTCATTGCCCTTGGTTATCTTCAGTACAATCCGCAGATCACGATTCGCCTCCGGAATGTGCAGCGTCCCTTGCCAGGTATCATCAATCTTGTGCGTAGCATCCGCGGCTGGGGCGGGGTTGGCAGCCGGCGCTTGTGCGCTGCACAGGGAGGTAAGCAAACCGCCGCCAAGGCATACGATTCCCAGCAAAACCCGCCTGCGATAGTTGGGTTTTCTCTCAGCAACTACTTCCATCATTTGTCGATCCTCTTCTGCGGCCGGCCATAGGGCATTCCAAGGCACAAACCACCCCCATATTTATATTCCGCGAGCAGAATACACCCCTATGTACGTTTCGACATGCCTATTTGTTTCCCTAAAGGGGAAGGAATTTTCAGGAAAATAATGCGCACGCCTACAAGTCGCCGCCCTAGTTAGGCGAGGGCTGTTGGATGTGATCGATTACAACCACTTCCACCGGCTCCTTTTGCGAAACAAGCTTCAACCCAAGCTGCTCCTGCAGCGCCGTGGGGAGCGGCGGCTCTGCGCTCGCTGTCGGTTCTCCTCCAGCCGATGCACCACTTTGGCCGGCGCCCATGATTGGAGGACCAGCCTGCAGTGCCATGATGCCTGTCGATCCCATCGAACCAGTCCCCGGACCAGTAGCCCATTTCAAGTTGTAATCGTATCTGCCGGTCAAACCTGTCTTATCGACGACCGTGCCGCCAAGCTGTTGCGCAATCGCATGGGCCAACGATTCCATCGAAGCGCCATGAGCCTCAAGCGTCATGCCTTCCGACGACATGCGCATCATGGCGCGTCCCGTGCCACCCTTCGAATCCGGAGCGTCGGTTTGCACTGGTTGCATCTTTGATCCGCTTTTTGACACTACGAGCGTATATACCTGCAGGTCTCTCGTCTCGCGATGAAACTTCAATCCATAGCGCTCCTGGAGAATCGGAATCATCATTGCCCAACGTTCATTGAGCGTCATCTCCTTCAGTCTTGGCACATCGGCAGGTTCAACCTTAGCTTCGATATCGAAGCGGTCTGATTTTGCCCAAGCCGGTTCGTCCAAAATTCGATCCTCTGAAAGTCCGAAGGCAAGGAAGAGCAGATTACTCAATGGCAGTCCTGAAACCGAAACGCCATCCGGTGACATGCGCATTCCCATCCGCATAATGTCAGAAGCTTGATGCGGCTTAATCGACGCCACCTCGAACTTCGGCAGTCTCGCCGCAGTATCTTCTGCCCGCTCCTCCGCCAGCACCGAGCGCACCAGCCCCAGCGAAAGTGGCAACGCCACCGCCGCAAATCCCGCAGCGCCCAGCAGCAGCTTCCTGGTCAAATTCAATTGGTGCGTTATCGGCGCAGTCATAATCCGCGCAATGCGATGCTTCAAATCCGCACCGCTCACACCCGCCGCGCACGCCAGTGGCGACTCAACGTAGAACTTGCAAACACTCAAAATCCCCTCGGCGTAAACCTCCGCCTCGCCGCCCGCCTCAAGCACCGCTTCGTCGCATGCCTGCTCGCGCTCTTCAATCAACCGCGCGCCAATCCACCATGTCAGCGGATGGAACCAGAACACCGCCTGCGTAATCATGTGCAGCGCAAAGGTAAGATTGTCTCGCCTCCGCACATGGCACATCTCATGCGCCACGATCGCCCGCAGTTGCGCAGGCCGCAGCCGTTCGAGAATGCCCTTCGGCAGCAGCAATACGGGACGCAGAAAGCCGAACACGCCCGGCTCCAGCAAGGCCGCGGAGCAAAGTACCGGCACGCTTACCGCAACCGGCACATCGGCGACAATCTCCGCAGGCGTCGCCTCGCGCACTACTTCCCGGATGCGCATCCATGCCCGAGCCCATCGCACGGCGATCGGCAACACGCCGCAAAGCCAAGCAGCCAAAAGAATAGTCGGCAGCAAAGCGACACCATGCGCGGGCAACGTGGTGTTCACCGCGTCGAATGTTGTTGATCCTTGAAACGGCTGCGCAACCTGTTCGATTGTTGCCGCAACGCTCGGCTTCGCAATCGGAGCGGTAATGAGCGAGCGCGCCCACTGTCCCGCATCCATCAGCAGCGAGAAGGGAAGCAGAAACTTTGCCGACGCAGCCATCCAGACCCAATAGCGGACGCGTGCCTGGTTCTTTTTGAGCGACAGCGTCAGCAGCAGAGCCAGTGCCGCCACAATCGTGGACTGCCAAAGATGATTTACCAGCGCCGCAGTCCATTGCTCGTTCCAGAAAAAAGTTGAATTCATCACCGCTTCTCCTTTAGAGAGAGTTTCTTCAGCGTTCGTTCTGCCTCCTTCACGTCTTCAAGCGACAACCTGCCAGACTCGACCAGGTGAGCCATCACCGGCTGGCTTCGGCCGCCAAAGTATGAAAGCAAATCGTCTACCACGCGGCGCTGTGCTTCTTTCTGCGTAATCGACGCGCCAAACACATGAAAGTTGCCCACTTTCTTTACGCGATGCACTACTTCCTTGGTCTCCATGCGGTACACCGTCGTTTGAATCGTGGTGTACGCAGGCACCCGTTTACCGGGAAACCGCTCCTGGATCTCGCGAATTGAAAGCTCTCCCCCAACCCACAGAACTTCCATGATCTGGAACTCAAGTTTCGAGAGTTTTGTGTCAGCCAAGCTTACCCTCCTACGCTTGTCATAATATCTACTACAGGTGTTTGTTTCTTGGCAAGTGAAAAATTTCATGGGCCCATCCGTCCGTTAGTGCCCTTAACAGACCACAACCAACGGGTGCCCCATCCATGAATCGCACTTTGATTCATGGGTGGGAAAGCACAGACCTGAATGCACGTTTGAATTGAAATCCGGCAGGTTCCGTTTCGCTGCCCTTGGATCCCATCGATATAATGCGGGTTAACCCGGGTCACACAGTCAGATCTGAGACCGTTCCCCTCATTCCCCGGTCATGAACTACTGTCTAGCCGTGCATGGTTCACTCCGAGCAGAGGTCATACTTCCATGAAGCGTAGAGATCTTCTCAAGCATGCAACGCTTGTCGTAGCCGGTGCGGCTACAAATGCTTTGTCGATTGAAGGCGAGGCATCAATCGGCGACGAGCCATCCCAGTCGCGCCCGCTGGGCAAGATCGCGCTTGAAGAACATTTTCTAATTCCTGAATTTGTCGGCTACTTCACTGAGACTTATCCAAACATCAGCCCTGCCATCCGTGAATTCGGAGCTGGCGTTCTGCAGGATCTCGGCGATAAGCGAATTGAAGTAATGGACAAGAATCACATTGACTATGTGGTGCTGTCGATCGCTGGTCCGGGCGTGCAATTTGAAAAGGATGCTGCGGCGGCAAAGCGCAATGCAAAAATGGCCAACGACTTTCTTGCCGCCGAGATCAACAAGCGACCGGCGCGCTATGGTGGTTTCGCGCACCTGGCGATGCAGGATCCGGCCGAGGCTGCCAACGAACTCGAGCGCTGTGTGCACGAGCTAGGATTTCAAGGCGCCATGATCAATGGGCAGACCAATGGCGAGTATCTCGATCTCGACAAGTATTCAGTATTCTGGGAGCGTGTGGCGGCGTTGCAGGCTCCGGTTTATCTGCATCCGGGAAACCCCGTTGACAACCCGGCAGTCTACGCAGGCCATTCAGAGCTTTGGGGCCCGGTTTGCAGTTGGGCATTTGAAACCGCCGCGCATGCATTGCGGCTTGTCTTCGCAGGCGTCTTCGAACGTTACCCTAAGGCAAGGTTGATCCTTGGACACATGGGCGAAACCTTGCCCTTGAACTTGTGGCGGTTCGACAGCCGCTGGCTCGTATGCAACCGCGGTTCACGGACGCTGGAACAAGCTCCCTCCTTCTATATCAAACGGAATATTGCGATCACGACCTCTGGCGTTTGCTCCGATATTTCTTTGCGCTGCGCGCTGGATGCGATGGGTGCCGAAAATGTGATGTTCTCCGTTGATTATCCGTTCGAGAAAACGGAGCTAGCTTCGCAGTTCATCGAGCAGGCCCGCATCTCCGAGGTCGAACGTGCAAAGGTCGCGGCAGGAAATGCGAGGCGGATCCTCAAGCTGCCCCTGAAAAATGGATAGTACTCGGAATCGTATAACATGCCTGTAATGAGAGACATAAAAATCGCTGTGGTTAATTGAAGAGTCAATTAGGAAGGCCTAAGATGCCCCTTTTTGGCGCTGTTTCTGCCGTTTTGAATGCGCTTTTGCCGCGATTGAGCCGAATTTCAGCACTCGGCTCTTCGGCAGCTTGATAAATCAGACCGCTGAACCAGCGCCCGATTGCCCTGGTCGTTGTCTTTCCATCGCCAATATATGATGGAGACAAGACTTTCTCCTTCGCAGATGCCATTCAAACGGTCACTCTGCACCGTGAAACAGGGTTCAATGACAGCAAGCAAAGTGAAACGCATCGAGCTGTTCGACACCAGCCTTCGCGACGGTCTGCAGCAGCCGAATCTCGATATCTCAGTCCCCAACGCAGTGCGACTCCTGCAGCGCATGAGCAGCTTCGGCGTAACCTATGCCGAAATCGGCTTTGCCGGCGCCAATCAGTTCGTCACCGATCTCACCAGCGCCCTCGAGACAGTGGACACCGGCGCAATGAAGTTGGCGCTCTTCGGCCGCAGCCGCGGGCGCGGCACACGCGTGCAGGACTGGCCCGATGTGAAGTTCATCGTCGCCAACAAGCAACGCGTTCCCGTCGCCGTCATCGTTGTTAAATCGCGCTTGCTCGATGTTGAGAAATCTCTTGAGACTAAGCCCGACGAAAACTTGCTTATGGTCTCAGAGACCATCCAGTATCTGCAGGACAACGGCCTTGAAGTCCTGGTCGATTTTGAGCACGCAATGGACGCTGCCTGCGGCCGTCGCGAAAATGGACATCCGTGCGAACCCGCGGAGAAGGCTCGCGGCATCGAGTACTTCCGGCAGATGGTGGAGCAGTGCGTTAATCAAAAAGTCAGCCGCCTGGTCGTCTGCGACACCAACGGCGGCGCCAGTCCTGAAGAGGTCTCAAGGGTCATCGGCGAGTTGGTCAGCAGCTACCCTGAAGCCAGCTTCGGCTTCCACGGCCACACCGATCGCGGCCTGGGCGTGGCAAACAGCCGCGCTGCCATTTTGTCCGGCGCATTGCAGGTGCAGGGAACTTTGCTCGGCACCGGCGAACGTTGCGGCAACGTCAATCTCACCACCGTAATCGGCGGCATGCAGTTGCGCGGAGAAGCAGAGTTCGTCGCGCCTGAAGCACTCACCGGACTCACCGGCTTGGCGCATTCTGCGTACGCGGCATTTGGGTTGGAGCCGCCGCACGGCACTCCTATCGTCGGCCCCGGCGCTTTTGGAACTTGGGCCGGCATGCACGGCAGCAGCGAGCGCAAGAATCCCGGTGCCTATCTATGGTGTGCTCCAGCGCGCGTAGGCGCTAATCCCGTCGTCGGCGTCAATGCTCAGTCAGGGCGCGCCAACATCGTTCTGCTCTCTGAAGCGCTCGGCGTTCCGCTATTGCCAACACAGGCGCAGGCCCTCTTTGAAGCAAACCAGGGCATGATCGACGGCGGTGCATTTACCGTAAGCGAGATCTCCTTCAAGCTCGCCTGCATGAAGGTGCTTGGCACTTTGCCGGAGCGATTCAGCGTAAAGAGCTGGCGTGTTCTCGACGAGTCGGATGAAACCGGCAATCGTTACGTGCAGGCGTCGATGCAGCTATTCGTCGGCGAAGGAGCGGTTATCACAACGCGCGCTGAGGGAGCCGGTCCGGTAGACGCGCTCACCAAGGCCATGCGTCAGGAACTCGAGAAGTGGTACCCCGCGCTCGCTCACATGCGCCTCGGTACCTTCACCGTCACTGCCATCGACGTATCCGCGCAAGACACCGCCGCCCATGTCCGAGTTACGGTCAGCTTCAACGCAGACGGCCACGAACCGTGGGTCACCGCCGGGGTAAGCAGCGACCTCAACCAGGCCGCCCTCATGGCCATCGTCGACGGCTTCCACTATTGGCTGCATACCGCCGCAGGCGATTGACCCTTCAAAAATCAAGGGCCGCAGGCAATCAGCCTGCGGCCTTTTTTTTGATTTCAACCTGAATTAAGCAGCGCCCAGGTTTTCTTCTTTCAAAATGCGCTGATAAGCCGGCAAGGTCAGGAACTCGACGAACTCTGGAGTCTTCACCAGCTCTCGCATCAGGTCCGCGGCTTTCTCATACGCTGCATATCGCACTGCATCTACTGCGGTCTTCTGCTTTTCGAGTTCCGCAGTGATCAGACTCTCTACTAGCGGCAGATCAACGTTTCTTCCGTCCGCGAGCTTCGCATTTTGATGCACCCACTGCCACAGTTGCGCGCGGCTGATTTCGGCAGTCGCCGCGTCTTCCATCAAGTTGAAGAGCGGCACGCAGCCAATGCCTCGCAGCCAGGCCTCAATATAGCCCAGCCCAACAGCAACGTTCTGCTTCAGGCCCGCATCGGTAATCTGCCCTTCAGGAATCTTCAGCAGATCTTCCGCCGTCGCGTTGAAGTCAGGAAGCTGCTTCGAAATCTGGTTCGGCTGCGGCATCAGGCGATTGAATTCTTCCAGCGCGACCGGTACCAGTCCCGGATGCGCTACCCAGGTTCCATCGTGCCCATCGCTCGCCTCGCGTTCCTTATCGGCGCGCACCTGTGAAATTGCTTTTTCATTGGCCACAGGATCTGACTTGACCGGGATGTAAGCCGACATGCCGCCGATCGCATGCACGTTACGATGATGGCAGGTCTTGATTGCCAGCTTGGAATAGCTGCGCATGAAGTGTGTTGTCATCGTCACCTGTACGCGATCAGGCAGCACCGCGTGTGCGTCGTTTGCAAATTTTTTGATGAAACTGAAAATGTAATCCCAGCGCCCGCAATTCAACCCGGCAGAGTGCTCGCGCAGCTCGTACAGAATCTCGTCCATCTCAAAGCTGGCCAGAATCGTTTCAATCAGTACTGTGGCCTTGATGGAGCGTTGCGGTACGCCAAGTTTCTCTTGCGCGCGTACAAAGATGTCGTTCCACAATCTTGCTTCAAGATGGCTCTCCATCTTCGGCAGGTAGAAGTAAGGTCCACTGCCGCGCGCCAGCAGCTCTTTGGCGTTATGGAAGAAGTACAACCCGAAATCGAAGATTGAGCCGGACATCGGCTCGCCGTCTACGCGCACATGCCGCTCTTCAAGGTGCCAGCCACGGGCGCGGATGAACAATACCGCGGTCTTGTCGTTCAGCTTGTATTGCTTGCCCGACGATGGATCGGCGAAGGTGATGGTACGCCGGATAGCGTCGCGCAAATTGATCTGGCCTTCAATCAGGTTGCTCCACGTCGGCGTGTTCGAGTCCTCAAAGTCAGCCATAAACACCTTGGCGCCTGAGTTGAGTGCATTGATGATCATCTTGCGCTCAACCGGCCCGGTGATCTCCACCCGGCGGTCAAGAATATCGGCAGGCGGCGGAGCCACCCCCCACTCCGCGTCGCGTACCGATTTCGTCTCCGCCAGAAAGTTAGGCTTTTCACCGGCATCAATGCGCTTTTGCCGTTCATGGCGCGCTTTCAGCAAATCTTTACGCCGCTGATTAAATGTACGTTGCAGATCAACAACAAAGGCAACCGCCTCCGGCGTAAGGATTTCGGCATAACTATCGGTAATTGGAGCTAAGAACTCTACGCCGGTAAGGCTGATGGACCTGGACATGGAAACAACTCCCATTCGTTCATAAATTTTTCAATAAACATCATAATGGTCCGACCTTCAACACGCTACCCCCAAAATGGGGACGGGGCTGGTTTTTAGAGTCTCCGCTCAGGCAAATCGGAGCGAAACGCTGCCTGCGGTTGAAAAGCGCACGTCGACAAACGAGCCGACATTGGCAAAGGTGTTGCCAGTCCAACTGCCGGTCGTAATCCACCCACCGCACTTAAGTCCGCCGGTGCGTGCCGCGCCCTCGTTGGCCAGGTAAAGCACCAACCGAAGCAGATCGGTGCCCGCGGTATTCGAAGCGGTGCGCACGACTTCAATTTTGCCGTCGATGGCCAGTGCCACAGATTCTTTTGCGAAGTCGATTTTCTGCCAATCCGGGACCGCAGGCCCGGGAATGAAGCCGCCGTGGATCTGCATATCGGAAAACAAGGTGAAGCGTGCGACGTTCGCCGGTACCATTAGTCCCGATTCCAGCTCTTCGATTGCCGGGTGGCAACTTTCAATCGCGTCAACGATCTCTTCGCGCGTATACGGCGTGGCGCGCGGAGGAAGGTCTTTGCCGATCTTGAAAGAAATCTCCGCTTCGAGCCCGCGTAATCTGTAGCGCTTATCCGCAAACGTGCAGCCGTTGGTCCCTACCCACGCCCTGATCATGGGCGCAAAGAGCGGCATCGCATCCGGCGCAGGTGCGCCTACTTTCCAGTCGACGATGCCTTCCGGTTGAAGGCTGCGCGCCATTGCGTCCTGCACAAAATAGGCTTCCTCTAACGAGGTGGCCATCATCGGTGCAGACAAATCGTCAACGGGGTTGGCAGTGTTGCGGGCTTTTAACAAAAACTCAGAGGTGGAGAGCAATTCAGCCTTGCGGGCATCCGATATCATGCCTTCCAGTTTGCCCTAGCGCACTTAGTTTTGTCTTCTTTGCATTAGACTCTCGGCGCTGACACCGCGGATGGAAGCATCCAGCAACTCCACCATATGGAAAGCGGGCATCTCTTTCATGCCGCGCCTGCGCAGGCCGTTCATTAACTGCAGCAGACATCCTGGGTTCGCAGAAAGCACCGCTTGGGCATTGGTGGTGAGCAGGTTTGTAACCTTGCGATCACCCAACTCATTTGCCGTGTCTGGTTGCAGCAGGTTGTAAACGCCGGCAGAACCGCAGCAAAGCGAGCCTTCAGGGATCTCCGCAACTTCAAGTTGGGGGATACCGCTCAGCAATCGCCGCGGCTGTTCGCGCACGCCCTGCGCATGCTGCAGATGGCAGGCATCGTGATAAGCGATGCGAAGCTTTAATGGATGCCTCTCGGCCAGCGGTGACAACTCGCACAGAATTTCAGTGATGTCTTTGCACTTGGCGGAGAAAGCTGCCGCCCGCGTTACAAATTCAGGATCGTCGCGCAGCAAATGCCCGTACTCTTTCATGGTCGATCCGCAGCCTGCGGAATTGATCACGACGGTATCAACATTCGCTTTCTCAAACGCGGCAATCATGCGTTTGGCCAACACCAATGCGTCGTTTTCCAATCCTGAGTGCACCATCAGCGCGCCGCAGCAGCCTTGGTCTTCGGGGATAATCACTTCGCACCCTTCCGCTGCCAACACGCGCGCCGTGGCCGCGTTCACATGCGAAAAGAAGACTTGTTGCACGCATCCGCTCAACATTCCCACGCGGCGGCGCGGCGCTGAATTCGGTGATACTTGCGCAGGCATGCGCCTGAACGGGTGCGAAGGTACGTCCGGCAGCAGCGATTCCATAGCAGCCATGCGCTTCGGCAGTAACTTCGAAATTCCGGTTGCACGCACCAACGCGCGCAATCCGCTTTTCTGATAAACAAGCAGCGGAAGCGCCAGCAATCTTAGCCGGTCCGGGTGGGGAAACGTGGCGAAGATCATGATCCTGAAGAGGCGCTCTCCCAGGCTGCGCGGCAGCTTGCGTTCAATCTGCGCCCGCGTCGGCTCAATGAGTTTGTTGTATTCCACGCCGGAGGGGCAAGCCGTCATACATGCCATGCAGCCCAGGCAATTATCCATATGCAGCCGGAAGCGGTCATCTACCGGGCTCTCGCCCTCTGCCGCTTTCTTGATCATGTAAATGCGGCCGCGCGGCGAATCCATCTCTTCGTTCCACAGTACGTACGTGGGACACGCGGGCAGGCAAAATCCGCAGTGCACGCAGTCGTCAATGTACTGTTTTTCCGGTGGATGATGCGCGTCAAAACTCGAGGGGCGCTCCGTTGTTTGCACTTGCGTATGAGCCATAGATCAGATATTTCCCACAAAGCGTCCGGGGTTAAGAATGCGATTTGGATCGAAGCGGCGTTTGATCTCTTTCATCAGCGGCAGGGCATTTGACTCGCATCCCCACACGTCCAGCGTGCTGCGGAGCGGCCCAGGTACCTGCAGAGCAACAACGCTGCCGCCAACCTTCCTGAGTCTTTCGCGTAAATGGTCAATGAGTGCAATTGCGGCGTCAGGCGCTGTTTTCAATGCGGCCGTGACCAAGCCATTTGCCTGCGCGACAACTGCAATTTCCATTCCTTTTTTGGCCGCCCAATCCTGAAGCTCGCTGCAGAGAAGGCACAGGTCACTTGGCAATGTAGAAATCTTCAGCACCACTGCGTTGGCCGTGTCATGCAATTCCTGCCGCGCTTGCCAGACCGTTTCGTCAGATGGACTTAATTCCATTACGCCGCAAATCTTGCTGAGCTTTGCTGAGTGCTCGTCCATGCATTCGGCTGGCGCGGAAATCTTAATGTCAAGTTCGCACTCAGTTTCACTTAAGCGCAATTGCACAGATGAAGGCGTCAGTTGCGAATCGAGCAGGCCGCGCAGGGCGTGCTCAAACTGAAATGGTTCCGGCGCAACTGCAGTCCAGGTCTGCGTGTTTGACTCAAGCGGATGGAGGCGAAAATTGACTTCCGAAATTACCCCAAGCGTGCCGAAGCTTCCGGTCATCAGCTTGTGCAGGTCGTAACCGGCAACGTTCTTCACAACTTTGCCACCGGTTTTTGCAATAGTGCCATCGGCAAGCACAACGGTCATTCCGATAATCAGATCTCGCAGGCTGCCATATTTCAGCCTCAAACAGCCGCCATCATTCGCGGCCACCATGCCGCCTACCGTTGCGCGTTCGGGCCATAGCGGATCGAGCGCTACCATCTGTCCGTGATGCGCCAACTCGGCCTGCATTACGGTCCAGGTGCAACCGGCTTCGACAGTGCAGGTCATGTCCTGCCACGCATGTTCGCGGAGCTTGTTCATGCGGCTCAGGTCAAGCAGAATGCCCGCTTCTACCGCGTTGCCCCAGCTCTGTTTCGTGCCGCTTCCGCATGGGGTCACAGCAATTCCGTTACTGTTGGCGAAGCGCAGTATCTCCGCAATCTGCTCCACATCGCTCGCGGCAACTGTAACGGTTTCGCCGGTGCTGACAACGCGCTCTGCGCCGGCGATTGTTGCCAGTCGCGTCCTGCATTCTTCCCGCGTGATTGCAGCAGCTGTGGTCATCAAAAGATCTCCGCAATGCCGGCGGTTTCCAGCGGGTGAGGTGTATACGGACCCGGTTTATCTCCGCACAATCTTGTTCGCGGAAATACTTTATCGGGGTTCGAAATATTCGCGGGATCGAACGCGCAGCGGATAAGTTGCATGGTATCCAGGTCCGGCTCACTGAACATGTAGCCCAGTGCTTCCTGTTTTTCTTTTCCCACGCCGTGCTCGCCGGTAATTGAGCCGCCATTGTCAACGCACAGATGCAGAATACGGTAGGAGAGATCGAGCGCCTTCTCTTCCTGCCCATCGATGGACCGGTCATACAACACAAGTGGATGTAGATTGCCGTCGCCTGCATGAAAGACGTTTGCAACACGCAGGCCGACGGCCGTTGCCATGCGATCAATCTCGCTTAATACGCGCGGCAATGCCGTCCGCGGAATCACGCCGTCTTGCACAATGTAGTTCGGCGAAATGCGACCCATGGCGGCGAACGCTGCTTTGCGTCCCTTCCACACCAGCATTCGCTCTGCTTCCGATTGCGCCAGGCGCGTTTCCTGTGCGCCGTTGTTGCGGCAGATTTCCAGCACCTGGCGCATCAGGGCATCTACTTCGCTGCCCGGGCCGTCGAGTTCCACCAGTAGCAGTCCGCCGCACATTGGGTAGTTTGCGTGCACGGCCGCCTCCGCTGCTTCGATGGCGAGCGTGTCCATAATTTCAAGCGCCGAGGGCAGCATGCGCGCCGCAATAATATCGCTCACCGTTTGTCCCGCTGCCTGGGGCGAATCGAATGCGGCCAGCAATGTTTGAACAACTTCGGGCCGCTTGACAATGCGCAGGGTAACTTTCGTGGTCACGCCGAGTGTGCCTTCCGAACCCACGAACACTCCAGCCAAATCGTATCCCGGCGCGTCCAGAGTGGGAGAGCCAAGCTGCACGATCTCGCCATTCGGTAGAACCACTTCCAAGGCCAGCGTGTGCGTCACGGTGAAACCGTATTTAAGGCAATGCGCTCCGCCGGAGTTCTCCGCTACATTGCCGCCGATGGTGCACACGCTTTGCGATGACGGGTCGGGCGCATAAAAATATCCTTGCGGCGCCACCCGCTGCGTAACGTGCGCGTTGATCACGCCCGGCTCAACTACAACGTACTTATCCGCAATGTTGACTTCAAGAATGCGGTTCATCCGGGCCAGGCTGATGACCACGCCGCCCGCCGATGGTAATGCGCCTCCGCTCAAGCCGGTCCCGGCTCCGCGGCTCACAAACGGAATCTTGTGGCGCGCACATACGCGTACCACCGCCTGCACCTCTGCGGCTGTTCGTGGCAACACCACCGCGCCCGGCATCACACGAAAGTTCGTCAGCCCATCGCATTCATAGGTCTGCAGTTGACTCTCGCCTGTGATTAATCCGTCGGTGCCGACAGCGGCGCGAAGTTCTTCGATGTGTCCTTGGGGAAGCATATCGAACACAGCTTACTCGATTCAGGTTAGGTCTGGCTTCCGTATCTCAGAATCCGATATTTCACGCCTGAATACGCGTGTTCCCACGGGTGACAACCATCACAGCAGACACGACCTGCAAAGCGCAGAATAACGCGGGCTTTTGGGAGATTTTATGTTGCTCCCAAACGCCGTGTTTTGTTGGGGAAAGGCTGATCAGCAAACCGGCAAAAGCGCCGGTCGATGGCCTGACCATTGGCGGATTGCAGAAGCAAAAATTCCGCATCCAGGGCGATGAGCGATGTCGTGGAAAGATGATTACCGTGGCAAGCAAATGACCGCAGCGCAGGCACTTGAGGCTGTGCGTTCCGGTGATCGTGTCTGGATTCAGTCAGGTTGCGGTACACCTTCAGTATTGGTGGATCAGCTGGTCGCCCGCGCTCCCCATTTGCGCGATGTCGAGATCATCCACATGATGACTCTCGGCAACGCCCGCTACACGCGACCTGAGTACGAAGGTCATTTTCGTCATCGCGGCCTGTTCCTCGGTCCCAACGTGCGGGACGCTGTGGCTGCCGGACGAGCCGATTACACGCCGATTTTCTTGAGCGAAATTGAGGGCCTTTTCGAATCCGGCGCGCTCCCGCTCGATGTGGTGCTGATGCAGGTTTCGCCCCCGGACGTGCATGGTTTTGTAACGTTAGGCACCACTGTGGACTGCACGCTCACCACGGTTCGCCTGGCCCGCACCGTGATTGCGGAGGTCAACCCGCAGATGCCGCGTACGCATGGCGAGACGGCAATTCACATCAGCCATCTCACGGCGGTCGTCGAGTCCGATCGTCCGCTGCTTGAGCTGCACACAGAACCATTCAATGAAATGCACATGCGCGTGGCCCGCAATGTGGCCTCGCTCATCCCTGACGGTGCAACGCTGCAGACAGGTATCGGCGGAATTTCCGAAGCTGTTCTTCACTGTCTCGATGACAAACGCAATTTGGGTATTCATACGGAGATGTGTCCGGACGGCGTTGTCGATCTGATGGAGTCTGGCGTGATGAACGGTGAAGGGAAGTCGATTCACCGAGGTAAAGCCGTTGTGGCGTTCGTGCTGGGCACCAAGCGACTATTCGATTTCATTCACGACAATCCCTGTTTTGAATTCCGCCCCATCAAATACACCAATGATCCATTTGTCGTTGCGCAAAACGAGCGCATGGTTGCAATCAACGGCGCGCTCCAGGTAGATCTGACCGGCCAGGTTTGTGCGGATTCTCTGGGTACACGGCCCTACAGCGGATTTGGCGGCCAGATCGATTTCATTCGGGGAGCGGCGCGTTCAAAAGGCGGAATACCGATCATCGCTCTACCCTCTACCGCAATGCACGGCGACGTTTCGCGCATTGTGCCAGTGCTTGAGCCCGGCGCCGGCGTGGTGACATCGCGCGGCGATGTGCACTACGTAGTTACCGAACACGGCATCGCCTATCTGCACGGAAAAACTCTGCGCGAAAGAGCACAGGCGTTGATCGCCATTGCCGATCCGCGCTTTCAACAGGAACTTGAAGACTTTGCAGTTCGTGCTCACTACCTTGAGCGCGAACGGACGGCAGCCGCGCTTGCATAAAGACGGTTCGCCAAACAGGAGCAATGGAATGACCGATGCTGTAAAACGCGATCGAGGCTTATTGAAGATCGACGATCAAGAGTGCAAGGGCTGCGGGTTGTGTGTTGAAGCATGCCCGCCAAGAGTAATCGCCCTTGGCGAACATTTAAATCATTATGGATATCGCACGGCAGTATATGCGGGTACGGGCTGCACGGGATGCGGAATCTGTTTTATGGCATGTCCGGAGCCCGGCGCAATCACTGTGATGCGTGCTGTGGCAAATCGCGCTGCGGCAGCTGCCATCATGAGCACCGGCCAGGAGGGATCTCCGTCATGCGCAAGCAACTGATGAAGGGGAACGAAGCCATCGTAAAAAGCGCAATACTGGCCGGATGCCGTGCTTTTTATGGCTATCCCATTACGCCGGCCAGCGAGATTGCCGAGGCTGCAGCAGAATACATGCCGCGCGCGGGCGGAGTTTTTCTCCAGGCCGAAAGCGAAGTTGCAGCCGTCAACATGTTGTATGGCGGCGCGTCTGCGGGCGTGCGCTGCATGACTGCGTCCAGCGGTCCTGGTATAAGCCTCATGCAGGAAGGCATCAGCTACATGGCCGGCGCAGAACTGCCCTGCGTCATCGCCGACATCACGCGCGGTGGCCCGGGCCTTGGCAATATTGCAGCGGAGCAAAGCGATTATCACCAGGTGGTCAAAGGTGGCGGCCATGGCAACTATCGCACCATTGTGCTGGCTCCGCATTCTGTGCAGGAGATGGCGGACTTAACGGCTCTTGCCTTCGAACTCGCAGACCGTTATCGCAACCCCGTTGTCCTTCTTGCCGACGGGTTCATCGGCCAGATGATGGAACCGGTTGAATTTCCCGAACAGGCTATCGAGGGTCAAACGCCCGATTGGGCTGTTACCGGCACCGCAGCATCGCGGCCCAATCTCATCACGTCGCTCTTCATGGATGTCGACGACCTTGAAGCGCACGTTCGCCACCTTGAGCAGAAGTATCGCTGCGCCGAACACCTTGAAGCGCGCGCTGAGGAGTGGCAAGCAGAGGGCGCCGAGATTGTGCTGGTTGGATATGGGATCGTAGGCCGCATTCTCAAGGCGGTTACAGCTGAAGCTCGCGCCGAAGGCATCAATGTCGGCGTGTTGCGCCCCATCACGCTTTATCCGTTTCCGGTTTCGCATTTCAAGCGCCTGGCTCTGCGCGCGCGTGTGTTCGTTGTAGTCGAAATGAGTAACGGTCAGATGCTCGAAGATGTTCGTCTGGCATTGGATGGTACCCGGCCGGTGGAGTTTTTCAGCCGCACCGGCGGCAATGTCCCGTCGCACGAACAGGTTCTCGACTTGGTGCGTAACCTGGCAAAACGCTATTCGATAGCGCCGATCACAGAACCCGCAATCAACATCGATGAGGAGCGCATGGCCAATGTCTAGCGAACAGTTTTCTGAGTACACGGTGGTTCACGGCCGGGCGAAGTCCTTTTACGAGCGTTATGATCGCAAGCCCGAGCTTCAGCATCAGACGCATTTTTGCCCCGGCTGCGGTCACGGCATTGTGCATAAGCTGCTGGCTCGCGCCATTGACGAACTCGGCATTCAGGATAGGACAATTCTCGTTGGCCCAGTCGGCTGTTCGGTTTTTACTTATTACTACTTCGACGTGGGCAATGTGCAGGCCGCGCACGGCCGCTGTCCTGCGGTAGCCACGGCCATGAAGCGCAGCCGGCCTGCGGGCATTGTCATCGGATATCAAGGTGACGGCGACTTGTCCGCAATCGGTTCCGCTGAAATTCTGCATGCTGCCAATCGCGGCGAGAACATCACAATAATTTTTGTCAACAATGCCATCTACAGCATGACCGGCGGACAGGCCGCGCCCACCACGCTCCTCGGCCAAACCAGCACCACAACGCCCGAGGGCCGCAGCGCCACAACCGAGGGCTACCCGTTGCATGTGAGTGAATTGCTGGCCACGTTGCAGGGCCCTGTGTACATTGAGCGCGTGGGTCTTGGCGACAACAAACAGATCGCACAGGCCAATCGCGCCATTCATCGCGCCGTTGAAAATCAGGTCAAGGGATTAGGATTTTCGCTGATTGAAGTGCTTTCGCCGTGCCCAACCATCTGGAAAATGTCTGCTGTCGATTCTCAGCACTGGGTGCGCGACGTGATGGAAAAGACATATCCACTTGGCGTCTTTTGCGATCGAACAAAGGAGGCTCAGCCGCGCAGGCTTCCGCCGGAACCACCTTCGCTCGAAGCGATCCCCGCCATCCTCGACATCGTCAACGATGATTCTGCCGAAGCCTCATCCGCCGCTAACAAAGCCACCAAGCCCATCGACTTGCACGTTCGCGTGGCAGGCTTCGGCGGACAAGGCGTGCTGCTACTGGGTGAAGTACTTGCCGAGGCCGGGCTCGAAGCTGGCCTTGAAGTTTCGTGGCTGCCGTCTTACGGACCTGAGATGCGCTCAGGCACTTCAAACTGCCATGTGCGCCTGTCGGACGAGACAATTGATTCGCCGTTGGTGACTGCGCCCAACATTCTTGTCGCCATGAACGAGCCATCACTGCGCAAGTTCGATAAAAGCGTTCGTCCCGGAGGCTGGATTATTTACAACGGCGAAACGTTCCCGACCGATTGCGTACGTAACGACGTCCATGTCCTTGCACTCCCATTCACGCAGATTGCTCATGAACTGGGCAGTGCCCGCGCGGGCAATATGGTCATGCTGGGAGCGCTGCTTGAGGTTGCTAACGGTCTACCGCAGTCCAGCATCGACGCCGCGTTGCGGCGCCTGGTCAGGAACACAAAGTGGTTTGAGCTTGATGAGCTCGCCCTCTCGCGCGGCAGAGAACTGTTCAGAGAATCGTTTCAGGAGGTGTGACGTGAAAGCTGATGCCGATCAGAATTCGATCGTATATTTTGGCGGCAAGTTCATGCCGCTGCGTGAGGCTCACGTAGGCATTCTCACTCATGCCCTGCATTACGGTACCGGCGTTTTTGAAGGCGTTCGCGCCCACTGGGACGATCTTTCTCAGGAGCTTTTAATACTTCGCGCGCTTGAGCACTACGAGCGCTGGAAGCAAAACTGCGGCATTCTGCGCATCAACGTCTCAGCATCTCCGCAAGAGCTTTGCCGCATTACCGCAGAAATCCTGCGCCGCAACAACTTCCGAACGAACGTTTACATTCGCCCCATCGCCTTCAAGTCAGCCCAGCGGGTTGGCGTAGCAATGGACGATCAGGACGATTGGGCGATCATCGGTATGCCCTTCGGCGAATACCTCCATGTCGACAAGGGAATCCATGCCGGCGTCAGCTCGTGGCGGCGTATTGAAGACAATGCCATTCCGGCACGCGCAAAAATCTGCGGAGCCTACGTGAACAGTGCGTTGGCCAGCGATGAGGTGCGGCAGAGCGGATTCGACGAGGCCATTTTCCTCAACGAAAACGGCCACGTTGCTGAAGGCGCCACCTGCAACCTCTTTATGGTGCGCAAGGGCAAATTGATCACGCCTCCCACTACAGACAACGTTCTGGAAGGCATTACGCGCGACACCATCATGGAACTTGCCCGGCGCGAATTGGGGCTGCAGGTTGTCGAGCGCTCCATCGATCGCAGCGAACTCTACATTTGCGACGAGCTTTTCCTCACCGGCACGGCGGTTGGCATTGCACCCGTTGTGCGCGTTGACCATCGCCCGGTGAAGGATGCGGCCATCGGTCCAATAGTGCGTCAGTTGCAGCGAAGTTACTTCGACGCGACGCACGGCCGCCTGGGAACTTACCGGAAGTGGCTGCTCCCGGTATACAAAACGCAGGATGCAGCGCAGACAACTCCCGATCTGCATGAAACGAGTGTCGCCTGACCCGCGGCCGAAACGTTGTTTGTTCCGAAACCCGGTTCAGGTAAGGAGGGAAATAGGATGCTAACAACAGTGACTGCAGGGAACGCCTACGATGTTGCCCTGGAAAATTTCGACACGGCAGCAAATGCATTAGGGCTCGATCAGGATACCCGGGAAATGATCAAGTATCCCGAGCGCATCCTGATGGTTACCGTGCCAGTCCGCATGGATGACGGGCACATTCATCGCTTTGAAGCCTATCGCGTGCAGCACAGCTCGGTGCGTGGTCCCGCCAAAGGCGGCATTCGCTATCACCCACAGGTCACGTTGGATGAGGTGAAGGCGCTGGCAACATGGATGACGTGGAAATGCGCGGTCGTGAACATCCCGTTCGGCGGAGCTAAAGGTGGAATCACCTGCGACCCGAAGCGCATGTCTCAGGGCGAACTTGAAAGGATGACGCGCCGCTACACCAGCGCCATTCTCCCCATCATTGGGCCCGAGCAGGACATTCCCGCGCCAGATGTGTACACCAATCCGCAAACCATGGCCTGGATCATGGACACCTACAGCATGACCAAGGGCTATGCCGTTCCTGGCGTTGTTACTGGCAAACCCATCTGCTTGGGAGGATCGCTTGGCCGCAACGAAGCAACCGGGCGCGGCGTTTTCTACACCATCGAATGCGCCTGCGAGCACATCCATATCCCGCTCAAAGGGGCGACCGTGGCCGTGCAGGGCTTTGGCAATGCCGGCTCCATTGCAGCGCAGTTGCTTCACGATGCTGGCGCGAAGGTCATTGCCGTCAGCGATTCAACCGGCTGCGTTTACAATCGCAACGGTCTAAACATTCCTGAACTGATTCACATGAAAGTCCTCTGCGGACATGTGGAAGGCTTCCCGGAAAGCGAGCCCATTTCCCCGGCTGAACTGTTGGCGATGGACTGTGACATCCTGGTGCCCGCGGCGCTCGAAAACACTGTTCGCGAAGACAATGCCGCCTCAGTGCGCGCGCGCATCATTGCTGAAGCTGCCAACGGGCCGCTCACTCCCGCAGCCGATCGCATCCTCGAAAGGAAAGGTGCGTTCGTGATTCCTGACATTCTGTGTAATGCCGGCGGAGTCACCGTCTCGTACTTCGAATGGGTCCAGGACGAGCAGCATTTGTTTTGGGAGGCGCAGGACATTTACAACCGCCTCGAGCGCGTTATGAAGACGTCATTCCGCGATGTACTCAAGATTCACCTCGATAGAAATGTGCCTATGCGCATCGCTGCCAATATGCTCGGCATCGGTCGCGTGTCTGAAGCGGTGAAGATTCGCGGCATCTATCCGTAACCTGGTTAAATCTCGGTGAAATTGAGTTTGCGCTCCCCGGCCTGCAACGGACCGGGGAGCGCAGCAAAAGGGGCGATCTTTCAGCACGATGTCACTGGACCGGCGTGATGCTCTGCATATTTGCGTTCATAACTTGCATGTACAATCCTCTCTTGAACAGGACCCGCGTTTGCGCTGCAGTTTCGAAGTGCACGTGATGTTTACATTGAGGAGAAGTTATGAATCGAAAGACTCCGCTTGCAGTTTTCGTCACCGCACTTTTTCTTATACCCATAGCAATTTCCTCGCAAACCATCGATTTGCCATCGAGCAAGCAGTTGATCGGGGAAATCCCAGGTCATCCCCAGCGGCTGAATAGCCTGCCAATTTCAATGGCCATCTCGCCCGATCATCACTATGTGGTGACCGTCAATGCCGGCTATGGAACGTTCGAGTCGAATTACCAGCAGTCGCTTGCCGTTCTCGACACAAAAACCGGCACTCTTACTGATTTTCCTGACAGCCGCACCACGGCTAAAGTATCGAAGCAAACGCTCTACTCCGGCCTCGCGTTCAGCCGGGATGGCAAGCACATCTATGCCAGCATCGCGTCGCTTAGCAATCCGCTTGGCGGCGTCAAGAACGGCGTCGGCAGCGGCATTCTCGTGTATAGCTTTGCAGATGGCCACGTCGCACCTGAGCGGATCATCTCGCTGCCACTGCAGCAACTTCCCCCGGGGCGCAAGACATTGCTTATCGGGGAGAGAAAAGGCGACCAGGGGTTGCCTTATCCCGCGGCAATTGCGTTGGTCGGTACGCCCGGGTCTCAAATGTTGCTGGTGGCAGAGAATCTTTCTGATGACGTGATTCTGATCGATCCCACCACGGGCGCAATTAGAGAGCGCTTTGACCTCTCCGAGAGCGACGCGGTGCCGTCCACCTATCCAGTCGCGCTTGCGGTTCCTAAGAGCGGCTCGCGCGCTTTTGTTGCGCTGTGGAATTCATCTGAGATTGTCGAACTCGATCTCGCCAAGCAAACCATCGGTCGCAAACTCACACTTCTTAAGCCCACCAGTCCCGTCGCACCTGGTACGCATCCCAGCGCCTTCGCCTTCTCGCCCGACGAAAAGACTCTGTATGTGGCGCTCTCCAATCGCGACGCAGTGGCTGCGATTAGTGTTGGTCAGGGCCAATTCGCCGTCAAGGGCTACTTCGATACACGCTTGCCGGGTCAAAGTTATTTCGGCGCAGAGCCCGTAGCGCTCGCCGTTAATAGCGATGGATCGCGGCTATACGTTGCGAACATGGGCAGTGATGCGGTCGCCGTTATCGATACGCGCAAGCTCACGTCGAAAGCCTCCAAAGAGGGCATGGTAGAGCCTGAAGGCTTTGTGCCAACCGAATGGATGCCCATTTCGATGTCAGCTTTCGGCGGCAAGCTCTACGTCGCAACAGACAAGGGGAAGGGAACCGGCCCAAACAATTTCCCTCAACATCCGGTAGAAACTGCACCGGCTTCGCGCGAAGCCGACCGCACCTACATCGCCACACTGCTTTATGGCTCGCTCGCCACGATCAGCGAATCGGAAATTACCAGCAAGCTTTCTCAGTGGACCTCGACCGTCGTTGCATCCAATCGCATGAAAGCTGCTGCCGAGACAATCACGTATGCGGGTGGCGCGCAGAACCGCATCAAGCACGTCATCTACATCATTAAAGAAAATCGCACCTACGATCAGATCCTCGGCGATTTGAGCCTCAACGGAATGCCCGTCGGCAACGGCGATCCAAGTCTGACCATGTACGGCCAATCCACCACTCCCAACCTGCACAAGCTGGCGCTGCAGTTCGGCGTGCTCGACAACTTCTTTGATTCCGGCGAAGTCTCAGGCGATGGCCACGTCTGGTCCAATGCCGCCATCGGGACCGATTATCTTGAGAAGACCTGGCAGCAGAACTATCGCGGCAGTCAGCGCGGCTATGACTTTGAGGGCGTCGTCGCTGACGGCTACCCGCTGCTGCAAAAAATCCCAGACGTGAACGAGCCGCACAGTGGCTACCTCTGGGGCAATCTCGCCGCACACAACAAGACTTACATCCATTTCGGCGAGTTCATCTCCACCAAGTTCTGCGACGCAAAAAGGACCGCCGACCCGCAGCAGGGCCCGGTGCTCGAGGGTTCAACATGCAATCATCCGGCGATCAAGCCCGGCGAGCCAATTCCCGCGGAGTGGGGCGGCGGCGTTAACAAATGGCCGTGGGCCATTCCGCTCATCGCCTCCAACACACCAACCAAGCCCGAGCTTGTCGGCCATTTCGCTCCCGAGTACCCCGACTTTAATCTTCTTGTTCCTGATCAGGTTAGGTTCGCAATCTTCGAGCGTCACTTGAAGGGCTGGATTGCCGAACGCGAACGCGGCCAGGACAACATGCCGAGCTTTATGCAGTTGCGCTTCGGCAACGACCACACCGCCGGAACAACTCCGGGCAGCCCGACACCAAAGGCCTCCGTCGCTGACAATGACCTGGCTGTTGGCCGTGCCATTGAGGCTATCTCCCACTCGCCCTATTGGGACGACACCGCCTTCTTCATCCTTGAAGACGACGCGCAGAACGGTGGCGACCACGTCGACGCGCACCGGAGCATTGCCTTTGTGGTCAGCAAGTATTCGCCGCGCGCCACCGATGGTGGCCCGTATGTCGACAGCCGCTTCTACTCCACGGTCAGCATGGTCCGCACCATGGAAGTTGCCCTCGGCCTGCCGCCAATGAACAACGACGACGCGTTCTGCTCGGTCATCTCCAGCCTGTTCACCGGCCCTGGCGACCAGGCGCCTTACTCGGCCGACTACTCCAACCGCGATAACGGACTGATCTACACGGCGAACACCAGAAACGCAGTTGGCGCCCGCGAAAGCTCGAAGATGGACTTTACCCACGAGGACAGCCAGCCCACTGAAAAACTCAACGTGATTCTTTGGAAGGACGCGATGGGGAAAAGGCCGGTTCCGGCGATGCTCTCCACGCGTCCCAAAAAGACGGTCAAGGACGACGACGACTAGGGGTTGCGTTCACCCCCCCCAAAAAGTTGTCCAATATTGAGTGGCCTCCGAGTTACTGACGATACAAACAGATCCGCTGAATCGCACATGAGTGCAATATGGCTCAGTCAGCGGCTTGTGGATGCGTACACTTTGCCTATGGCAAAGAAGCCGGAGTTGACCATCATCCACGATATGGACGATTACCCGGCGACAGGGATATGCTCAACCTGCGGAAAAGAAATGGCCCTACACCAGCGATGGATTACTTCTTCTAAAGAAAATCTCGTTTGGTTCGCCGATCAGTTCAGGCTCCATCTGGCAGAAGAGCACAAAAGATAGAAAGTTTCTGAGAGCCCCCGGCCAATCGGCACCTGGCCCGCCGCACAAAACGGCCGGAGCGGCAAATCTCCATTTATCCCAGCCTCAAGCCCCTGTAACCAGCCAACGGTTCATAGCGTGGGATGAACCGTTGGAAACCTCACTTGAACAGCGTTTGAAGGGGCCAACATCTTCGCCAAAACTACCCCAAAACTGGTACGTTAAAGGAGAAGGATTCCGTTTCTAAAATGGCATCAAATCCCTATTTTTCACTGGCGGTCTTATTTCTGGCGGCGCTGGGCTTTGGGCTGGCTCCTCTTGGAATGGCGTGGCTCTGGGCAAAGGTTTTCTCGCCCGCCAAACCGAATCCAATCAAGAATGCCATCTATGAGTGCGGCCTGGTTTCAAAGGGCGATGCTTGGGTACAGTTCCGGTCGGCCTACTACTTGTACGCCATTATTTTTCTCATTTTTGATGTTGAAGCCGTCTTCCTGCTGCCCTTCGCGGTAGCCTTTACCGGCTTGGGAGTAGCGGCTTGCGTATCCATGCTGATTTTTGTGTTGATGCTGATTGAAGGACTGGCGTGGGCCTGGGCCAAAGGTGTTCTTACCTGGGCATAATGGCAAAGTGATTTTTTCGAACTGGCATAGTAAATCAGGGCAGGAAGAACCCAAGGAGCAGTGTGACCGATGGCAGTTGATCAACAATTGAAGATCGAACTGGGCAAGCAGGGCGTCTTCGTCACGACCATCGAAGAGCTGTATAACTGGGGCCGCAAAAACTCGGTGTGGCCCATGCAGTTTGGCCTGGCCTGTTGCGCCATTGAAATGATCGCCACTACGATGGCGCGCTACGATTTGGCTCGCTTCGGCGCTGAAGTGTTTCGTCCTTCTCCGCGCCAGGCCGACCTGATGATTATCTCCGGCACGGTGACCAAGAAGATGGCTCCCCAGGTGGTCCGGCTGTACAACCAGATGGCCGAGCCCCGCTATGTAATCGCCATGGGTGCTTGCGCCATTTCCGGCGGACCATTCAAGCAGGGTTACAACGTTCTCAAGGGCATCGATCGCTACATTCCGGTCGACGTGCACATTCCTGGTTGCCCGCCGCGGCCTGAGGCGTTGATCCAGGCTTTCATGACGTTGCAGAAGAAGATTGACGGCCAGCCCCTCACTGGCGAGGAGCGTCCGCGCCACCTCAATCCTGAAGCGCAGGGCGAGTTTCCAGTTCCTGAGCAAGGCGCACACGATCTTGAACCAACATCCAATCCAGGCGTTTGGCCGATTCCGGTGGTAATCCGCTGATGAAGACCGTGGAAGAGATTAAGGCGGCGATTGAAGTGGCCGTGCCCGGCGCTGGAGTCGAGATCGTTTCAAATCCCAGTGTGAGCGGTCAGCACTCGCTGCTGATCGCTCACAGCCATGCGCTCCAGGTAGCGCAGTTTCTGCGCGACGACTCGGAACTGGCTCTCGATTACCTCTCCAACGTCACCGGCGTCGATTATCTCGACAAGGAAATCAGCGAAAAAGTAAAAGTAACGCGCACCGTTACCAAGACCGTCGATGGAGTCGAGCAGCAAGTAGAGGAAACAGTAGACGAGACGCGCAAGCGGGTCGAGCCCGGTTATCTTGAGACTGTCTATCATCTTTTCTCGGTCGCCAAAAAGCATGGTCCAGTCATCATTCGCATGCGGACGGCAAACCGCACTGACCAGGTTGAGATGCCATCGCTCACGCCCATTTGGCGTGGCGCAGAATTACAAGAGCGCGAAGTTTTCGATCTGTACGGCGTGGTCTTTACCGGGCATCCCGATCTGCGCCGCCTGCTGATGTGGGACGAGTTCAAAGACCACCCAATGCGCAAAGACTACGTTGAGCCCGACGATTTCGAGTACGAGCCAACCGCGCATGATCAGGTGCTTGAGCGCGCCAAACAGCATGCGGCTGCTGAGAAAGCCGCGATTCAGGAAGGAGCGGAAGCCCGATGACTCCTTCTATCGCACATCCAGATCGTGTTGAAGGTTGGAACCGCCCGCCCATCATTGAGCCCGACGGCGAAGGCGAATTGCTTGAAGTGGCCATGGGTCCCCATCATCCGTCTACGCACGGCGTGTTTCGCATGGACGTCGCTCTCGACGGTGAACGCGTAATTCGCTTGAAGCCCGTCTTCGGCTATCTGCATCGCAATCACGAAAAGATTGCCGAAGGCGCATCGTATCTGGCGTCGATGCCTTACACCGACCGGCTCGATTATTTTTGCTCGCTCACCAACAACTGGGCCTACGCGCTGGCGGTTGAAACGCTCGTCGGCCAGCAAGTCCCTGAACGCGCAGAGTACCTTCGCGTTATCCTTGCTGAACTTACACGCATTCAGAATCACGCTTCCACCATCGGCTTCCTCACTCAGGAGATGGGCGCCAGCGGCACTCCGCTGATGTACGCATTTCGTGAGCGCGAGAAAATCCTCGATCTTTTCGAGCAGCTAACCGGCTCGCGCATGATGTGCAACTACATGCGCTTTGGCGGCTGCCGTGTCGATATATCGGCGGCGTTGCTGGATGAAGCGCGCAAGATTGTCGCGGGTCTGCCGGGATTTATTGACGAGTTTGAAGCATTGCTCAGCACGAATGAAATTTTGATGGCCCGCTGCCAGGGCATCGGCAAGTTAAAGCCCGAACTAGCGATCAATGCCGGTATCAGCGGACCCATGCTGCGCGCGTCGGGTGTCGATTACGATATTCGCAAGGTCGACCATTACGGCATCTATGATCGCTTCAAATTCCGCGTGCCGCTTGGCGATCATGGCGATGTCTATGACCGCTACATGGTGCGCGTGCTTGAAATGCGCGAATCGGTCACCATCCTGGAACAAGCGCTCAAGGACATTCCTGCCGGACCGATTATGGATCCGAAGTCAAAGATTCGTGGCTTCCGTCCCAAGCCGGGCGAGGCTTACGGACGCATTGAAGCGCCGAAGGGCGAACTCGGTTTCTATCTCATCAGCGACGGCACGCCGAATCCTTATCGCTATCGTGTGCGGCCGCCAAGTTTGATTAACCTCACGGTCCTTGAAGACATGTGTCTGGGCGAAAGCGTCGCAGACGTAGTCGTGATCTTTGGAAGTGTGGATATTGTTCTGGGAGAAGTGGACAGATAGGTTTGAAGTTGAAATCTAATACCTAACAGCTGCTTTTCGGAGGATTTTGCATTGCTGGGTGAAGGAATACTGAAGGGCATGGCGGAGACGGCAAAGAATTTTGCCGGCAGCTTTGTCTCCAAAGAACGGCTTACGACCGTCGAGTATCCCGAAGAGCGGATTGCTCCAGCCGAGAATGCGCGCGTCTTTCCGTTCCTTGTCTATGACACTGAAAACTGGGAGGCTGGCCTTCGCTGCGTCGCATGCCAGATCTGTGAGAAGGAGTGCCCGCCCAAGTGCATTTACATCGACAAGAGCAAGGACAAGAAGCCTGACTATGTTGGCAAGCAGCAGTTTTACCCAACACGCTTCGATATCGATATTTCTGTTTGCATGAGCTGCCAGATCTGCGTTGAAGTCTGCCCGTTTGAAGCCATCAAGATGGATACGCAATTCGAATTGGCCACTGACGATCGTTTTGGCGGACTCCTTCTCGATCGTGAGCAACTGGCGAAATCAAACGAGTACTATCACGAAATTCATCCGACGGAAGCTTCAGAAGTGGATGCTCGTCTAGCCGAGGAAAAGGCCAAGGCAGATGCCAAGGCCAAAGCCGCTCAAGCTACCGCCGCCAAAGCTGCTGCCGATGCTGCCACAAAAACTGCTGCGCCTGCTTCTCCAACGCAAGCCAAACCCGAGGGAGGACAGGACTAGCCCATGATCGACAAAGCGGACCAGATCTTCGTTCTGCTTCAACACTGGCTTGTATCTTTTTTACCCCTCGCATTGCAGCAGCCGGCTGCAGTTCTTCTCGGCGTCATCGGCATCGTCTGCGTTTTTCCGGCAATCTTCGCGCTCACTACAGTTTTTGAGCGCAAAGGCCTCGGCCGCATTCAAAACCGCCTCGGCCCAAACCGCGTTGGCCCGTTCGGTTTCATGCAGCCAATCGCCGACGCCATCAAATCCCTTACCAAGGAAGATGTTGTCCCATCCACCGCCAATGGCCCGGTGCACTTTCTCGCTCCCGTCGGCTTGGTCGTTGCAGTCTTCATGGGCTTCGCAGTATTGCCCGTGGGTCGCAATATGGTGCTGGTCGATATGGATGCGGGCCTCTTGTTCTTCTTTGCCATGGGAGCTTCAACTGAAGTGTCAGTCTTCATGGCCGGCTGGTCCAGCCGCAACAAGTATTCGCTGCTGGGAGCCATGCGCGCCGTTGCCCAGATGATCAGCTACGAAGTAGTGTTGCTATTATCGAGCGTCGCCGTCGTTATGATTACCGGCTCGCTCTCGCTCACCAAGATTGTTGAAGCACAAAACCAGTACACCGGCATTTTTCCGCACTGGTACATCTTCACTCCGTGGGGACTGGCCGGATTTGTAATGTACGCCATTGCCGCAACGGCCGAAACCAATCGCTCGCCATTCGATCTCCCCGAAGGTGAATCAGAATTGGTTGCCGGCTATCACACCGAGTATTCCGGCTTTAAATTCGCTCTCTTCTTCCTCGGCGAATATCTCGCCATGCTCTCCATCTCCGGCCTCGGCACTACGCTCTTTCTCGGCGGTTGGTCTGCGCCGCTCTCGTTCCTTACCTTTATGCCTTCGTGGTTCTGGTTTTTCTCCAAGTTGATGATGTCGATCTTCGTTTTCATCTGGATGCGTGGAACCCTGCCTCGCCTCCGTCAAGACCAGTTGATGAACTTTGCATGGAAGTTTGTCTTGCCCTTCACGCTGCTTGATTTGTTCGTCACGGCGCTGTGGCGCTTTATGGGTGAGGGGTTGCTGCGCTGGATCGTATGTTCCGCCATCCTGCTTGCCGCGTACATCATCATGGGCCGCGTCGCGATGGTGCGCAAGCACTTCGGTCCCAGGAGCTACCGCTATGCTGAATAGGAGAATCCAATCATGACCGTGGTCTTCTATCTCATCGCTGCGATCACAGTGGCCGGCGGCCTGGCGGCTGTGCTGCTTAAGAATCTGGTCCACTGTGCCCTTGCGGTCACTATTGCGTTCGGCGGCATTGCTCTGCTCTTTCTTTCGCTTGATGCGCAGTTCGCCGGCTTTGTGCAGATTCTGGTTTACATCGGCGCGGTTGCCATCCTTATCGTGTTTGCCATTCTGCTCACACGCGGTTCTGACGTGCCCAAGGACGGAGTCTTCAGTCCGACCTGGCTCACTGGCGTCGCGATTGCTTCCGCGGTTTTCGCCGTCATGGGGTGGGCCGTCATCAACAGCGTGAACGCCATTCCGCAACTGGCTGCGGTTCCGCATGTGACTGTGCACGACATTGGCGTGGCCCTTGTCGGTTCCTACGTTCTGCCGCTTGAAATCGTTGCCCTCCTGCTTACCGCGGCGACCGTTGGCGCCGTCATCGTGGCGATGCATGAGAAAGGCGGTGCTGAATGACGCCTCTCGGCGGTTATCTTCTGGTCGCGGCACTCATGTTCGCCATCGGCCTTGCCGGCGCGCTGGTTCGCCGCAACGCCATTATGGTTCTCATCGGCATTGAGCTGATGCTGAACTCCGCGAACCTCAACTTCATCGCCTTCTGGCGCTATGGGACGCATCCTGAAGCACTGACGGGCATGATGTTCGCCATCTTCTCCATTGCCGTTGCCGCTGCTGAAGCCGCTGTGGGCCTGGGTCTTGTTATCGCCATTTATCGCCACACTCATACCACTGAACTCGACAAGATCAACAGGATGAAGGGGTGACCTTGATACAGGAAGTCAGTTCGTTCACTCCTCAGACTGCGGCCTCGGCCATCTCGGGAATTCTGTGGCTGATTCCCGCGCTGCCCATCGTGGCATCCGGTTGCATTGCGGTGCTCAAGCAGCCGCGCCGCCGCGCTGCGGCAACACTCTCTATCGGCTCGCTCGGCATTTCTCTACTGATCTCGATCGCAGCGTTCGCGCACGTGCTCTCTGGCTGGCTCGCAGGCAACGCAGTTCGTGAATCTGTGAACTTTACGTGGATACGCTTCGGCTCTTCCGCAGTTGATCTTGGCTGGGTACTCGATCCGCTCTCTGCGGTGATGCTGGTGATGGTCAGTTTCGTAGGTCTGCTGATATTTATCTACTCCACTGGTTACATGGCCCATGATGAGAATTTCACCCGCTTCTTCTGCTTCCTCTCTCTCTTTGCGGGAGCCATGCTCGGCGTCGTTATCTCCAACAGCATTCTGCTGCTGTTCATGTGCTGGGAACTGGTCGGACTCACTTCGTATCTGCTTATTGGCTTCTGGTATCACAAGCCCTCGGCCGCGGCAGCCGCAAAAAAAGCGTTCCTCACTACGCGCGTGGGCGACATTTTCTTCCTGCTTGGCATCGTCTGGCTTTTTGCTCAGACTGGCACGCTGCTTTTCTACAATCACGGCACAGGTTCGCTTGAGCCTCTTGCGCTCGCCAGCCTGCTCACTCAACATGCTGCTCTCGGACTTACCGCGGCTGGTGCGATCGGCTTGCTCATCTTTGCCGGAGCAGCTGGCAAAAGTGGTCAGCTTCCCCTGCATGTCTGGCTGCCGGATGCTATGGAAGGCCCAACGCCTGTCTCCGCGCTCATCCATGCGGCCACCATGGTTGCCGCCGGCGTGTATCTGATCGCGCGTGTTTATCCGCTCATGCAGGCCGGGGCACTTACTGGTGGTGTGACAACGTCTCTCACTGTGGTCACCTGGGTTGGAGCATCCACCGCGCTCTTTGCCGCACTCATTGCAGTCGCGCAGAATGACATCAAGCGCATCCTCGCCTACTCCACGGTTTCGAAACTCGGTTACATGATGGCCGGCCTCGGCATGGGTGGAGTAGCGGTGGGCATGTTCCACCTCATCACGCACGCATTTTTCAAGGCCCTCCTGTTCATGGGCGCGGGCTCCGTCATCCATGGTTGCCACGAGGAGCAGGACATTCGCCGCATGGGTGGACTGAAAACCTATATGCCGCTCACTTTTGCCACCTATGGCATCGGCATGCTGGCACTCTGCGGAGTACCAATCTTCTTCTCCGGTTTCTGGAGCAAGGATGCGATTCTGGAGTCGGCCCATGGCTGGTCGATTTCTCATACGCCTTATTACATGCTTGTCTTTGGTGCGGTGATTACGGCCTTCTACATGACGCGGCAGGTTAGCTACGTGTTCTTCGGTCAATGGCGCGGGCACGGACACGCACACGAAAGCCCGCGAGTGATGACGACACCTCTCGCGATTCTGGCTTTCTTCGCTGTCACGCTCGGCGCAATCGGCACGCCCGCATGGCCATGGTTCCGCGCGTTCCTCGACAACCGTGCTTCAGAAGTTGATCTGCATGCCTTTGCCGAACCGGCGTGGCTGATGCTCCTGCTCACATCATGCTTCATCGTTGTTGTGGGGATCGGCCTTGGCTGGGCGCTCTACGGCAACAAGTCACCTGAACCCGACGCATCCGATACCCTGCAGGCTGCAATGCCTCATGTCTGGACCGTTCTCCAAAATAAGTTCTACATCGATGAGTTCTACGGCGCGACTTTCATTGCTTTCTATGCGTGGTGGGCACGCGTTGCCGACTGGTTCGATCGCCGCGTGTGGGGCGGGGCAGTTGCCGCGGTCACTTGGCTCTTCGGCCTGTTCGCTCAGTTCAATCGTTTCTTCGACGCCAACATCGTGGATGGAACCTTCGATAAAGGCTGCGAAGAGATCTCCACCGGCGGAGGCCTGCTGGCTAGCATTCAGTCCGGAGCCGTTCAAAACTATCTCAGAATCCTGGCCCTCGCCGTCGTGGCCCTGGTGCTGATTCTTTTCTGGAGCAGCCGGCCATGAACGAATTAACGACCGGATTCCCGATCCTTACGCTCCTTACCGTGCTGCCGCTTGTCGGTGCGGCGATTGCGCTTTTCTCAGGCAAACACGCGCGCTTCGTGGCGCTCGTCAGTGCTCTCGTCAGCCTGGCCGTCGCCATACTTATTTGGATGCGGCTGCCCATCGATGGATCCATCGGCATGGTCGAACATGCTGCATGGGTTCCATCTCTCGGCATCGAGTATCATCTCGGCGTCGACGGGCTTGGAGCGCTGATGCTGGTGCTTTCAGCCATCATTACACTCATGTCGATTGACGCTGTACAGCGCGAGCATCACAATCCAGGCCTCTTTTTCTGCCTTGTACTCATTCTTGAATCCGGATTGTTCGGCTCTTTTACCGCGCTCAATTTTTTCCACTGGTTCATGTATTGGGAGCTCAGCCTGATCCCGGCGTTCTTTCTGATCAAGCTCTGGGGTGGCCAGCGCCGTGGTTCGGCGGCTACGCAGTTTTTCGTCTACACCATGGCCGGTTCCGTAGCGCTGCTAGTCAGCTTCCTCGCGGTGTTTCTTTCCACCGGCAGCATGAATTTCATTAAACTTGCGCAGCTTGCATCCACTGGCGCGCTTGAGCAGATGGTTACAGCGCACCTTGGGCCGGTAACAATGTGGCTGGCTATTGGCGTGCTCGCTGGCTTCGCTGTAAAGGTTCCGCTCATGCCGTTCCACACCTGGCTGCCCGAGGCTTATGCTGAGGCGCCATCGCCAGTCACCATGCTGCTTACAGGCGCCATGTCAAAGATGGGCGTCTACGGCCTGATTCGAATCGCGCTGCCGCTATTCGGCCATCAGATATCGCAGATACGTACACCGCTGCTTGTGCTCGCAGCCACTACCGTAGTGATGGGTGCATGGGCCGCGGCAGCGCAAAAAGATTTAAAACGCGTCTTCGCCTATTCCTCGGTTAACCACCTCGGCTATTGTCTGCTCGGAATATTTGCGCTTGCGGTTCCAGCCGCAAGCCACGCCGCGCAAGCCAGTCAGGCCGCCGCGCTCAACGGCGTCATTCTGCAGATGTTCAATCACGGCATTACCGCTGCTGCGCTTTTCTGGTTCATCGCCATGATTCAAATGCGAACCGGGGGCCATCGCGGCATTGAAGACTTTGGCGGTTTGCGCAAGCCGGCTCCGGTGTTTGCCGGCCTTATGGGAATCGCGTTGTTCTCGTCGCTCGGCTTGCCCGGCCTTAACGGGTTCGTTGGCGAGTTCCTCATCTTCCGCGGGGTGTTTCCGCTGGCCTGGGTCGCGGCAACAGTTTCCATTCTCGGCCTGCTGATTACAGCGGCCGTCATCCTTACCGTGATTCAAAAAGTATTCACTGGACCAGTGGCCCCGCATTGCACTAATTTTCCCGATCTTCACTACGGCGAGCGCATGGCTCTGGCGCCAGTAATCGGCCTCATGTTCCTCATTGGACTTTTACCTCAATTGATTGTCGACAGCGTCAATCCGACAGTCATTAACTTGCTGGCTCACTGGAGATTTTAGATGTTGGCCTGGACGATCTATCTCTCGTTTGCCGGGGCGCTCATTGAAGCCCTCTTGCCAAAAGGCAAGGCAGGTCTCGCGCGCTGGTTTGCGCTTTGCATTGCATTGCTCGGCCTGCTGCATGCAGTCGGCGGATTCATTCAAGGCATCGGCCAGGGGCGCAACGTAATTGTGGATGTTCCCTGGGTTCCGTCAATGGGCATTCACTTCCTGCTCGCAGCAGACGGCATCAGCCGCGTGCTAGTGCTGCTTACGGGCCTCGCGGCTGTTGCAGGCATCCTGTTCAGTTGGAACGTTGAACATCGCACCAATGAGTTCTTTGCGTTCTACCTCGCCCTTATCGGCGGCGTTTACGGCGTATTTCTCAGCTTCGATCTGTTCCTGCTGTTCGTCTTCTACGAAATCGCTATCGTTCCCAAGTACTTCTTGATCGCCATCTGGGGATCGACGCGCCGTGAGTACGGCGCCATGAAGCTCGCGCTTTACTCGTTCGTCGGCTCGGCAATGGTGCTCATTGGATTGCTGGCCGCGTACTCTACTGCCGGCAGCCACTCCACCAGCCTGATCGATCTCGCGCATGCGGGCCTTCCGGTCAGCTTCCAGATGTGGTGTTTCCCGCTGGTCTTTATCGGCTTTGCAATTCTCGCGGGCATGTGGCCCTTCCACACTTGGGCGCCGACTGGCCACGTTGCCGCGCCTACCGCTGCGTCAATGCTGCTTGCGGGCGTGGTCATGAAGCTTGGCGCATATGGCTGCTTGCGTGTCGGCATGGGCCTCTTCCCGCGCGGGCTCGACGCGTGGGGATGGACGTTCCTCGGCATCGGGTCGTGGCGCGACGTGTTTGCGATTCTCGCGGTGATTGGAATTGTTTATGGCGCACTCGTAGCGCTTGCTCAAACCGATTTTAAATTCGTCATCGGCTACTCCAGCGTCAGCCACATGGGCTTTGTGCTTCTCGGCCTCATGACGCTCAACCAGATCGGGGTCACCGGTGCCGTGCTGCAGATGTTCTCGCACGGTGTCATCGCCGGATTGCTGTTCGCAATCGTTGGCCGCGTTGTGTACGACCGCACTCACACCCGTCAGTTCGCTGAGCTTGAACCGATGCACCTTGCGCGTCGATTACCCTTTGCTGCCTGGGCATTCGTCATTGCCGGAATGGCCTCCATGGGGTTGCCGGGGTTCTCCGGCTTCGTTGCTGAACTACAGGTACTCATCGGCGCGTGGATCGCCAAGCCCTGGTGGACTGTCGCTGCCGGCCTCGGCATCGTCATCGGTGTTGCGTACACATGGCGCGCGCTGCAGAAAGCATTTTTCGGCGATCGGCTCCCAACCGCCGAAGAACATCCCAAAATCGGCTGGCCCGACCTTGGCGCAATCACCTGGCCTGAAATCACCGGTGTGGCGCTGCTTACTTTGACCAGCTTCGCTGTCGGACTCTATCCGCGCATTCTTCTCGATACCATCGAACCGGCCGTCAAGGCGTTGCTTGCGGGAGGGGGACAATGAACTACGTAGATCTCTTCCGCGTTACGCTGCCCGAAACTGTTCTCGAAATTGCCGCGCTGCTAGTGCTTGTTGTCGACCTGGGCGTTGTGCGCAAAGCCGCGCTGCAGATGCGTCTTGCCGTCGCAGCCATTGTCGGCATCGCCGGTTGTGGTGTTGCAATCTGGTCTTTGTCGATGCAGGGAAGCACAGGCCTCACTTACGGCGCGGGCAACGATCTCATCCTCCTCGGCGTTGGCGGTTACATCGCCGCTGCACAGGTGGGCATCCTAGTTCTCACTGCGCTCACGCTTCTTCTGCTTACCGGTTCTGTTTTTACCCGCAACGCGGGCGAGTATGTCGCCATAGTTCTAATGGCGGCGGCAGGTGGTTTGCTGATCGCAGCGGCGCAGGACCTGCTGGTCATTTTCATCGGCCTCGAATTGCTTAGCCTCGGTCTTTACGTCCTGACGGCGTTTGCCAAGGCCTCGGCAAAGAGCGCTGAAGCCGCAATGAAGTACTACCTCTTCGGGGGCATGTCGGCGGCGTTCCTGCTTTTCGGTTTCAGTTATTTGTACGGCCTTACAGGGTCCACCAATCTGCACCAGATACTCTTGCAGTTGCACAACGGCGATCTGTACCAGGCAACGCCCCTGCTCAATGTATCGGTGGTGCTGATTGTTACGGGGCTTGGATTCAAGGTGGCCGCGGTGCCATTCCATTTGTGGGCGCCGGACACCTATGAAGGCGCCCCCGCGCCGGCCGCAGCGTTTATCGCTTCAGTGTCAAAAGTCGCCAGCTTCGCATTGCTGATTGGGATTGCGACTGCTGCCGTGCATGTCTTCGATGTTCCGGGTAATGCCGCTGCGAGTGGGCAGCAACTGCATTTGGGGTTCGGCGGCCCGTGGATGGTACTGCTGGTCACGCTTTCCACCGCATCAATGGTGCTCGGCAACCTCGCGGCACTCGTGCAGGTTAGCGTGCGTCGCCTGCTGGCGTACTCGGCAATTGCCCACGCCGGCTACATTCTCACAGCCGTCGCGTTCTTCTCGTATTCGCCGCTCAGCACTAACGCCATCCTCTATTACATCCTCACTTACGGCCTCACTATAATCGGCGCGTTCGGCGTCATCTCCGTCGTGGAGCGCGCAACGGGCAGCGATCGCGTCGACGCGTTCCTGGGCCTGCAGAAGCGCAATCCATTGCTTGCCGCGGTGCTGCTGGTTCTCTTCCTTTCACTCGCAGGAATCCCGCCACTCGTCGGCTTCTGGGCCAAATTCAATCTGTTTGCCGCAGTGTTGAGTGTCTCGGCGGGTGTTGTGCCATTCACGCTGGTTGCGCTCGCCGTCGCCATGAGCGCCGTGTCGCTCTACTACTATCTGCAGGTGCTCAAGCGCGCCTACGTTATGCCGGCGGTCGACGACACGCCAATCAAGGCGCATCCAGTCACGCTCATCGTTCTGGTGGCAATCGCCGCTGCAGTAGTGCTAATGGGTTGCTTTCCAACAGTGCTGCAGAACTGGATTGCAGGATTCTAAAAACAGCTATTTGCCATTAGCTTTTAGCCGTTAGCTCGTTGGTGGTGAGTTGAAGAGCGTGCTGCCCACCAAATACAGTACAAGTAGAAACGCCGCCCGGAGATTGTTCTCCGGGCGGCGTGGTTTTTCAGCGCTATCCAGCTTGCTTGCTGACCAGCTAACTAACTAGTACTTGACGATCTTTTCAAACGAATCTGGCTTGAGGCTTGCTCCGCCTACCAGTGCGCCGTCGATTTCTTCCTGGCCAATCAATGCGGTCGCATTGTCGGGTTTCACGCTGCCACCGTAGAGTATGCGCATGCCTTCAGCAATCTCGGCGCCCAGCAACTTGGCCACTTCGGCGCGGATCATGCGATGCGCTTCAGCCGCCATCTCCGGCGTTGCGGTCTTACCAGTTCCAATCGCCCACACGGGCTCGTAAGCAATCACAATTGGCTTCGCCATTTCAGGCGTGATGTCTGCGAACGCACCTGTCACCTGCGTCTTGAGCACGTTGGCCGTGTTGCCCGACTCGCGTTCTTCCAGCACTTCGCCCACGCAGACAATTGGGACGACGCCGTGCTTGAGAGCTGCAAGCAGCTTCTTGTTCACAATCTCGTCTGTTTCAGCAAAGTACTGCCGGCGCTCGGAGTGTCCAATCAGCGTATGCGTTCCGCCTACAGCCTTCAGTTGGCCGATAGAGGTTTCGCCAGTATACGCGCCCTCTTCAGCGAAATGAATGTTCTGCGCACCCACCGCCACATTCGAGCCCTTGGCGGCTTCAACTACGGTTGGCAGCAGCACGGGCGAGGGAAACAAGGCGATTTCGTCACGGGTGTGTCCGGCAACGAGCGGCAAGAATGCATCCACAAACGCCTTGGCTTCTGCCGGCGTCTTATACATCTTCCAATTAGCAGCAATCAGTGCTTTACGAGCCATTTTTTCAGGAACTCCTTGTTTCGATTTTATTGGATTGAATTCGGCTGATCGGGTGACGGCTGGCACAGCGGAGAAAATTCACACAGCCCCGATAGGTACCCGGCCGACCGACCTAAGCGCCAGACCCAGCCGATGAAGACAAATCCTCAGGCACAGCGCCTCTCAGAAACGCCGCCCGATGCTCAGGATCGCCCAGGTCCATCGTGAAATGCTGCCAGACGCCGTCCTGCAGCACGCCCATCTTCCATGGACCTGAGACCTCATCGGCGAACTGCCACACAACGTGGTAACCCTCTTCGTTAGTGAACCCTTCGCCGTCCGCCTGGATGATCGCGTCGCCGCGTTCCCACAGCGCCGAACGAAGCGCATGCAAGGCATTCCCGCCATCCACCGTCTCCGTTCCCTGCAGATGCTGAAACGCGTAGATTGTCTTCACTTCAGAAAGATAGTCCTCGAGCCATTGCACGCCGCTGTTCGGTTTGCAGTCGCGGAGATCTTCGAGAAAGTCCGCTAATTCGTCCTGCCCCACAGAGCCATCGCTCACAGGATTGCGTTCCAGTAACGCCACCTCAACCTCGTCGAGCCCGGAAAGCAGAAGTACATCCCACTCTTCATCACTTCCTTCTTCAACAGAGAGCCTGAAGTCGGGGTGTTCGGCGCGGATTAACTGCGCCAGTATTTCGAAAGCAGGGAACTCATCATCTTTTGACAGAACCCGCGTGTAATAAGCCACAGTGTTTTTCCCTCCGAGCGACCGCGAAATCATAAAATAAGTGGCCCCGCATCCATCGCAAAGTTCGTGCTGGA
>JADGNO010000243.1 GCA_017883405.1 Occallatibacter sp. | reverse complement strand
CGGCTAATAACCGCATCTCCGCTCTTGACCGCGCCATTGCGCGCAACGGCCTGCTACCCGGCGCCATTTATCAAAACCAGTATCTGTATACGCAGGGAAACGGTCTGCCCATCGCGGCCGGAACCACTGAGCCGGCTCCAAGATTTATCGCCAACAACGGCGTTCGCGAGTACATTAGTGCGCTCTCCGCAACCGAAACCTTCGGCCTTGCCGGTGTAGCTGGTGTGCGACGCGCCGATGCCGCTGCCGCTGTGGCTGTGGCAGAGCTTGAAATTGCCCGTCGCGGCCTGGTTGCCGGAGTCACCGGCCTCTACTACGGGTCCTTGGCAGCCGATCACAAACTTGTAGTTGCCGAGCGGGCCCACCAAGAGGCCATGGATTTCTCGAAGCTGACCGGTCAGCGCGAACAGGCCCGCGAGTCCGCGCATGCTGACGTGGTAAAAGCGCAATTGCAGGAGCAGCAGCGTCAACGCGAACTCCAGGATGCCACCGTAGCCGCTGAAAAGGCCCGCCTTGAACTCGGTGTGCTGCTCTTTCCTGATCCGCGCACGGCTTACTCGCTGCAGGCTGATGCGGCTCCCGCCCCGCTGGCGCCGCGTTCAGACATTGAGCAGGCCGCCGGCAAAAATAATCCTGAACTCAAGAGTGCCCTGGCCGCGCTCAACGTAAGCAATGCGGACGTTCTGACAGCGCGCGCAGCCTATCTGCCCGACCTCGGCCTCAACGTCACCTACGGCATCGATGCACCCCAATTTGCCGTCAATGGGCCTGATGGCGTGCGCAACCTCGGCTACTCCGCCAGTGTCACGCTCGATATTCCGGTTTGGGATTGGTTCTCGACGCAGCACCGGGTCAAACAGAGCGAAATTCGCCGCGACGTAGCGAAGGTCGCATTGACCACCACGCAGCGGCAATTGATCGCGCGGCTCGACGAGGCATACTCCGAGGCTGCGGCGGCCCGCGATCAGCTTGCATCGCTTGACGTCAGCGTGGCCACTGCCGGCGAAAGCCTGCGCCTTACCAAGCTACGCTACAACGGCGGCGAAGCTACCGTGCTTGAAGTCGTCGACGCGCAAAGCGCATATGTAACCGCCGCGAATGCTCTCGAAGACGGGCGAGTCCGGTATGAAACTGCCCGCGCTGACTTACAAACTCTCACCGGGACAATGTAATCAAGACATGAATGTAGGCAGGACAGGAAACCGAGCAGGATGACGCGAGAAATGGCCAGTTTGAATCAAACTTACGCAATGCGATCGCGCTGGATGGTCAGTGCCTTGGCGCTTCCAATGTTTTTGTTGCCGGGATGCAAAAAGGAAGCCGAGCCTGAGCCGCTTGTCACTGTGCAGGCCGAGCATCCTGAGCTTGGCCCCATCGCCGAGCACATCATCGCAGACGCTGTGCTGGCCCCGCTGGCGCAGGCGGCCATTGAGCCCAAGATCAGCGCGCCCGTGCACAAGTTCATGGTGCAGCGCGGCGCCCGCGTCAAAGAGGGGCAACTGCTCGCCGTGCTCGAGAATAAGGATCTGGCCGCAGCCGCGCTCGACAATAAGGGTTCATACGTGGCGGCCCAGGCTGCCTTTGACACTGCAACCAAGGCGCAGGTTCCTGAAGACACGCTCAAGGCCGAATCCGACCTGACGCAGGCCAAAGCAAACCTCGACCTTAATCAGAGCATTGTGAAAAGTCGCAAGCAGCTCTTTACGGAAGGCGCAATTCCCGGTCGCGATCTGGACACGGCACAGGCCGCGCTTGTGCAGGCGCAGGCTGCGTACGACGCCGCTGCAAAGCATTTTGAATCCATGCGCAACGTCAGCCGCGAGGCCGCGCTCAAAGCCGCTCAGGGCCAGTTGACTTCCGCCCAGGGCAAGTTCGAAGGAGCAGAAGCGCAGGTCAATTACTCTGAGATCCGCAGCCCCATTGACGGTGTCGTTACCGACCGGCCACTCTTTGCCGGTGAAACTGCGAATGCGGGAACGCCGCTCATTACAGTTATGGAGACCGCGACTCTTCTTGCCAAAACCCACATCGCGCAGAGTCTCACGCAGCAAATGAAGTTGGGCGACGAAGCGGAAATTCATGTGCCGGGAATCGACGAACCAGTTCCGGCAAAAGTGTCGCTTATCAGTCCGGCGCTCGATCCGGGCAGCACGACGATTGAAGTCTGGCTCAAAATCGACAACAAATCCGGAAAACTCAAAGTCGGCACGCCAGTCAAGGTTTCCATAACCGGAGTTTCTCAGCCAAAAGCACTCAAGGTTCCCGCGTCGTCGATTCTCACCGCCCAAGACGGAACAAAATCCGTCATGGTGATCGGCAGCGATGGCGCTGCGCATCGCAAGCCCGTCACGCTCGGAATCACTGGTGATGAAGACGTGCAGGTCACCAGCGGCGTCGGCGCCGGCGACATGGTCATCACCAGCGGAGCCTATGGGCTCGACGACGGCACCAAGGTAAAGATTGGTCCTGCGGGCGGCGAAGATGCCGACGACGCAGCCGACAAGAAAAAGGGAGATGACTGATGCCGAACGAAGAGCCCGGCGCTTCGTCCGCTCCTCAAAAATCGTTCTGGCTGGCCCGGACCACGCGCACGATTTTTTTCTTCGCGACGGTTCTCACTGTGGCTGGCGTCTACCTTGCCTTCAAGGTGCCCATCTCCGTTTTTCCTGAGACGGATTTTCCGCGCGTCATCGTTGGCGTTGACAACGGCGTTACACCAATTGAGCAGATGCAGGTCACCATCACCAAGCCTATTGAAGACGCGGTGAATTCCGTGCCTGGTCTGGTCACCGTACGCTCTATCACCAGCCGCGGACAGGCCGAGATCAGTTTGTTTTTCGATTGGAATGTGGACATGCTCCACTCGCTGCAATTGGTTGATGCAGCGCTGGCCAAGGTGCAGCAGACCCTGCCTCCTACGGCCAGGATCACCTCAAACAGACTCACCTTTGCAACTTTTCCGATCCTTGGTTATAGCCTCACGTCCGACACGGTTCCTGAAACGCAGCTTTGGGAGCTTGCAACCTACGATCTCAAGCCGCCACTTAATCGCGTCGCCGGTGTCAGCGTAGTCCTCGTCCAGGGCGGCAAAACTCCGGAGTTTCACGTAGTTCCCGAGCTTGCAGAGATGCAAACCGCCGGGGTTACCATTCCCGACCTCGTCAACGCGATTCAAGCCTCGAACATCGTCGACTCGCCGGGTCTTTATGAAGCCAACCACCAGCTGATTCTCGGCTTGGTAGGCGCGCAGGTACACGATGCCGACGGCCTGCGACAACTTATTGTAAAAACCACTTCCACCGGCGCACCCGTTCGCGTGGCCGATGTAGCGTCAGTCGAAGCGGGAACGCTACCCATTTACACCACCGTGACCGCCAACGGTAAAAATGCGGTACTGATGACCATCGCTCGACAGCCCTCAAGCAACACCGTCGCGGTGGCCGATGCCGTAGCCGCACAGGTGGCCGAGCTGAGAAAGAAGCTGCCGCCCGGCGTCAGACTTGAGCTCTTCTACGATCAATCGCAACTCGTCCGCGATTCTATCTCCAGCGTCCGCGACGCAATTTTCATCGGCCTCATTCTCGCCTGCATTATCCTCTTCCTCTTTCTACGCGATTGGACCACCTCGCTCATCGCCGGACTGGTCATTCCTGTCACCATCGCAGTCACCATCCTCGCGTTATGGGCCGTGGGAGAAAGCTTCAATCTCATGACTCTCGGTGGACTTGCTGCGGCCATCGGCCTGGTGATTGACGATGCCATTGTGGTGGTTGAAAACATCGTTATGCACCGCGACGCAGGAGAAGCCCGCACTGAAGCCGTGCGCAAAGCCCTCAAAGAAATCACAACGCCTCTCATCGGCTCCACGATTACGCCGGTTGTGGTCTTTCTGCCGCTGGTTGCCGTTAGCGGCGTCACCGGTAGTTTCTTCCGCGCACTCGCTGTCACCATGGCCACTGCCCTGCTCACTTCGCTGCTGCTGGCGCTAACGTGGACGCCGGGACTCAGCATGGTCCTGCTCGCCGAGCAGGAACACAAGGAAAAGCCGGAAGGACATAATCCGGGACGTCTCATGGGACGCATCCTCGATGTTCACAAGCGCATGCTTGACTGGGCGCTTGCCAAGCCCATTTGGGTGGGAGGCGCGTGCCTCCTGCTCGTGCTAGGCACCTGGGGTGGATATCAGCTGCTCGGTACCGATCTGCTGCCGCAAATGGACGAGGGCGGTTTTATCCTCGACTACATCATGCCCGCGGGCAGTTCGCTCAAAGAAACTAATCGCGTCCTCGAGCACGTCGAACGCATCCTGCGCGCCACTCCCGAAGTGGAAATCACGTCGCGCCGCACCGGGCTTGAAATGGGCTACAACGCGGTGCATGAAGCCAATACTGGCGATTTCACCGTCAAGCTCAAGAAGAAGCGCAGCCGGTCCATCGATGAAATCATGTCGGATGTGCGGCAGCGAATCAAAACCAGCGAACCTGAACTCGACGTGGAATTCATCCAGGTTCTTCAGGACGTTATCAACGATCTCTCGAACGCACCTGAGCCCATCCAGATCAAGTTATTCTCCAATGATCCGGCCGTGCTTGAGCAACTCGGCCCCCGGGTCGGAGACGCGATCAGCAAGATCGAAGGCGTGGCCGATGTGCAGAATGGCATCGAGAACACTATCAGCGGACCCGCTACCAATTTTCAGGTGAACCCGGCTCTCGCAGGACGCCTCGGCTTTACTCCAGAAGAAGTTTCACAAGACGCTACGTCGATACTCGATGGAATTGCGACCACCGATCCGCTCATCGCTAATGGCCGACCCTATACAGTCCGGGTGCGTCTCGCTCCTGAAACCCGCACATCGCTTCAAACAATCGAAGACACAGTGTTCAACAGCAATTCGGGGCATACAGCGTCGCTTGGTTCACTCGCCAACATTCAGCAATTGCCGCCGCAGAATGAGATTCGCCGCGAAAACCTGCAGCGGCTCGTCGTCGTCACCGGACAATTAGAAGGTTCTGATCTCGGAAGCGCGATGAAAAAGGTGCAGCAAACGATCGCCGGCATGCACATTCCCGCGTCAGTTCGTGTCGAGTACGGGGGCACCTACGAAGAGCAGCAAAAGTCGTTCCGTGATCTTCTCCGTGTGCTTCTGCTTGCCCTCGCGCTCGTCTTCGGCGTGCTGCTCACGGAGTTCCGCAACTTCCCGGCTCCCATTGCAATCCTTACCTCGTCGGTGTTATCGATTGCGGGCGTAATTCTTGCGCTTCTGGTTACACACACAACCTTCAATGTCGCCTCGTTCATGGGCCTCATCATGGTCATCGGCATCGTCGCCAAAAACGGCATCCTGCTGCTCGATGCCGACGAAAAGTACCGTGCCCAGGGTGCATCAGCCCTCGAAGCCATGATGCATGCTGCCCAGCGCCGCCTTCGTCCCATCGTCATGACTGCTCTAGCCGCAGTCTGCGGCATGTTGCCACTGGCATTCGCCCTCGGCGCTGGTTCGCAAATGCTGCAGCCCCTGGCCATCGCAGTTATCGGGGGACTCTGCATATCCATGGTGCTCAGCCTGGTGATCACGCCGCTAGTTTATTACCTGCTCACACGCGATCGTGAGTCGAAGCCGGACGACCTTGCCGCCTGATCTCTGAACTGCCGATTTCCACGTGCACTAAGTCCAAGCCGCTCGAGATGTCAAAATAGAACCATGTCCGTTGGCGATCCCGTTGTTCTCACCGCTGTTGAAGCCCGCGTCCTCGGCGCGCTGGTCGAAAAGGAAATAACGACTCCCGACTACTACCCGCTTTCGTTGAACGCGCTCGTCAGCGCATGCAATCAGCGTTCAAATCGCGAGCCGGTCATGAATGTTAGTGAAGACGATGTGCGCCGCGCCCTGAACACCCTTCAGGATAAAGATCTCGCGGGCCACGCGCGCTCGTCCGACGGTCGTGTCGCCAAGTACGAACACTGGTTAGGCGAAGCCTTCAATTTCAGCCGCGCTGAAGTCGCGCTGCTGTGCGTCCTGCTGCTGCGCGGACCGCAAACCCCCGGCGAGCTGCGCGGACGCACTGAGCGCCTGCATCGCTTCGACGAAATCTCCGACGTACTCAGCGGCCTGCAAAAACTCATTGACCGCGACCCGTCGCTGGTGGCCCTTCTTCCGCGCCAGCCCGGTACCAAGGAATCACGCTACGCGCATCTGCTCTGCGGCCAGGTCGAATCTATTGCCATGCCGGCAATTGAAGCTCCATCGCACCGCGACCCGTCCTCGCCTGAGCAGCAATTCAACAATGAGCGCATAGAAAAATTGGAAGCCGAAGTGAGCGATCTGCGCCGCCATGTAGATGAGCTGGACCAGAAGATTCAAAGCCTGTTTGGATGAGACATTCCCGACACAAAGTTTCAGAAACAACGAGGAGATAAAAATCATGACAAATATTCCCACATCACCGGAAGAGCGCACGCACGAGCAGAATCTCGATCTCCTCGCCCAGGTTGCCGTCAACGTAGGGCTAGGACTTCAGCGTGGCCAGGAACTGCTGATGACTGCATCGCTTGACGCGCTGCCGCTTGCACGCCGCATCACCGAGCATGCCTATCGCGCCGGCGCGTCGCTCGTCACCACCATGTATAGCGACGACGAGACCACGCTCATGCGCTACCAGCTCGCGCCCGATGAAAGCTTCGATCGTGCTGCAGGCTGGCTCTATGACGGAATGGCCGCGGCCTTCAAGAGCGGCTCAGCCCGCCTGGCCATCGCCGGCGGCAACCCGATGCTGCTCTCACATGCCGATCCTGATAAGGTTGGCCGCGCCAATAGCGCCATGTCCAAGGCATATCGCCCCGCACTCGAATACATCTCGCGCCACGACATCAACTGGACCATCGTTGCCAGTGCAACTCCCGCCTGGGCATCCGCAGTGTTCCCAAACGATGCGCCTGACATAGCACTCGCCAAGCTATGGGACGCCATCTTCGCAGCATCGCGCATCCACACTGCCGATCCCGTAAGCGCATGGAAGCAGCATGACTCGATACTGCACGTTCACGCTGCCCGCCTGAATGAGAAGCGTTACTCCGCCCTGCGCTATCGCGGGCCTGGCACTGATCTGCTCCTCGGCCTTGCCGACGATCATCTCTGGCTCGGCGGCGGAACCACTGCCGGCAACGGCCTCTACTGCATTCCCAATATTCCCACTGAAGAAGTGTTCAGCATGCCGCACAAGGACCGCGTCGACGGAACAGTGACCGCCACCAAGCCTCTCTCGCATCAGGGAACCATGATCGAAGGAATTCAGGTTCGCTTTGAGCGCGGCCGCATTGTTGAAGCGCGCGCCACCCGCGGTCAGGAAGTTTTGCAAAAGCTCATCGACACCGACGACGGCGCACGGCATCTCGGCGAAGTCGCACTGGTTCCGCACTCCTCGCCAATCGCAAACAGCGGGATCATTTTTTCGAACACCCTCTTCGACGAGAACGCCGCATCGCACATCGCCATGGGACAGTCTTACGCTTCCACCGTTCGCGACGGTGAAAAGCTCACCCCCGAACAACTCGCGGCTAAAGGCGCAAACCATAGCCTGATTCACGTTGACTGGATGATCGGGTCAGACAAACTCGACGTCGACGCCATCACCGCTTCAGGCAACGAGGAGCCGCTGATGCGTGGCGGCGAGTGGGTCTAAACGGCGGCTGCGTGCGACATGCATTTGCGCATTGCCCAATTCCAGAACAACAGGGTAGGATTCCTCTGAAAATGTTTTCAGGAGAATCCGCCCATGCACGTTGCAAAATCCTTTTTGCTCGTCATTCTTGCTGTCGCCCCTCTGGCCTCTGTTGCCCAGGCTCCCGTCAAAACTAAAACGGTCCACGCCGCCGCGCCTGTGCTTGCAGCCACTCCACCGATGGGTTGGAACAGCTGGAACTTCTTTGCCGGGAAAGTTACTGACCAGGACATTCGTAATGCCGCCGACCAGATTGTAGCCACCGGCATGAAAGATGCCGGCTACATCTACATCAACATCGACGACACCTGGGAAGGCGAGCGCGACGAAAACGGCGTGCTGCATACGAATTCAAAATTTCCTGACATGAAGGCGCTTGCGGATTACGTGCATTCCAAGGGACTCAAGCTGGGAATCTACTCCGGCCCCGGCACAAAAACCTGCGCCGGCTTTGCTGCTTCGCTCGATCATGAAGCGCAGGACGCTCAACTCTATGCGTCATGGGGCATCGATTATTTGAAGTACGATCTGTGCAGCTTCCGTCGTGACCAGATGGCAGCCAAGGCGCCCAACGACAAAGCCGAGCAGATGCGCATGATGATCGAAGCTTACGTCAAAATGGGCAAAGCGCTAAAAGCTTCCGGCCGCCCAATCGTTTACTCACTCTGCCAATATGGCTGGGACGCGCCTTGGGAGTGGGCACCAGCGCTCGGCGGAAATTTGTG
>JADGNO010000242.1 GCA_017883405.1 Occallatibacter sp. | reverse complement strand
CGGTTGAGGCACGAATTGCGCCGGTGAGTCCCGTGGCATCCAGCCGCTCCGTTGTGGCGAAGTGGCCGACGCCGGGAAGCACGATGCGCTCGGCGGATTCGACCAGCGAAAGATCGCTGTCGGTCACAACGGTTTCCGCGCCAAGATGCCGCAGAGCCTTGAGCACCGAAGTGAGATTGCCGGCTTTATAGTCGATGACGGTTACACGCATGAACACTCCGGGGTAGTTAGAGCAATCCTTTGGTCGAAGGAAGCATTTCGGCAAGCTGTTTGTCGCGCGAGCAGGCTACACGGAGCGCGCGCGCGAATGCTTTGAAGATGGCCTCAATTTTGTGATGATTCGAACGGCCGTACATTGTCTTCACGTGCACATTGGCGCGAGCGCCGCGTGCGAAGCCCTCAAAAAAATCGGTGACGAGTTCCGCTTGCAAATCGCCGACGAGCCGGGTGCGCACCTTGGTGTCAACGGCATACGCAGCGCGTCCGCTCATGTCCACTGCGGCGATGGCCAGCGTTTCGTCCATCGGCATCAGGAAATAGCCGGCGCGAAGAATGCCCTTCTTATCGCCGAGTGAGCGATCGAATGCTTCGCCGAGCGCGATGCCTACGTCTTCCACGGTGTGGTGCTGATCGACATCCAGATCGCCGTCGCACTTGAGCGTGAGATCGAATCCGCCATGGCGCGTAAAGAGCTCGAGCATGTGATCGAAGAAGCGAATACCGGTGGAGACCTTGTATTGGCCTTTGCCCTCGATAACGAGCTGAAGATCGATACGCGTCTCTGCGGTATGTCGCACGATAACCGCGCCGCGATGCGCCGCTACCTTCTTCGAAGCTCCCGGCGACTTCTTTTGAGTGGTCATTGCTTGCTTCTCCCAATTCTTAATTCGGCCACAGCATCGTTGAGAGCTGTTACAGCCTGCTTCATCTGTTCGCGCGTGCCAACGGTGATGCGCACGCGGCCATCGCAGCCGGGATCGTTGGATCGATCGCGCACCAGCACTCCGGCGGCCCGCATCAGGCGCACGAATTCGCGGTGTTGAGGACCGATGTCGACGAGAATAAAATTTGCGCGGCTGGGCCAGCGGCGAATACCCACATTGTCGAGAGCGGCTTCAAGGTCAAAACGTCCGACAAGGACTTCACCTACATACCAGTCGATATAAGCCGTGTCTTCAAGCGCAGGCGGCAGGCAGGCCAGCGCGATTGAGTTCACGCTGTACGGCGAAAGCACGCGGCGTACCCACCTCATCAGTGCCACAGGGCCGGCGAGCAGACCGAGGCGCAAACCTGCGAGTCCGTATGCTTTCGAAAATGTTCGCGCAACGACGAGGTTTGGCACAACGCCCACTAGGTCGATGACGGTTTCGCCGTGGAAGTGAAAGTAAGCTTCGTCTACCAATAGCACCGCGTGCGGGGCGCGCCGCGCAAGTTCAAGCAATTCATCGCGCGTGGCTACGGAACCGGAAGGGCTGTTTGGATTAGCGACAGCAATGATTTTGGTGCGTGGAGTGATGGCAGCAATCAGTCGCTCGAATGGAAACAATAGATCGTCAGCAGCCTGAACCGGAACCGCGGAGGCATCGGTAGCCGAGGCGTACACCTCGTACATGGTGTAAGTAGGCACTGGTAGAAGAAGCTCGTCGTCGGCTTCGAGAAACGTTTCGAAGAGCACGTGAATGGCTTCGTCTACTCCGTTGGTCAGAGCCAACTGTTCTGGGCGTACACCAACGTGCGCAGCTACGATCGCTTCGACCGGCTCACGCTCGGGATAACGCGTGAGCGAACCAGCGGAGATGCTGCCGAGCACCTCGCGCACCTTCGGCGAGCAAGCAAGCGTGTTTTCGTTAAAGTCCAACCGCAAAGCATCGCGGCTGCCGAGTGGAGGGTGATACTCCATCATGGCTTGTACGCGCGCACGTGGCGCGGGGGTGGCTGATGCAGCAGCGTTAGCCACGGGACCTCCCTTTTGATGATTTACGGCCACGCAACCGCGTGCGAATCGACTGCGCGTGACCAACGAGTCCTTCAGCTTCTGCGAGCAATGCGGCGTGAGGGCCAAGCTTGTGCAGCGCATCCTGCGAGTATTCCTGCACGGTGATTAGCTTGACGAAATCGTAAACGCTCAAGCCGCCGCGCACGCGCGCCATGCCACCGGTGGGCAGCGTATGGTTAGGGCCGGAAATGTAGTCGCCCATCGGTTGTGCCGACCAGCGGCCAACGAAAACGGAACCGGCATTCTCAACCCACTTGATGTCGCTTGCATCGTCAACTGTCAGATGCTCTGGCGCGAGCAAGTTTGTTATGCTCCGCGCTTCATCTACATCCGCCGCAAGGATGACTAAGCCGTAGCGATCGAGCGACTGGCGGGCTATAGGATTCTCGCGGCTGCGAACCTTGGTTTCGGCAATCACTTCGTTGGCGAGGTCGGCACGTGTGGTCACGAAGATTGCCAGGGCTTCAGGATCGTGTTCCGCCTGCGCAACCAGGTCGGCTGAGATTCCAGCGGCGGAGCCATGATCGCTGGTGACCACGATTTCAGTGGGTCCGGCCAGCATGTCGATTGCGCAGTCGAATGAGACGAGGCGCTTGGCGGCGGTGACATACAGGTTTCCGGGGCCAACGATCTTGTCGACGCGTGGAATAGTTGCGGTTCCATATGCGAGCGCGGCCACGGCGTGCGCACCACCTAAGCGATAGAATTCTTTGATGCCGAGCAGGTGTGCGGCGGCAAGAGTTTCAGGCGCCGGTTTGGGAGAAACAGCCACGATGCGTTCGACGCCCGCAACTTGTGCAGGAATGGCGGTCATTAGAAGCGTGGAAGGCAATGGATGACGGCCGCTCGGCACATAGCAGCCGACAGAATTCAGCGAACGAACAAGCTGCCCTGTCTTGAGACCACGTACGGGAGACATGCTGAACGAAGTGGGCATCTGGCGTTCGGCAAAGCCGCGAATTTGTTTGGCCGCCGTTTCGAGCGCTCCGCGCAATGCGGGATCGAGGCTCTTCCAGGCTGCTGCCATTTCCTGTGGTGTTATGCGCAACGCTTCTGCGCCGGCCAGCCCATCAAACTGCGCGGCGTAGCGCAGCATGGAGCGATCGCCGCGTCTGCGCACGTCTGCGACGATGCGCCGGACGGCGGGCAGCACGCTGTCGAGTGCCGCACCGCCTCTCCGTTCAAGCGCGCTCAGGATTTGAGCTGTCTGCGCCGCGCCTCGTCCTTTTGTCCCGATCAGTTTCATTTTGACTTGCCTCGGTGTTTACAGCACAACCTTGTTCAACGGATATTCGACAATGCCGGTTGCGCGTGCTGCTTTGAGCCGCGGAATCACATCGCGCGCCGTGCTCTCGTCGAGGATTGTGTTGACGGCGACCCACTCGGAATCGCTTAGCTGCGAAACCGTTGGTGAGTTCAACGAAGGCAGCACGCCGAGAACAGCTTCGAGGTCCGCGCGTTTTACGTTGAGCATCAGGCCCACCTGCGATTGCGCGTCAATGGCTCCGCGCAACATGGTGGCGATCTGGTCCAGCTTCTGCTTCTTCCATGGATCAGCAAGCGCCGTCTTGCCGGCGATGAGATGTGTTTCGCTCTCCATGATGGTGTCGATGATTTTCAGGTGATTGGCGCGAAGTGAAGAGCCCGTCTCTGTAACTTCGACGATTGCGTCAGCAAGCATGGGCGGCTTGACTTCCGTTGCACCCCAGCTGAATTCGACTTTTACGTTCACGCCCTTTGAAGCGAAGTAGCGTTTGCTGGTCTCGACGAGTTCGGTCGCGATGATTTTGCCTTCGAGATCTTCAGCCTTCTCAAAGCCGCTGCCTTCAGGAACGGCGAGCACCCAGCGCACTTTACGGCGGCTCTGCTTGGCGTACGTGAGCGTAGTAACGCTGGTCACGTCCAATCCGCTCTCGACTACCCAGTCAATGCCGGTAAGCCCGGCGTCGAGCACGCCGTGTTCAACGTAGCGCGCCATCTCCTGCGCACGAATCAACATGCACTCAACTTCTTTGTCGTCGATTGAAGGAAAGTATGAGCGGCCGTCGGCGTAAATGTTCCAGCCAGCGCGCTTGAACAGAGCAATGGTTGCGTCCTGCAAACTGCCCTTGGGAATTCCAAGCCTGAGTTTGTTAGCCACGAGCGGCCTCCGATTCTTTTACGATCTGCTTGGTGAAGCAACTGACGGTGCCTTCGTGACACACCAGGCCGTCGCCTTCAACCTCTACGCGAAACAGCAGTGTGTCGTTGTCGCAGTCGGTTGAGGCCGAAATGATGCGCAACCGGTTACCGCTGGTTTCACCCTTCATCCACAGCTTCTGGCGCGTGCGGCTCCAGAAGGTTACAAATCCGCTCTCCAGCGTCTTGGCATAGCTGACGGGATTAAGAAAACCCAGCATCAGCACTTCGCCGGTGCGTGCGTCCTGCACAATTCCCGGTACAAGGCCATCCATCTTTTCGAAATCGACTATTGGTGCGTTGCTCATGTTCTTCCTGTTCAGTTTGAATTTGGGTTCGGGGCATGAAAAAACCCGCTGGCTGAGTTGCCGGCGGGCTGGTTCGATTCTCTTCTGATCTCTCTGGCCGATTATCTCAGGCCATGGAAGTCCGCCGGCATGGTTGTCCCGTGATGATGGTGGTGACCGTGATGGCGGTGGATTTGCATCTGTTCCAACGCTAAAGGCAAACCCCTGCCGGTGTCAACCACCGAATTACAGCGTATTCACAGCCCTATTTGCTTGCTCCGGCAGACTGCGACCCAGCTTGCGCAGACGCGCCGGCATCCTGAACGGCATCAAAAACACGCTTGTAAAGCGCCATGCGGGTTTCAAAGCGAGTAGACGCCCGCGTGACGTAGCGGATCTGAATGTCGAACCCTGCGGCGGTTGTAATAAGGCTGACAACGGGCGCAGTATCCAAATTGCTCACATGGCCGCTGTGCATGGAGCGCTTCCACTCCTGCAAAGCGATGGTTGCGCCTTCGCCCGTCTCATCCTGCGCGGCCTTGAGAATGCTTTCGACAATGGGGCGCGGATTGACCGTTGCGGGTTGGCTGATCGTGATTTCGTCCCACATCCATTGGCCGGTGGTGGAGTAATTAAAATACTGCCCGCGAATCGCGAAGCTGTTATTGAACGAAATACGACGGCCGGTGGGAAGGCTCGTATCTGTGTGGCTGCCGATCTCAAGCAGCGTAGTGTTCATCAAGCCGATTTCCGTCACCTCTCCGCTGACTCCGTTGATTTCCACGCGGTCGCCCACACGAATACCGTTTTTGCCCATCAGTTTGAACCATCCGAAAAAGCCGAGGATGAAGTCCTGCAGGACGATGGTAATGCCGGCCGTGACCAGGCCGAGGATGGTGGGCATCTGCTCGGGCCAGCCGAAGATGACTAACAAGATCAGCAGCGCGCCGAACACCTGAATACCCAGATCAAGCAAGCTGCGCAAAGTTCGCATCTCTTTTTGGCCTGCTGCCGCGGCGGTCATAAAGTGGTTCACGAGCGCGGCTCCAAGAATCATGCAGATGAGAATAAAAAGAATAAGCGCGAACGATTGAAGGATCAGGTGCAACAAAATGCTGTGCTGCAGTACAAGTTGTGCGGCCCATCGATCGTAAACCTGGATCAGTTGCTGCTCAGTTTGGATGCGGTCGTCATAGATGCTCAAAATCTGGCGCTCAGCGCTAAGATCCTTTAAGTCGGCTACGAATTTGGCGCGATCGGCTTCAAATACAAATTGAGGGTGAGTTGCGTTGGCTTTGGCTTCAAGAGCATTGTGTTCACCGGTAAGCTGGCTAATGTCGTCGCGGGTCTCTTGAACTGCTTGTTGAACGAGCTGGGTGCGTGTGCGTTGTTTGAACCAGCCCTGCAAGCGACCTGCCAGTGTTCCCTGGCGAGTAGCGGAAACGACAGCGATTTCGCCGCTGTTCTTTACCGCGCTGTCGTACTTGGTCATGGTGGCTTCGTGCGCAGAGAGTTCAGACTGAATCTGAGACCGGTTGTCGCCCGTTGCGTGATCCAGATCATTCTGTGCATCATCCAGCTGGTCTGAGTCCAGGCCGAGCTGTGCCTTAGCGATGGCGAGATCATCATCATCCTCGCCGGAGTCATCACCCGGTTTTGCCACTACCTTTGAGGCTGCCGTCAAGCGCTGAACTTCTGCTTTGTCCTGGGCGACAATCTGTTCAAGCTGCTGCACCCGCTGCGAGAGCGCTAGCGCGTCGCCAGTAAGATTGCGATGTTCCGCATGTAGATTGGCCTGCCGCAGAGCGGATGCAAACGCCTGGTCCACTTCATGATCGGCAAGCCTTTCAGCGTCGCGCGCGTATTCAGTTTCCTCTGCCGTTACCGCCATTGCCGCCAGCGTTTGCGCTGTCTGCCAGGGGCGCAAGTCCACCAGCGACTTTGACGCACTGTTCTTGCCGCTCCGTGCAAGGAACGGGAGATCCGCCATGGCGCCGCGAGTAACCCAAGAATACGCCAGGCACAGAACGAGTAATGCGCTCAACACGATAAGCGAGGTGAGCCGGGCCTTATCGATAACTTTCAAGCGACCCTCGTTCTCTTGGGGAGAAGCAATCGGGGGAAGTGTCATTGATTGTCCGGATGCTCCTTCAGGCCAAATCTCGTTGACCTTGTCCTGAGCTACCTATTCTACAAACCCTGAGGCGGGATCGGGGGATCTCCGCACTGGATGGATGTAATTCTCCACCGAATGGCTGACGACATCGATTCAAATGTCAGCTACCGTGAATCGTTGTCAAAAATATAAAGGATAGGCAATCCCTCAACCAGCCGATCCTGCAGGTCATTTCCGGAGGTCAGCACATGTTCCACAAGACAAGAATTCTATGCCTCGCGATTGCCGCAATCACATGCGGCACGCCCTGGGCCTTGAGCCAGGGATGCGTGGCTGCGCACAGCAATCAGCATTCATTCGATGAACTGATTTCGTCCAAATTCGGTCCCCAGCCCATGACCGACGAGCGTTTCCGCTGGATCCATAACCTTACGCTCGATATCGGCTATCGCGTCTTCAATTCGAACAAGTACTTCCAGGGCAGCACTGAAATTGCCCGCCCGAATGCAGTGCGCAATCACCAGAACATCTTCGATGTCGCCCTCCAGTACAGGCTGTCGAACCGGTGGAGCATCCTGGCGGATATTCCAGTGTTCAACGGGACACGTAACCAAATCTATCCGCCCTCCGGCATTTTTCAGGTGAGTGGATTGGGCGATATTACCGTCGGACTGCAGTCGTGGATCTTCCGCCCGCCCACGGAGAACGGCGGCAATGTTGCTGTAAATATGCAACTCAAGATGCCGACCGGCATTAATAATGCGACCGGTGCGGCAACGTTGAAGGGGCAAACAATCATCGCAACGGCAGACCAGTCCATGCAGCCGGGCGATGGCACCTGGGGCGTGAGCGTGGGCACACAGGCATACAAACGCTTGTGGCGCACGGCAACTTCCTATGCGCAGGCTAACTACCTGCTCAGTCCCGCGGATACGAACGGAGTAGCAACGTTCCGCTCGCAGCCGGGCCAGGGAGTTATGTCAGCCACTGACCAATACCTTTTCCGTGCGGGAATCTCGCAAGTGGTGCCCAAAGTGAAAAGGCTCGCTTTCACCGCCGGAGTGCGCGGCGAGGGTGTGCCCGTACGCGATCTCATCGGCAACAGCAACGGATTTCGGCGTCCTGGCTTTATCTTCTCGTTTGATCCGGGATTCATGCTGAATTACAAGCGCGACACGCTCTCAGTAACCGCCCCCTGGGCTCTCTACCGCGATCGCCCACCGAGCGTGCCGGAGATTCAAAACAACATCACCAATGGCGACGCGTTCTTTGCCGACTACACCATCACCATTAACTTGTCGCATCATTTCTAAATATCAAAGTTGCGGAGGAGGGCCGGCTCGGCGGAGAATTGACTCCGTGCGAGCCGGGACCCGATGGACAGCAATTGGACTGATGATCATGTGCATGTGCCTGTGCGTACATGGGCAAAATCAGGACCGCGATTCGCGCGGGGTGCCCAAGTCCTCAGCCAACGCACCGCCGCCCGAAGAACGCGTGGATATCAACCATGCGACGATGAGCGAACTGCTCAAGATTCCGGGGATTACGCAGACCTGGGCGGGACGGATTGTCCGCTACCGGCCCTATCACTCAAAAGCTGACCTGTTGCAGCGCGGGGTTGTCCCCGATGCGGTATACAACCGCATCAAGGACTATGTGATTGCCCACCGCGACAAGCAGTGACTCAGGCTTCCACTTCTTCCACTTCACGATGCGCTTCAATATGTTCGGCCTTGCGATTGAGCAAACGGCTCAGAATCACGTAGAGCACCGGGATGAAGATCAGGTTGAGCAGCGTTGAAAGAAGCATTCCGCCCACAATCGTAGTTCCCACCGAGCGACGGCCAAGCGCACCCGCACCGGTCGCAAACACCAGCGGCAACACGCCGAGAATAAAAGCGAACGACGTCATCAGGATGGGACGCAAGCGAAGCTCTGCTGCCTCAATTGCGGCTTCGGCAATGGATCTGCCTTTCCGTCGTAGCTGCTCAGCGAATTCGACGATCAAAATGGAGTTCTTGGCCGAGAGTCCGATCAGCATCACCAATCCGATCTGGCAGTACACGTCATTTGACATGCCTCGCAGCGCCACCAGACCCAGCGCGCCGAGAACCGCCATGGGCACGGCCAGCAAAATAATGAATGGCAGTGCGAAGCTCTCATATTGCGCAGACAGGGTCAGATAGACCACCAGAATGCCAAGTGCAAATATGATGATGGCCTTGCCGCTCGACTCAATTTCTTCCAGCGTCAAACCGGTCCACTGATAGGTCATCCCGGGCATCATTGACTTCTTAGCCAGGTTCTCCATCGCCGTGATTCCCTCGCTCGAGCTGATCCCTGGGGCAGGCGATCCATCAATCTCGACTGAGCGGAAAAGGTTGTAATGACTGATGACCGGCGGACCCGAGGTTCCTTTGAACGAAGATACGTTGTCCAGCGGAACCATCTGGCCAGTGTTCGATCGCACATAAAAGTTGTGCAGATCGCGCTCGGACTTTCGGAACGCCTGGTCCGCCTGCACAAACACGCGATAAGTGCGGTTGTTGTAGTCAAAATCGTTCACGTATTGCGATCCCATGAATACACCGAGCGTGCTGGTGATCTGGGAAAGCGGAATACCCATGGCCTTGGCTTTGTCGCGGTCAATTGTGACCTGTTCCTGAGGATCGTTTGCAGAAAATGTCGTCAGCAGATTGGTAAGCTGCTTCTCGCTGCGGCTAGCCGAGACAATCTGGTGCGCCACGCGATCGAGATCGCTGAGCGTGTTGCCTCCGCGATCTTGAAGTTCGAATTGGAAGCCGCCATAGCCGCCCACACCTTGAATTGCCGGTGGCTCAACCAGTGCGACCAGTCCTCCATTGGGCATGAACATCAGGCGTTGCAGTTTTGGTGCGACATCCTTGATGATATCTGCAGTAGAGTGGCCTTTGCCGCGCCGCTCAGCTGCGGGCCTGGTTCGCACATACATCATGCCCTGGTTTGAAGCGGAGCCGCTTTGGCTGTAACCAATGATCTCGAACATGCCCGCGACGTCGTGATTCGATGCGATGATGGCAGCGCCCTTGTCAGCGAGTGCGGCTGTATAGGAGAGCGATGAGCCTGGCGGCGCTTGCACAATGGCCATCAGAGTGCCTTGATCTTCTGACGGTATAAAGCCCGTAGGTACAGTTCTGTAGATCCAAACGGTTGCGCCCAACCCGACAAAGAAGATTAAAAGCAGCAGGTAGCGTAACTGCAGCGCAACGTGAATGACCTTTGCATACGAACTTGCAAGCCAGGTGATGAATGCGTCGGCTCCGTGAATGAATCCTGCGAATGCACGCGAAAGCGGCCGGATACGCAGGAAGTCCAATTGTTGCGGCCGAGCCTCTTCACCGCGCAGGAACATTGCAGAAAGCGCCGGTGAAAGCGTGAGCGCGTTGAATGCCGAAATCGCAATCGAACACGCAATGGTGAGCGAGAACTGGCGGTAGAGAATGCCAGTCGTTCCTGGAAAGAACGAGACGGGCACAAAGACGGCAATCAGCACCAGCGAGGTGGCAATCACGGCGCTGGTAACTTCGCCCATGGCGCGCGATGTCGCTTCATGCGGATCGGAGTGTTCCATGGCAATATGCCGCTGCACGTTTTCAATGACAACAATGGCGTCGTCCACCACCAGTCCCGTGGCAAGCGTGATGCCAAACAACGTAAGCGTATTGACGGAAAAACCGAAGACTTTGATAAACGCGAACGTGCCGATCAACGAAACCGGAATGGTAACGGCGGGAATGATTGTTGCGCGCCAGTCAAGCAGGAACAAAAAGATAACCGCAATGACGATGGCGATTGCTTCGGCCAGCGTTATCAGCACTTCATGAATCGAGTCGCCAACTACAGTGGTGGAGTCAAATGCAATTGCGTATTCCAGCCCCGGCGGAAAGCTCTTTGAAAGTTCTGCCAGAACGGCTTTGGCCTGACTGTCAACGTCAAGTGCGTTTGCATCGGAAAGCTGCATGACGCCTAGGCCGGAAGCATCGTGGCCCAGGTACTTGAGCGCGCTGCCGTAGTCTTCCGCGCCCACTTCAGAATGGCCCACGTCTTTCAGAAGAATGAGGCCCTTGGCGTTGCTGCTCACAATAATGTTGTTGAATTCTTCGGGGCTTGAAAGTCTGCCGATCACGCGAACGGGAATCTGGAAAGCCTGCTTGCCGTCGGATGGCGGCTGACCCAGCTGACCGGCCGGGATCTCAACATTTTGCTCCTGCAGGGCGCTCACAACGTCGGACGCCGTGATCTGATGGGCGGCCATCTTTACTGGGTCAAGCCACAAGCGCATGGCATATTTGCGCTCGCCGAAGATCATCACATCGCCGACGCCGGGCACGCGCTTCAGCGCGTCTTTCACGTACACGTCAAGGTAATTGGAGATGAATTGGGTAGAGTAGCGCCCGTCCAGCGTATAGAAACCTGCGCCAAAGACGAAATTGGTGGCGGCTTTCGTGATGGTGATGCCGGTTGCGTTGACTGCGGAAGGAAGACGGCCCTGTACGCTGGCCACGCGGTTCTGCACGTCGACTGCCGCGATGTTCAGGCTGTATCCCGGAGTGAACGTCACCCTGATCTGGCTGACTCCGCTGTTGGTACTCGCAGAGCTTATGTAGCGCATTCCCTCAACGCCGTTGATTGACTCTTCAAGCGGAATAGTGACGGCCTTCTCCACCGTCTCGGCGTTGGCTCCTACGTAGTTGGTTGAGACCGACACCTGCGGCGGCGCCAGCGTAGGGTACATTGCGACGGGCAATAGCGGAATACAAATGGCGCCGCTCAGAATGATGAGCAAGGCGCAGACCGTGGCGAAAACTGGCCTATGAATAAAAAAATCAACAAACAACGTGAGCCTGCTTTCCTTCAAAGCGGGCAAGCTGCTTTAGCAGCCGGCCCTTGCGGCACTTTCAATGTGCGGCCGGTGTAGAGGACGATGATGGTGCGAGCAGCTGGCGCCGGATCATTCCGCCTGCATGGCGTTTGGACCGGCGAGCAACATCAGCTTCCCATGGGCATAACCGGCATTTGATTCACCAGGAACTGAGTGCCTGAAATGATTACCTTGTCCCCAGGGTTCAGTCCTGCGGCAACGGAATACATATTGCCGATCGAGTCGCCCAGCGTGACTGCGGTTTGCATGGCGAAGTAGCGGCCATTCTGCTGCTTTGCCACGTAAACAAATGTCTGCCCACTCAGACGAATCACAGCCAAAACCGGCACAACCGCCATCGGCGTCGTCGTCCAGATCACGCGGGCCTTAACCAGCTGTGCATTGCGCAACCGCTCAGGCGCGGAGTGAACCGGCGCCTTCACCAGAATCCCCTGCATCGACATATCCACCTGCGCCGATACAAAATCGACCTTCGTCTTCTCGATCAGGTTGCCGCTGTTGTCCAGCAGGTCGATGGGCAGGCCCATCTTGATCTGGCCGGCACGCTCCGTAGGCACATAAACATAGGCTTCCAGATCCTTGCCCTCATCGACAGTGGTCAACGGAGAGGTGCTTGAGGGAGCAACATAGTCGCCAATATGCACGGGAACATCGCCCACCACGCCATCGTAGGGCGCGCGGATCGTGTAGTAATCCAGCAACTGCTGCTGTGTCTTGCTTATCTCCGCTGCAGCCTCATAGTCCGCCTTGGCGTTGTCAAATGCCTGCTGCGACTGATCGTAAACCGACCGGCTGGTCACGCCCGCCTCAAACAGCTTGCGCTGCCGGTCGGCTTCGGTGGTCTGGTAGTCGTAGACCGCTTTCTTCTGCCGTTCGGTGGCGCGCTTCTCGCTTACAGTGGCCTGCTGCTGACGCGAATCGATCTCCATCATCTTCTGGCCAGCCTTCACGTGATCGCCTGAGTGGACAAGGATCTCGGTCAGAATTCCGCTCACCTGTGGCATCATGGCGGTGGAGCGGCGTGACTTGATGGTCGCAACATACTCGCTGCTCTGCGGCACGGGCGCTAGGACCACTGTGGAAGTTTGAACAGGGAGTCCCTGCGCTGCCGCCCCGCCAGCCGTCGGCGGCGCTGCTTTCTGCTGG
>JADGNO010000241.1 GCA_017883405.1 Occallatibacter sp. | reverse complement strand
GGCAGGTGGAAGCGGCTGTGCGACTCCGAGTCTTTGCCGATATAGGTTTTGCCCTTCTCTATATCGGTCACATCGCTGTAGGTGTGTGTCTCATCGGTGTTGGAGTCAGAGTTGGTAAACGAGAAGCTGTTGTCTGACAGTTGGCCCAGCTTTCCGTTGCTGTCGCTGCCATCGCGAAAGCGCAGGTGCAGAAATGCTCCCTTGGGGAATCGGGCGAGCTTGCTCTCTATCTTTTTTGCCTGTTTCTCAAGGCCTTTTGCGGAAACGGCGTGACCGGATGGCGCGCTTAAGCTGCAAGCGAGAGCCAGCGTCACACATACAAGCGATTTTCTTGCGATGGAGAGAATCGTCATAACGCCTCCAGAACTCCAGCTAAACAACTTAGAGAAGGAATTGTACTGCGATTTTTCTCCGGCTGTCTGGCCTAAAACGGACGCCTCGTTATCTTTCGTAACGTTTCTCTCCCGCTCTGATCTCCGTTTCGAGCTGGTTCTGCTTGGGAGGCAGTGGGCAGGTGGCGAAGTTCGTATAGGCGCAGGGCGGGTTTTCAAGCTGGTTGAAATCGAGCACCAGGTTGCCGGGCTCGTTCAGTCCTCGATCGGGCAGCCCAGTGTGCAGAAATCTTCCGCCGCCGTAAGTCGTGGTTTTGCTGGTGTCGTCGCGCAAAATAAAAAAAAGTGTCTTACCGGCCGGGTCTTCAATCACCGGCTCAAGCTGCATGATTTTGCCGTTGAGCATGAACATGGCCAGCCCCGGCGCCGGCAGCTTGAGCATGGTGCCAATCACGGTGGGGATCTCCTCAATGATGGCTGGCTTGAAAGGAATCCAGCGCGCGGTCACCAGGTACACGGGGTTCGGTGCATACCAGTTGAGCCCTTTGAAGCTGGTTCGCATGACTGAATCGGCATCCTTGATGCGCAACACAAGCCGGTCGCCGCGCTTCAGAATTGCGAAACTCAAGCCACGCCACGCCATGGTGGAGGCATTGGCGCCATCCACTTGCACTGAGCCTTCGCGAGCGGGTTTGCCGTCCACGGTAAAGTCAGGCTGGAATCCACCTGCCGGCGAAAGAAGCTGAACGACGGAGTCTTCCGCGGACTTCGCGTTTGCGGCAGTGTGCGCGCCACCCATGATGGTCAACATCGCCAGGTGGGCCGGGGCCTGCTGCGGCAAATGAATTGAGTTGTCGGCTGCGGAGCCGATGGTGTTCACGCCGGGCTTGAGCCATTCCAGTCCAGCCAGCGTCAACCAGCCATCCCGCGCAGAAACCTGCATCTCGCGCTGCGTGCGCCACCCCGCCAGGTTTTTCTGCCACGATTGCATTTCGAGCGTAGGAGAGGATGACGCTGGAGCCGACGCGGCTTGCGTGCGCGCTACCTGCGCTGAAAATGCAAGGGCAACGGCGCACAGAATGGCTGCGGCATGCGAAGAAACTTTGTAGGGTCGTTTCAAGTTTGGATCCCGCATAGGGCGTGTGCAACCCCATCTTCTACTTTCCGACTGCCGACGGCAATAAGTTAAAAGGTTGAAAACCAGATAGACGCGCAGGGAGCGGTGTAGCCCGTTTTATTAAAGGTATTTCAGTTTGAATGTGAGGTGCTGTTCAGGATGGAGTTGTTCGCAATTACGTTTCGCTTCCGGCGTTAATCCATGAATGCCTTGATCGACGCAACTGGGATTAAGACGAGAAAGCAGACCCCGAATGCCCAATGCTTGAGATTTAAGGCCAATAACAGCGACATCAAGCCAAAGCTTAGCAATACGAATTGCAGGAATCTCAATTCGGATGCGGAGTTAACTCGGCACATTGCCATGCCTGACATATTCTCACCGGGCTAGTGGTCAGGCAAGCTGGAAAATGTCCGCGCCGGCCTGGCAGAGCGATATCCGAATTGAGTTGTATTCCGTTGGTTCCTTGACATAGCACTTGGAGCGTACCTACAATTTAATTAAAGGACGGTGTATTCTCCTCTATTAATTGCTTTGCCGTCAAAGGTTTAGCGGATATGTCCAAGGTTGCAATCAGAAGTTGGCCAGAAGCTTTTGTGCCGCTGAACGCAGCCCGGATGGAGAGCTGGGGAAATGCCTGATCTACGCCTGAGCCCGCGCGAGCGGATGGTATTAACAGCGGTCATCGAGATGTATATCGCTACAGGCGAACCGGTGGCGTCGCAGGCGCTTGCCCGCCTTTTTGCGGACCGCGAAGGCCTGAGCTCCGCGACGATTCGCAACGTGATGGCTGTACTGGGCGAGACGGGTTTGCTTGAGCAGCCGCACACTTCTGCCGGACGCATTCCTACGGCAGCAGCGTTTCGCTACTACGTGGAGCAGCTTACGCAGTCCACACGAATGGCTACTGGCCATCAGTCTCCTTCCGCGCCTGCGCCGCTGAGTGACGCACGCCTTGAGCAAATTGAAGAGAGCTTTTCTGGCGTGGCCAGTTCGCATGATTATCTTGAGCGGACGTCGCATGTGCTTGCGCTGATTTCGAAAGGCCTGGGCGTGGCGCTTGCCAGCTCGACCGAGCAGCAGATTCTGGAGCACATTCATTTTTCGCGCCTGGCAACCGGCAAAGTGCTGGCCGTGGTGGTAACGCAGGGCGGAGCGGTTCAGGATCGCGTGTTGATGCTGGAGCAGGATCTGAGCCATCTGGAACTGGAAACCGCGTCGCGCTATCTGAATGAGAATTTCCGCGGGTGGCCCATCGATCGCATTCGTGCTGAGGTTACGCGGCGCGTCGACGTGGAACGCGAAGCTTATCGGCAGTTGCTGGATTCGGTGGAGGAACTGTGCCGCAGCGGTGCCCTTGTGGCATCCGAGACAAGCCCGGCGATCTTCGTTGATGGCATGGCGAACCTGATTACGAATGAAGTGGATCGCGAACGCCTGCGCCAGATGCTGTTGGCCCTTGAGGCAAAGCAAAGGTTGATTGAGCTGTTGAATGCATATGTGGATGGACGCCAGCAGGAAGTGCGCGTGGTGGTAGGGCTCGATGCAGCCTCGCCGGCCATGCAGGACCTGGTGCTGATTGGCGCTCCGGCGCGGCTGGGTGGGGCCAGCCTGGGCACGGTCGCGGTTATCGCGCCCACCCGCATCCAATACCAGGAGATGATTCAGGCAGTGAGCTACATTGCCCGGTTATCAGAGCGTCTGCTCGACACCCCTGCAGACTAGCGGCCGGCAGGCTAATGAATCGGTTTTGTCCCGGATGAATCCAAGGGGTTAAGCGTGCGGAATCGGTCCCCGCCCTACCGGGCCGGGTACTCCTAAAAAATCGCTTGAAAATACAATGGAATCAGGCGTTGCCGATTTCTTGAGACAATAAAGACTGATGAAAAGAGTTATGCACAAACATAAAACAGAGTTGGCGGATTTAGAGACGCCGGAGATTGCTGCCGGGTCCGTTGATGGAAGTGCCAGCCCGCAGGCTACAAATGGCCCGCAGGTGGTCCAGGAACCGAATTCAGAATCGAACATTGAAGCCGGCGAACCCGTTTCGCGTGCGGAATTTGAGCAGATAAAGGTCGAGCGCGATCAGCTTCTCGACCGCATGGCACGCATGCAAGCGGAGTTCGACAACGCCCGTAAGCGTGCCGAACGCGAGAAGGTGGAGTTTCGGGATATTGCCACCGGCAACGTGGTTGATCAGTTTCTGCCGGTCATCGACAACTTTCAGCTGGCGCTTAATGCGAGCGGCAATACCGATCAGCTTCGTTCCGGCGTGGCACTTATCGTCAAGCAGATGGAAGAAGTGTTGCAGAGGATGCAGGTGACCGCAATTCCCGCAGTCGGCGAGCCGTTTGATCCGCGCGTACATGAGGCTCTCGGTTCCGTTGAGCGAGAAGACATGCCCGATCAGCATGTAGCGGAGGAGATTCGCCGCGGCTATCGGCTGCGCGACCGCTTGCTGCGACCTGCGCTGGTGCGCGTGGCCCACAATTCAAAACAAACGAGCGAATGAGTCCAAAGACAACAGTGAGTAAAGCAGATTATTACGAGGTGCTTGGCGTATCGCGCGACGTCAGTGACCAGGAATTGAAAAGCGCATATCGCAAGCAAGCGATGAAGTTTCATCCCGACCGTAATCCTGGGGATCACGGCGCGGAAGAGAAATTCAAGCAGGCAAGCGAGGCATACCAGGTGCTGAGCGACGCTGACAAGCGCGCCGCGTACGATCGCTACGGCCATGCGG
>JADGNO010000240.1 GCA_017883405.1 Occallatibacter sp. | reverse complement strand
GGCTCGCCGGTCGGGATCTCGAAGCCGTCGCAATTGGCTTGCAGGAATCACTGGAAGAGGATTACCTCCGCTATCGGATTGCATCCACGGCTTACCTGGGCAACCACATCGCCGAGCACGGTGTTCCCATTGTGCAGCCGCCGGGCGGCCACGCCATCTATATCGACGCCAAAGCATTTCTGCCGCACATTTCGGTTGAGCAGTTTCCCGGCGTCGCGCTGGCTGCGGAGCTGTACCTGGAAGGTGGCATCCGTTCAGTCGAGATTGGCAGCCTGATGTTTGCCGGCGCCGCGCAGATGGAACTGGTGCGCCTGGCGATTCCACGCCGTGTCTACACACAGAGCCACATCGATTACGTGGTCGAGGTCATTCTGCGCGTTTGGGAGCGGCGATCCCAAATCAAGGGAATGCGGTTGACCTACGAGGCTCCGTTTTTGCGGCACTTTACCGCACATCTGGAGCCCGTTGCCTGAAGTCTTCTCTTGCTACTCGTGTCCGATGGCGATCACGAAATAATTGGCGCTCGTCTCGCCCACATTCTTGAGGCCATGCATCACGTTCGACGCAGCGAAGACCACACCGCCCGGTCCCACGCGCTCTGGTTTGCCATCGTTTTCAAACTCAAGCGTCCCTTCGCGAATCAGCATCAGTTCCGAATGCCGATGCTTATGCGGAGGATGCGGCATATGCCCCGGCAGCAGCGTGGTCTCATGCATCTCTACCTCTTCGCCTGTAGGCAGCACGCCATGCATCACAGTCCGCGACTCACCGTTCGGCCCCGTCTTCACCGGTAGCTGATCAAACGGAAAGGATCGCTGCGCCGAAAGTACAGGCAACGCGGGCGCTGTTGTCGCTGCTCCAGCCTGGCCCTCAGCCGGCAACGCGGCGGCCATCGCTGCGAAAGACGAAAGTGCTACACAAAGATCGCGACGGTTCATATTCATCATGCACAGAATCCTACTACGCGCCGCGGATTCCTGGCATCTTCAGTCGACGTATCTCCGCGCGTTCCACGTTGCTGGGACTCACTCTCGATTCGATTCCATTGAGACCGCAATCCGCTTCGATTTCCGATAGACATTTGCAACCGCAAGCGTCCAGCAGGGAACCAGGTCGACTCCCGGCATGAGTTTGGCGAGGAACGACGGCAGAAACTCCCAGTGCCAGCCAAGCAGGTAAGCCAGCACGCCCGCAACACTAAGATCGAGAATGTCATCGGCAGGCGACATGGCGCCTTCGACCACCAGGGGAAAAACCACAAGCTGCAGCACATCGGCAACGATCGCCAGAATCATGGCCGTTCGAAGCCGCGGACCCGCCGAGATTGTGATTGCGTCTTGAGTCAATTCAGCCTGCCATTTCCATCGTCGTGCGTGGCTGATCTATTTTACGGCGCGCAGACAATCGAATCTACTAGACTGTTCGCATGGCAATCAGGATTGGGGTGCACCTTGGTACGGCGGGCGGAGCTTCAAACGCCGTGGAGAAGGCGCGTGAGATTGGCGCCAATACCTTTCAAATTTTTTCGTCGAGCCCGCGCATGTGGCGCGCGCCGAAAGTCGACCCGAAACAGGCCGAACGGATGCGCGAACTGCGCGCCAAACTCGACGTAGGCCCATTGGTTATCCACACCAGCTACCTGGTGAACGTTTGCAGCCAGTCGGATGAGGTGCGCGAGAAGAGCATAGAGGCATTTCGCGGAGAGATTGAGCGCGCCCTCATGCTCGGCGCGGAATACCTGGTTTTGCATCCGGGCTCGTGGAAGGGTCTGACGCGCGAAGAGGGTCTAAAGCTGGCTGCCAGTTCGATCACACGCGCCATCGATGGGTTGCCATGGCAGGGAACTGGCTTCCATATTCTCATTGAGAACACCGCCGGGGCGGAGTTTTCGCTGGGCGGAAGTTTTGAACAAGTCGCGGAACTTGTAATTCGGCTGCGGGCGACGGCGCCGGTTGGCGTCTGCCTCGATACCTGCCACACCCACGTAGCCGGCTACGACATGGTCAGCGCGGATGGCTACGAGGACACGATGGCGAAAGTTGCCGCCACTGTCGGATTCGATGCCGTCCGCGTGTGGCACTGCAACGACGCCAAGGCAGCCCGCGGGTCAAAGCTCGATCGGCATGAACACATCGGGCAGGGAACCATGGGGGTTGAGCCCTTCCGGCGCCTGTTGAACGACGCGCGCTTTGCCCATGCAGCCTTTATTGCCGAGACGCCAGTTGACGAGCCCGGCGATGAGGAGCGCAACGTGCGCGTGCTGAAGAGCCTGGTGAAATCAAAATAGGTGCGCATTCGATAATTTCCACTCGCATTGCGCCCATGAATCGAGCTATCGTTTATTTTCATCCCGATGTTCACAAGGAGATCGTTCAATGAACATTCTCAGTAAGAACCTTTCCCTCATTCTGGTGACCGGACTATTCCTTCAGGCAGCTCCCGCTCAACAAAAAGACAGTGCTCCCAAACCTCCGTCGAGTCCTTCCCGGGCGCTTCTTGCGGTCTGGAACGACGTAGGACGCAGACTGACGGCCATGGCCGAGGATTTTCCTGAAGACAAATACGACTTCAGGCCGAACCCAGCTCAACGGACGTTTGCTGAACAACTGTTGCACGCAGCGGGCGCGAATTATTTCTTCATCGACCCCGCGAAGGGCCTGAAGCCGCCATCCGGAGACCCGCAACGGGCCGATTACAAGACCAAATCAGCAGTGGTCGACTTCGTGCGAAAGTCATTCGCAGATGGCGCCGCCCTCATCCAGCAGAAAGGAGACGCTGGGCTGAGCGACCTGTTTGTCGATCCGTTCTCAAATCAGCAATCGCGCGTCTCTGACGGAGCCTGGGGCCTGCTCGAGCATTCCGGTGAACATTACGGGCAGCTTGTGGTCTATTACCGTGTCGCAGGCCTTGTGCCTCCGGAGTCCCGGCCGAAAAAATGACCCCCAGAACCGGCTCGAAAGCTGACGCGCCCTTCCGTTTACACTTGAAGAAGTATGGCGGAAGAAAAAGAACTGCGTTACGATCCGGCGGCGATTGAGCCCAAGTGGCAGCAGTGGTGGGCTGCGGACCCCAAACTGTATGCGGCTGAGCCAGCAACCAGCGACAAGCCAAAGTATTACGTCCTCGAGATGCTGCCCTATCCCAGCGGCCAGCTTCACATGGGCCACGTGCGCAACTACTCC
>JADGNO010000239.1 GCA_017883405.1 Occallatibacter sp. | reverse complement strand
CGACCGGCGCCGAAGTTCCAGGCGCCACCATTACTGTTCTCAACAAGAACACCGCCGCAGTGTTTACAACCACAACCGGATCAACTGGTGAATACGAAGCACCTTCATTGCATACGGGCATGTATAAGATCACCGCAGCGCACGATGGATTCTCCACCGCCGTGGCGGATAACATTACGGTTTCAGTGGGCGCACGTCAGCGCCTCGATCTGACGTTGGAAGTTGGCAAAAGCGCGACGACCGTTGAAGTAACCGACGTTGCATTGCAGTTGCAGACTGAATCCAGCGAGAACGGCGAAACTGTTACCGGCTACCAGACCGCAGCATTCCCCCTGGTAAGCCGCAACTACTCTGATTTGCTCGCTCTGGTTCCGGGATCGCGCCAGGCTCCCACTTCCGCAACCACCAGCTCGATCAACAGCCTTGCGCGCGCCGGCGCTTACAACGTGAATGGCCAGCGCAGCATGTTCAACAACTTCATGCTCGATGGCATGGATAATAACGCCTACGGCGAGAGCAACCAGGGATTCGACAATCAGATCATTGCGATTCCACCTGATTCAGTGGCGCAGTGGAACGTGGTAACCAACAACGAGAACGCTGAATATGGACGAGGCTCCGGCGCAACCATCAACGTGGCTTCTGCAAGCGGCACCAACAGCTTGCACGCTACGGCCTACGAATTCATTCGCAACACGGACTTGAATGCTGCAGGCTACTTCAAGCCGACGCTGGTATCAAACACGGGCAACTCCGTCCCCTTTATCAAGCCTGCTTTCAACCGTAACCAATATGGCGTGAACTTTGGTGGCCCGATCCTTAGAGATAAAATGTTCTTCTTTCTCGATTGGGAAGGCTTCAGGCAAACGCTGAAGCCGCTAACGGTTTATTCGCTGCCTACACAGAACGAGCTGAACGGCATTCTGGTTGTCGATGTGAAAAACCCGATTACCGGCAATGTATATCCGAAGAACACTGCCATACCAGGTGGCGCTATCAATCCACTCTCGGCGCAGATCGTTTCATATTTCAAAAAGATCACGGCGCTGCCAACGAGCGGCCTTTCCACAACCGGTCTCAACTCGAACGACTACGCAGTCGAAGCGCCGTTCACCGACAAATCCGACAAGGGCGATCTTCGCCTTGATTACCATCAGTCCGCGAACAGCGACTGGTTCCTGCGCATCAGTGACCGCAAGGAGACGGGCGTTAACTATCCCACGATTCCGCTGCCGCTTGATGGTACGCAGAACGGTACTATTCGCATTCTCGATCAGCAGATCGCACTCGGGTACACACACACCATGGGATCGAATAAGGTACTCGATGCGCGACTTGGATTGTCACGCACCAAAGCCGGCAAATACACGCTTTCAATCGGCCAGAATTTCTTTACGATTCCCGGCCTGCAAAACGTCCCTTCTAACATCGCCGGCGGATTGCCGCAGGTTTCGATTTCCGGATTCAACAACTTTGGCCGCCAGAGTACCAATCCGCAATGGCAGAACCCTGCGCTCCTCGATCCAAAAGTCAACTACACCTGGGTGCGCGGGCGCCACTCGATCAAATTCGGCTACGAGTATGAGCACATCTGGATGGCCGTCAACGACAACAACCCGCTTTATGGTTCTTTCACCTATAGCGGTGGATACAGCACGGTGAGCGGCTCTGCTGTGACCGACAATTACTGGGCTGACTTTCTATTTGGAAATACCAGCCAATACTCGCTGGCAAACTACTTTGTAGTTCACCTGCGCCAGACGATGCAAAGTGTGTACGCTCAGGACGACTGGAAAGTCACACCAAAACTCACATTGAATCTCGGCCTGCGGTGGGAGTACGGGTCGCCCTACTCCGAGCAAAACAATTACATCTCCAACTTCGATCCGACAACGCAGACTGTTCTCACGATCGCTCCCGGCGCTACGAAGGGAAATGGCATCACGCCAGTGTCGACCGGCGGAGTTTACGGGAAAGCGCTGGTCAATCCCACGCTGGGTGATTTCGGCCCGCGCGTGGGATTTGCATTTGGCGCGACTCCAAGGACGTCGATCCGTGGCGGTTTCGGGATCGGGTACGTTCACTACTCACGCGCCGGTTCGGGCGATATGCTCGGCATCAATGCGCCGCAGGCGCAGTTTGCCAGCGTAACTCAGCCGGCGCCAACGGCCAGCAACCATTGCAACCCGGTACCGGCCCAGATTATTGCAATCAACACGACCACGGCGAGCTGTTACGTGACTGCCGACCAGGGTTATCCTGCGGGGCTGGTGACGACATTCAACCCGGCTACCGATAACATTACCTACCTTCCTAAAGACCGGAAGGACAGCTACGTTGAGAACTACTACTTTGATGTGCAGCAAGAGTTGGGAAAGAACATTGTTGTCGATGTTGCGTACGTAGGCAGCCACGGTCTCAAGCTTGAAGGCTTCCTGAACGCCAATCAGAAGAATCCCGCTAACAACTTTGCCCGGCCCTATGCAAACTGGCCCAGCGACATTACGGCGGCGCCGAATATATTCTTTTCGCATTTCGACGCGCTGCAGGCTCGCTATCAACAGCAGTTCGTTGGCGGTCTCACCCTGCTGAATTCGTTTACCTGGGAGCACTCGCTCGATAATGCATCGGCGTCTCTTGAAGGCAACACACCTTCGCCGCAGGATGCCAACAACATCAATGCGGATTATTCTCAGTCCGATTACAACCTTCCGATTGCAAACATTACAAGCCTGGTGTACGAACTTCCGTTTGGCCGCGGTAAGCGGTTCCTGAACGGCCTAAACGGGGCGGAAAACGCAATCCTTGGTGGCTGGCAATTGAGCGCCATTAACTTTGCACAGGCTGGGACGCCGTTCAACCTGACCTACGGCCCCAATTCCGCGACGGCTGTTTCACCGCAGATTGCGGCGACATACCGCGGTGCAAACGAGTACCGCCCGAACCGCGTTACCGGTACTCCGATTACGCAGGGCCGAAGCGTGCGCGCGGCAAATACTGGCTACGTTCAGTACGTAAACTTTGCTGCCTTTGCGCTGCCTGCCACAAAAAGCAGCAGCGGAGCATTGCTCAGCCCATTCGGCAATGCATCGCGGAATCCCGGCCGTACGCCGGCTTTCTACGAGACGGACTTGAGCATCAACAAGCAGTTCGCTGTTCCGGTCGAGAATATGAAGGTGGAATTCCGCAGTGAGTTCTATAACATCTTCAACCATGCCAATCTATACCTGCCCTCCAGCGGCCTGGGCGGCACTCTGGGAGGCACACCAACCAGCGGGGGCGTGATTTCAAGCACGTTTGAGCCACGCATCATACAGTTCGGCCTGAAGGTTATTTATTAGTCGAGTATTCCGTAGTTGCGCCGGTCATCCTCAGGATGGCCGGCGCTTTCCATTGCTGATTTCTTAAAACGACGCCTCTATCATCCGAGTTCAGGAACCATACAGATAGTTGGTGCTAAACTTGAGTCAGCAATTGGCGCAGACTTTGTGCCGGTTGCCATGCAAGACTCCGAAGCAATTCGGCCCACCGATCTACGCCCTATAGAGACCAGAGACTGGGCGGAAATAATCATCCAACCTTGATCCAAGGCATCGTATTGGCTTGTGCCATTACGCCGTAGCGCCTGATTGCGCTGCGCGCGGCGCGTCGCCTGAATCAGGTTGCTCTCAGTCATCTGGCAATTTCGAAAGGAATATAGGCGTGATCACAAGACAAGAAATTCTGAATGAGCTAGGCCGCACCACTCAGGCTTGGGACGTATTGGTTATTGGAGGCGGTGCCACTGGTTTAGGCGCCGCAGTTGAGGCCGCGTCACGCGGCTATCGAACGCTACTCGTGGAGCGATTCGATTTTGCGAAAGGCACGTCCAGCCGCAGCACCAAGCTTGTGCATGGGGGCGTTCGCTATCTCGAGCAACTGAACATTACGCTGGTGAGCGATGCATTGCGTGAGCGGGGCCACATGCTGCGCAATGCGCCGCATATTGTTCATGACCAACAGTTCGTAGTGCCGGCGTATAGCTACGCGTCCCTTCCCTATTATGGTTTTGGACTGAAGGTGTACGAGTGGCTTTCAGGCAAGTTGTCGCTTGGCCGGTCCGAAATTCTTTCGGCCCGTGCGACTGCTGAGAAACTTCCCGGCATCAAGCGCGAGGGATTGCGCGGCGGAATCCTTTATCACGATGGGCAGTTTGATGATGCGCGCTATGCGGTCGCTTTGCTGCGCACTTTGCAGGACCTGGGCGGGACAGCAATCAACTACGTTGAGGCGGTTGGGCTGCTTGAAAACCACGGCAAAGTCACTGGAATTAAAGCACGCGACGTGGAAACCGGCGTTGAATTTGATGTGCCTGCGAAGGCCGTGATCAACGCGTGCGGCGTATTTGTTGAAGGCACGTTGGCGATGGATCACCAACCGCATAATCAATTGCTTGCCGTGAGCCAGGGAACGCATTTTGTTTTACCGCATTCGTTCCTGCCTGGTAACACGGCGCTGATGATTCCGAAAACCGCTGACGGGCGCGTATTGTTTGCAATTCCATGGCATGGCGCAACCATTGTGGGCACTACCGATGAATCGGTCGAGGGTGCGGCAGTAGAACCACGGGCATTGAACTCGGAAAAGAATTTCCTGTTCGACCACATTGCGCGCTATTTCGGCCACTTGCCACGCCCCGAAGAAATCCTGAGCGTCTGGTCGGGACTGCGGCCGCTGGTGAAGAAAGGCAATGCGAAGACATCGAAGCTGTCGAGAGATCATACGATTCTGGTTTCGCCTACGGGACTGATTACGGTAACGGGCGGCAAGTGGACGACGTACCGCCGCATGGGATTTGACACAATTAACCGGGCTTGCGATGTAGCGGGGCTGCCGAAAGCTCAATCGCGCACTCTCGATCTGAAGATTCATGGCTGGACAACGGATCGCGTCGAGGGTGAGTTGGACTGGGAGAACGTGTACGGATCGGATCTGCCGGCGGTTCGCGCGCTTTCAGCTGGGAATGCTGAGCTTGATTCATTGCTCCATCCACGGCTGCCTTTCCGGATGCGCGAAGTAGTGTGGGCAGCTCGGTTCGAGATGGCGCGAACAGTGGAAGACGTCATGGCGCGACGTACGCGAGCACTTTTTCTTGATGCACGGGCTGCTATGGAAGCGGCTCCAGCCGTGGCGACTCTACTAACCGCGGAACTTAAACGGAATGAGAGCTGGCGTGAGCAGCAGCTTGCCGACTTCAGTGCAATTGCCAGGGGCTATATCTGCGAAGAATGTTGATGTGCGCGCGCTTTGACACGGCACAGATTTGCGAATAAATTGACGCGGGTCTGTGCCGTGTTACAGACTTGTTGACAGATACCCGAAGGAGTACCTGCGCGCCATGTCCGAACAAGCTTCGCCCCTTCGAGTCTTCTGCCAAGCCACTCCTATCATTCCCGCTATTCGCAAGGTTGAGCTTGTTGACCAGGCGGCTGCTGCGCACGGCAAGATTGTTTACCTGCTGACGGGCGATCCGGAAAACTGCGAATCGATGATTCAGCGGATTCTACGGGCAGACAAACTGCCGATTGTAAATCTCGATTTACTGAACGGATTCTCTCGCGATCGATATGCAGTGAATTATCTGAAGCGCGTTGGCGCTCGAGGCATTATTTCAACGCATCTCGACCCTTTGCGCCATGCGCTTTCAATTGGCCTTTACGCCGTTCAGCGAACTTTTCTGCTGGATAGCGGGGCGATGGACACCATCACCAACCAGTTGAAGAATTCCCGGGTGGATGCGCTTGAAGTGTTGCCAGCACTGGTGGCGCCGAAGATTGTTGATCGAGTAAGGTCAATCTCGCCAGATCTGCCGGTCGTAGGCGGCGGCCTGATACAAACGCTGAAAGAAGTTGAAGAATTGCTGGCCCAGGGCCTGAGCGCGGTTTCAAGTAGCAATCCGCAAATGTGGATACGCTAAGGCTAGTGCCACACACGCCAGATGATTTAACCTAGATTCCTCTTTGAAACGTCGCGCTGGCTGTGCTCTTCCCTTTTCGAATCTCAAGCTCGCAAGCGCGAACGCCATAATATCCCAGGAGGATTTCCGTGACTGAACGCTTGCAGAATTTTGTTGATGGCGCATGGCGCACATCCGCAGCCGAACAAACACTTAAGGTAATGAACCCCGCGTCTGCACAGGTGCTGGTTGAGGTGCCGCTCTCACCCGCTGATGAGGTGAACCAGGCAGCGGCAGCGGCCGAGCGTGCCTTTGCAGGATGGCGTCGCACTCCAGTGGGTGATCGCATTGTTCCCATGTTCAAGCTGCGGGAACTGCTGGTGGCGAACCGCGAAGATCTCGCTCTCTCCATTACAAATGAATGCGGCAAAACGCTTGCCGAAAGCCGCGGCGAGATGCAACGCGCCATTGAGAATGTAGAAACCGCGTGTGGCATGCCCATCATGATTCAGGGCACCAACAATGAAGACATAGCAGCTGGCATTGACGAACACATGATTCGGCAACCACTGGGTGTGGTGGCAGCTATTACGCCGTTCAATTTCCCGGGCATGATCCCGTTCTGGTTTCTGCCTTACGCAGTCGCGGCTGGAAACTGTTTCATTTTGAAGCCATCAGAGCGCGTGCCTATCACCTCTCAAAAGCTGTTTAACCTGTTTCAGGCGGCTGGCTTTCCGCCGGGCGTATTGCAACTGGTAAACGGTGGCCGCGAAGCGGTCAATGCGATTTTGGATCATCCTGCTATTCGCGCTATCAGCTTTGTTGGTTCGACCGCGACTGCGCGTTACATCTACAGCCGCGCCGCAGCCAATGGCAAACGTGCGCAGTGTCAGGGCGGCGCCAAAAACCCCGTGGTGGTGATGCCGGATGCCGACATGGAAATGACCACGCGCATTCTTGCCGACTCCGCCTTTGGCTGCGCGGGTCAACGATGCCTGGCTGCGTCCGTCGCGATATCAGTGGGCGATGCGCGAGCGCCATTCACAGAGCAGATTGTGGCCACTGCGCAGAGTCGCAAAACGGGCTACGGCGCTGCTCCAGGAATTGAAATGGGGCCGGTAATTTCAGCTGAAAGTAAATCGCGCATTGAGGGCCTGATTGCAAAAGGCCAGTCCGATGGGGCACGCGTGCTGGTAGATGGCCGCAATCGCAAAGTGGATGGATATGAAGATGGCTACTTCGTTTTTCCGACGGTGCTGGATGATGTTGCACCCAGCGCAGAAGCAGCGCGGACAGAAATCTTCGGACCTGTTCTCAGCCTGATGCACGCCAACACAATTGATGAGGCAATCGCACTTGTGAACGATCGCAGCTACGGCAACATGGCTTGCATCTTTACTTCAGATGGCGCGAATGCGCGCCGTTTCCGCTACGAAGTGAATGCAGGCAACGTGGGTGTGAACGTGGGAGTCGCCGCTCCGATGTCGAGCTTCCCTTTCAGCGGCTGGGGAGAGAGCTTCTTTGGTGATCTGCACGCGCAGGCACATCACGCAGTGGAGTTCTACACGCAGACTAAGGTTGTTGTGGAGCGCTGGCCTAGGGACTGGAACCGAAAGTTCTAGGATGCAGTTTAGTTGGGGAAAATCGGTTGCAAAGAAAGAGGCCGAGACTGTTGAATCAGTCTCGGCCTTGTTTTTATTGTTTGCAGGCGGGACGTTAGAAATTAAATCCTGCCTGGATGAAGACGCGGCGCGATGCCGCTCCCTGGGAGAACATTCCGGGGGCGAGACTAGTTGACTGGCCAAACCGCGGCGAGTTCACCGTTCCGATGGGCTGGCCATAGTTGATGTTGTTGAACAGGTTCAACGCCTGAACGCTGAAGTTGAGCGCGTATTTGCGATTGCTGGCGCCGCCGCCAAAGCCACCGCCCATCATGCCGCCGCCACCACCAAAACCGCCGCGTCCGCCACCGCCACCACCACCGCCGGGACCACCGAAGCCGCCACGACCACCACCGCCACCTGGGGGTGGGCCGCCACCCGGAGGCGGGCCGCCGTCTGGGCCGCTCGGACCTGCATTCTTGTTCGCGGCAGATTCACGCTTGGGCCCGACACCGAACGTACGGCTTACGCGCAGGTTGAAGGCCATCGCTGCAGGTCCATTGCCCATGTTGCCAGGAACGATTGTTTCGCCAACTTGCGGAATGATATTGAAGCACCCGTATTGAGTTTGGAAGTACTGCGAGGAACCTGCGGTGCACTTTGTCGAATCGACCAACGAAGGACGGTTGTTGAAGAAGTTGTCCCCAGAGAGATCGATTGGAGAGGTGAAGTTATAGGGGCGTCCTGACTGCGCGATCAGGAACGGGTTGTACGTGATCCCGAATCGATCAGTGTAATTACCCATGAGGAAGAGCATGTTGGTCTGCGCAAATGGTGCGCGACGATAATCCTGCATGAGGTTGTAGGAGTTCGATGCGGTGCCTGTATTGGATTTGGCAGTCGTCCAGTTGTAGAAACCTGAGATGCTCATGCTGCGCGTAAGCCGCGCGTTGATGTTGACGATCAGCTGATCCTGCTTGAAGATTCCTTCGGGATAAACCTGCTGAACAAGTCCGCCGTTCGGGTTTGGCCGCACTCCGGTTTTAGTAGCGTCGCCGTAAACATAAGTACCGGGAAGGTAAGCATTGGCGTCGCGCGTGACGAACTGGTGCAGTCCGTAGGAGTGCATGTACGTCAGTGTCATGGAAGTCGTCTTCGTAAGTTGCCGTTCCATGCTGGCGCTGAACTGCCCCTGATATGGCGATTTATATTCGGGTGCAATTTGCACCACCGTCTTTGCCACCGCACTGGCCGCGCCGCACGCCGACGGGTTAGCCAAAATTGAACTCAAGCTCGCGGGGTCAAAGCAGGTTGGATTTGTAATCGTGATTTGAGTCTGACTTGTCGCGCCGCCGTTAAAGCGCGTGGCATTGAGCAGACTGCCAAGACGGAGCCGGTCATAGAAGTATCCGTATCCACCGCGCAAAACAGTTTTTGCCTGTTTGCGATCCTTGTGGCCATCGAGCGCATATGCAAATGAAACGCGCGGCCCGAAATCGCTGTGATCGCCAATGTGGTTTTGCGATTCCCAGCGCAATCCACCTGACAGCGTCAGGAACTGATTGGCCTTCCAGTCATCCTGGAAGAAGAGCGCGCCGTCAAAATCCGACACGAGAACATTGGTGTCGCCGGTAGTGTAGTTCAGCTTTTGAGGCAGGCCGCCGGCTGCCGCGATCTGCGTATAGGTTTGGCCCTGGGCCAGCCCGTTCAGCATGGTGAGATACGAATTGAGTGACGAGAAACTGAACGAACCGTTGTAACCCGCGTTCGTGGTATTTGCGTCCCGGTTGTAGCGCAAGCGCGTGCCGAATTTGATGGCATGTTTTCCGGCCGACATCGTGGTTATGTTCTGCAGTTCCAGGCGGTCCTCATGATCGTTTGAGGCTTGGAAACCGGAACCGCCGCTCGAAAATGCGCCCGCTACCGATACGCCCGGCGCCGTGCTGACGGGGGTTGAACGCTCAACATCGCGTAGGTATTGGAAGCGCGTTTCGTTCACGATGTGGTCATTGATGATGAATGCGTCGCTGAGCTGGATTGTGTGTTCCGTCGAGTGCGAAGCAGAGGACTGTTCGGGCGTTTGTAAAGAACTGATCCCGCCGCTCTCGCTGGAGCGCTCGAACTGGTAGCGCAATGTGAGAGTGTGCTTATCTCCCAACTGAACGTCAAACCGCGGCGAGATATTGGTGTACGTTGTGGGATTGAAGATACCCCCGGAGAGCTTGCTGGCGCTGTATATGCCTGTCGTTTGATCTTTGGCCGCCGTGGTCACAGTGTAAACACTTGCGTTCTGGTTATTGCGCTGCGCCACGTTGAAGAAGTAGGAAGCCTTCTTGCCGAGCGAGCCGCTTACCGAGCCGTTATACATGATGCTGTGATACGCCGGAATGTTCGCTGTAAAAGGATTGCCGGTGTTGAAGGCGTCGTCGTTACCTTGCGAGAAGAACCGCCCGTGAAATTGGTCGGTGCCGGGTTTGGTGAGAATTTCGATGCGCCCATATCCAATGTGATCGAATTCCGCCGAATATGGATTCTGGTTGACGCGGATTTCGCGAATCGCAGACTTGGGCGGAAGCTGCCCTCCGGTGAAACCGGAGATGTAAACCTCGCCGCCGTTGGGGCCGGCCGAGGGACCTGCCAGGGCTGTCAATTCGTTCGAGAGCTCATCAGGATCGTCTGAAAGCGCATCAAGATCGCTACCCTTGAGGACTACCGAACTTGAGTTGCCGCTGGCTTCCACGCTGACCATTGGCGCTTCTTCGTCCGTGACGGTAACGCTCTGCTGTTCGACGACCGTGGACATCGCAATTTCGATGCGCTTTACCTGCCCTGCCGTAACCGCAAACACTGGAACTGCAACAGGAGCGAAGCCCGCGAAATCTGCGTGGACCGAATACGTGCCTGGCGCAAGATTAGCGAATGTATAAGTACCGGATGTGTCGGACGTTGTGGTGGCCACAACAGTGCCAGTGGGACCGGTAAGATTGACCTTCGCGCCCGGAATCAATGCCCCAGTGGGGTCGGCAATCGTGCCGCGAACAGTTGCGGTTGCAACCGGAGCTCTGCGAGCCTGTGTCGTTCCCGGGGAAGGAGTGCGGACAGGAGCGGGCGTTTGTGATTGTCCAAATCCAGCCAACACGCCAGCCAGACCCAAAGCTAATACAGAAAAGATGCGGATATTACTCGATCGAACTTGCACGTGCTCCTCGCTTGAATAGTACAAATGTTGCCCCAGTCGCCTGTGGGTCTGCGTCAGTTCTGGTGCCCGATCGTTCGGTGGCAGCACGGAACCGCGCAGCATTCTCTTGGGCGCAATACATTCATCTTTCCCTGCATTTGCGCGTTGTTTCCGGGAGTGCCAAAGCCCGAAACCTGAACTACAGTGATTGGCTGTTTAGTAGACGAACGAATGCGCCTAAAGGTTGATGAAACTTTGTCACAGTACTGCGTTGCGAGATTAATCGAAACATCGGCTTTGGACCTGAGCAACCTTAAATACCCTAAATTGTTGAAACAGCGATGATTATATCTATTATGATTGATACGATTGCCGGTGGGAGTTGCCTGAATCCCTAACGAGGCGTGGTTAACACCGGCCTGACCGGCCGGCAGGTTTGGCAGAATTCGTGGCCCGTGTTTTTGCGCTGCAAGGGCTCTCTTTGTAGCCCAGCCGCAAAGCTGATCGTGATAAGGATTCGAGTTCAACAAATACGGCCTTTGGCTGCTGGCGCATACTGAAACGGACTCAATGAACCAACCAATCCTCGGCTGTATCGCAGATGATCTTACCGGCGCGACGGACCTTTGCAATAACCTGGTGCGCGCGGGGATGCGGGTAGCACTGACGGTGGATGTGCCGCGGTCGACAGGATCGCTGCCGGCCGATGCCATTGTTGTCGCGCTGAAATCGCGAACCATACCCCCCATAGAAGCCGTTGCGCAATCGCTTGCCGCCTGCCGATGGCTTCGGAAACAGGGTGTGCGGCAGATTTATTTTAAAATTTGCTCAACGTTCGACTCCACTCCAAAAGGAAATATTGGTCCGGTGATTGAGGCCATGATGGACGAGTTGAACTGCGACTTCAGCGTCGTTGTTCCATCATTCCCTGACAATCAACGAACCGTGTATCGGGGCCACCTGTTCGTGGGCGATGTGCTGCTGAGTGAAAGCGGGATGCGCAATCATCCGCTGACGCCGATGACAGATGCCAATCTGGTGCGCTTCCTGGGCCAGCAGATTCACGGCGATAAACGGCGCAAGGTGGGACTGATCGATTACCGAACCGTTGGAAAATCTGCAGACGCGATTCGGGAACGAATCGCCACGCTGCGTTCTTCGGGTATATCAGTCGCAATCGCAGACTCGATCGATAACGACGACCTGCGGCGGCTTGCATGCGCACTCAGCAAGCATACTTTTGTTACGGCTG